>CAYSZJ010000001.1:0-115236 GCA_964435435.1 uncultured archaeon
GATAGTATTTTCAGTAAGGATTTCAAGAGTATATAAATAATTCAATATTTATATCACAAAAAATAAAGATCAATTTTAATAAAAAAATAAAAAATTCTGATTTTTATGAAAGGACAAAACTCTAATAAAAACTCTTTTTTAATCAAGAATGGAAAAATAATTGATGGAACAGGAAATCCTTGGTTTAAAGCATATATACTAATTAAAAATGGTAAAATCAAAGAAATTGCTCGTACCATTAGAAATGAAGATATTGATGAAGTAATTGATGCTTTAGGTTTAATAATTTCACCTGGTTTTATTGATATTCACACACATTCAGATCAAACAATTTTTTTAAGTCGAGGTGAGAATATATTGACACAAGGAGTAACTACTCATGTTGTTGGGAATTGTGGATTTTCAATGACACCAATCGATCCAGAGAGAGCTGGAGATGAAATTTATGATATATTCAGATCTCTCATTTCATCTGGAGATAAATATAAAGTATATCGTAAATTGAGTGAATATTTAGACGATTTAGAGCGAAAAAAAATTCCAATTAATATTGTTCCTTTAGTAGGTCATTCGATGATAAGGATTTTAGCCCTTGGTTTAGACAAAAGAGCACCAAATTCTGAAGAATTGAAAAAAATGAAAGATATCCTAAGAGAACAAATGGAACAGGGTGCATTCGGTATGTCTACAGGTTTAGATTATCCCCCGGGTTCTTTTGCCAAAACTGATGAAATAATTGAGCTCTGTAAAGTCGTTAGTGAATATGATGGGATATATACTACTCATTTTCGCGGATTTGGAAGCGGATTAGTAAGAGCTACGAAAGAAGCAGTTAAGATTGCTAGATCTGGGATACCAGTAGAGATTTCTCATTTTAAACCCTTTGGATTTTGGCCAGGAGACATCAGAAAAGCTTGTAAAATTGTCGAGAGAGCCCGTGAAGAGGGTTTAGATGTAACTTTTGATGTTTTTCCTCATGCATCAAATTATACCTTTTTGTTTGCTATGGTACCGCCTTGGATTTACCAATCAAATGAAAGAGTAGATATTCCTCGTGCGATAGATATTTTAAAAAAATCTAAAATCGACAATGATTTAAAAAGTAAGATACTTCGAGAAATGAGTGTGATCGCTGGGAGTTTTTTGAATATCAAGGAAGATAAAGATTGGGTGAAGGTATATATAAATGCTCCTAAAAGTAAAGAATATAACGGTAAACATGTATACCAAATTTCATTAGAGAAAAAAATCGATCCAAGAGAAGCAATTATTGAAATTTTAATAGATCAAAATGGCGCTGTAAATGCAACCTATCTTTCAATAACTGCTGAAGATAATATTGTAACAATTGTGCATCCCCTTTCTATGATTGCCTCTGATGGGTTAATAATACCAGAAAATTCTGAAGTCTTTCCAAATCCTTATTGCAATGGCACATTTACTCAGGTATTAGGAAAATATGTCCGTGAAAAAAAATTATTTACTTTACATGATGCAATTAGAAAAATGACTTCATTTCCTGCACAGAAATTGGGATTAAAAGATCGAGGCTTACTTAAAGAAGGATATTGGGCGGATATCACCATATTTGATGCAGATAAAATAATTGATAAAGCAACGTATGAAAATCCTCGATTATATTCTGAAGGCGTTGAATATGTTTTCGTAAACGGAGTGCTTGCTTATGATCAGGGAAATTTTACAGGATCATTATCTGGAATGCCTTTAAGAAAAACATGATTATGAAAATTAATAATCAATATTTTTTTCATTCATTAGAAAAGCAATACATATTTTTAATGCGCACTCTAATGTTCCCATTTTGATTTTATCTAATGTATCTGTAGATTGATGATAATAATTTGAACGTGTCTTCCAATCTGCGGAATTCAGAAATCCTGCTTTAATACCTGCTTTTGAAAATGCTGCTGCATCGGAACCCCCACTTAAGCGCCCAACCGTTTTTTCTAATTTTCCTGCCCCAAATCGTTTTGCTTTAACCTCAACTAATTTTGTCGCCTTTAATAGCTTTTGAATAACTTCCTTTGAATGCCAAGTTCTCGTAGTAGGCTCAAATTCTATTATTTGAAAATGATCAGGAGACTCAAGGCCATCCATATTTACAACTTCTGCATCATATTTTTTTAACTCTTCATAATGAGCTTCTACATACCGATATGCCCCTCTCAAACCCGCTTCTTCACAACCAAAGCTTATTAATCTTATTTCAGTATTATTTGGGATTAAATCCCTTTTTTTTTTTAAATATCGTCCTAATCCTTGAACAACTGAGCAACTACTTAGATTGTCTACCGCACCAGGTACTACATTTCCCTTATCTCCCAGTGGTACAAAAAAATAGAGTCCTATAATACATGGGCTTCCTATAATGAGAGTCCAAATCATCACATTAAAAAAAATTGCCTTTAAGCTAATTATACCAATCAAAATAAATAAAAGATGTGAAAATGAAAGAATTAGCCCCATTGACATTATGAATATTCCCCCAAATGCAATGGGTATAAATTTCCATCCTAAAAGTTTCAACAATTTAAATTCAATAGCACTATCCATATGGCTCGAGAAAATTATGACTTTTTTTAGCTTACCTTTCGGTTTAAATTTCCCAATTACATTTTTGGAGGTTTTTTTACGAAATATTGGATCTATAAACTCCTTATAATTAAAAAATTCCTCCCACATAACCAAAAAAGGGATTAATACAAACAAAAAGGAAAATATAGCTATAATCAACAACCAGTAATAATTTGTAAATATTTGACTTAAGAAATAAAGAAGAATCGATATTACAATCATAATCATATCCAGCTTAATCCAACCTAAAAATGCTTTCGGATGACAAGTGAAATCTTCCACTAAAACTTCATCACAGGATTTTTTAAATTCTTTTTCAATAATTTCAGCGGCTTTAGCTTCTTGAGAACTACAAGGTATTCTTGGTCCTACTTCTGTAATTATTCGATGTACAAAATTATACATTAATTCCGAATCTTCTTTAGAAATATCTATTTTCATAATGGAATTAATTAATTTTTTAAAAAAACTTTTTACATATTTAAGAAGAATTAATTTAAAGAGAGTTTCTTTGAAGTGATTTTTTCCTAGAAAAATGAAATTATTGAAAGAACAATACGTTTGTAAAAGATGCGGGTATAATATAATTGGTTATTATCCAGAATTCTGTCCTTTTTGTAGCGCATCTCATGAAAAGTTTATTACCGCAGAAGAGTGTTCTCAAAAATATTCAATTGTGAGTTCTAAAATTAATAATAAAATTGATCGTTTAAATTCTTACCCTAAATTAGGATTTGAGCATTCCGCATATTGTATTAAAATAAAGGGTAAGAATATATGGATTGATTGTCCTTCTACATTCAGTAAGGATTTAGAACCGATGGATAAAATTTTATTTACACACCATCATTTTCTAGGAGCATCTAATCTTTATAGGGCTTATTATACAACCTTTATTTGGATCCATAAGAAAGATTCAGAACATCCAATTGCTAGTAGGCACCCATTTGATAAGAAATTTGAACATGATTTTAAACTTGAAGGTATTGAAGCTCATTTTATTAATGGACATACACCAGGCTTTACATTTTATATTTTTGAAGATACACTTTTTATTTGTGATTATTTTTTCTTAAGAGAAGAAAATCTTATTTTAAATCCTTATGGTCCCGGTCATTCAGCCATGGAGGGAGTTAAAAGAATAAAGGAATTCGTTAAAAAACGAAATATCAAAACAGTATGTGGTCATAATTATGTTTTGGATTATAATAATTGGAATAAAAAATTATTCAACTTTGAAAATGAACGTTTTGTTACAAAAATGTAATTACACTAATCCTAAATGGCTTACATTAGATTTTAAGAAATTTGTTAATCTTTTTATGTAGAGTTGATGTATTATTATTAGGATAGGATTAAATTAGCTAATTTAAAAAATGAGTAATACATTTAAAGTACTCGAAGTAAAATGCCCTACATGTGGAATAGTAAAAAATATTAATATTCCCGAAGCTATTTTTTCACAAAAAAAGTTTGGAACTATTAAAATTCAAGTACCTATAAATGCAGTATGTCCAAAGCACCAATTTATAGTATTTGTAGATACTAAAGGAATTATAAGGGGCTATGAAAAAATTGACCTTCATATGGTTACTATTTCTCCTGAAGCAGAGAGAGAGGCAGAAGGGAGAATAAACCTTAGAAATTTAATTCAAACTTTTGGTACTTATGGAATTTTTAGTCTAATTCATGCTAAAATTTTTAATTATCCCGCTTATATTATAAAAGATGATTCTTTTGAATATTCTGAAGAAATATTAAATAGAGTAGGCGATGGTATATTACCCGAAAATTTTAGAGGAAGTAAGACAATCTATTTACTCGATGAACCCGATATTAGTAAAATTAAAGTAAAAGATAAAGATTCATTGATAATAGATACACACCAACATATTTTTCAAACGCCATGGAAAGAAAAATTAAAATTTGAAGAACAAATTCTAAAAAGAGCTTTAGAGATTCTTGATGAACAAGAGCAACAAAAGCTTCTTCAACAAGATATTTCCCGATTTATAAGTGAGGTGAATTATGTTGTTTCCATTCTTGAAACTGTTGATAATATTTATGAAGATGATTTGATTGAACAACTATCTAAAGCATTAATAATAAAAAAAATAAGTACTTATCGTTTGAATTTGATTAAAGAATTTATTAGAAGAAATATCTCTGTGAAAATTGTCTCAAAAATAAAAAGTAGAGTTGGGGAATTTTTAAGTGTTATTTAACTAATTTCTTATGAAACTTTGTAATCTCCAATTTTTAGTAAAAATAAAATAAAGATCGTTAATTAATTTACAAAAATTAACTATAAATATAACTAATAGTATAAAAAGTGAATTATAAATGGTAGTAGTAGGTGATTGGGGCTTTCAAAACAGATTAAATAGAATAATTAAGCCCAAGAGTGGACGTTGTGTAATGCTGGCTATAGATCATGGGTATTTTGGAAATGTCCCTGGTCAGTTGAAATGTTTTGCAGATATGACACCTTTATTTGAATATGCAGATGCTTTAATGCTAACACGTGGTATGCTTAGAAATTGTGTCCCAGCTGAATTTGATATTCCAATAGTTTTAAGAGTTTCCGCAGGAGCCAGTATGCTAAAAGAACTCTCAAATGAAGAAATCAATGTAGCTGTAGACGATGCATTGAGATTAAATGTATCTGCTATAACATGTTCTATCTTTGTTGGCGGAGAATATGAAAAACAAACATTAATGAATCTTTCAAAATTAGTTAATTGGGGACAACAATATGGTATCCCTACATTAGCTGTTACTGCAGTAGGGAGAGAAATGGTGAGAGATGCACGTTATCTAGGAATGGCAAGTAGAATGGCTGCAGAAATGGGAGCTACTTTTGTAAAAACTTATTATTGTGAAAATTTTGAGGAAGTAACTAGCATTTGCCCAGCACCAATCGTAATTGCTGGAGGGAAGAAAATCGATGAAAGAGATGCACTGCAGATGGCTAAGAATGCAGTTGACAAAGGTGCAAGAGGTGTGGATATGGGTCGCAATATTTTCCAATCGGATAAACCTATTGGCATGATTAAAGCCGTGAGAGCTATAGTTCATGATAATATCTCAGTTGATGAAGCTTATGAGATCTATAAACAAGGTCCTGTAGGGCTATAATTACTTTTTTATTTTCTTATTTTTTAGTTTTCAATTGAATTTCATATCTAACCTAATATTATTGAGATTTCAACATTTATATACTAAGGAAAATAATAATTCAAAATCATATTTTAAAAAAAACCTAACAAAAAAGTGATTTGAAAAATGGCTGAAGAGATTCAAAAATTTACGAAAATAACTTTTATAATCCATTTTGTGATTGCGCTTATTTTCACAATTTTATTTTTTATGCCAGATATCACTATACCTCTTTATACCACCGAGTCAATCACGCCTGAAACTCATGCCATGAGTTTAACAATTGCATCTCTTTTTGCAGGGTTTACGGTGAGTTCTCTATGTGGTATCATAGCAAAAGAATGGAAAGAAGTTAAAAATGTGGTGATTCTTGAGGTTGTATGGTTAGTTGCTAATTTAGTTACTACGATTATAAGTTTCATTGTTTTTGAACCAGCTATGGCTGCATTAACACTTGTAATCACAATAATTATGCTAGTGCTCTTTTTACTTACGTTCCTACAACAAGAAGAGAAAATGAAACCATTACTTAAATAAAGATTATAAGAAATTCAAATTGCAAATTCTCTTTTTTTACTTTTTAATCATGAGGAGTTAATATTGAAAAAAGAAATTTCTTTAAATTCTAATTTATTTTTTATCGCAATAAATTGACTATTTTTCAAAATCTTATTTTATGACTTTACTTAAAATTGATAATCTTGATATTAGAAAAGTAACGGAAGATATTTTGTTAATCCATCAAATAACACCGCCTTTTTTTTTTTCTTGCTGTGATGGTTTTCTTGTTTTACCAAAAACAGGTCGAAATATTAATACTATAGCACTTGATTTGAATATCGAGCCAAAATATGTGAATTCTTTAAATGATATTTATGGTCCTATTTCAAATTATGTTTGTTCTCATGGTCATCTTGATCACACTTGTCATGTTCACGCTTGGGAAGAACTTAGAGCTTCAATTTATGCTCCTTATCCAGAAGCAAATTATTTATTGGATCTTCATAATTTTTATAAGGGTTTTGGGTTTGATGAAGAACTCGACTTTGATACTGTTAAACAATTTGGAAAATCAAATGGATTCCAAAAGTGTAAGCAAGTTAATTCTTTTAATCCGGGAGAATCACTAAAATTTGAAAATTTTAAGATAGACACAATTTCTTTCTCCGGGCATTCAAAAGGACATATAGGTTTCTTTTTACCTAAGGAACGAGTTTTTCACATCAGCTGTTTAGGATTTGATAAACCCAAACCTGAAATAGAAGGTTTTGGCCCCTGGTATGGATTTAAACAATGCTCAATTTCACATTATTTAGAAGATATAAATAAAGCTGAGGAAATCTTTCTTAATAAAGCACAGATTTTAACCTCCAGCCATTCATACATTGTTAGAAATCCTGATTTAAGTCCTTTCGAATACATGAGAAAAAAAATTCAAAATAATCAAGAAAAAGTAGATAAAGCTCTAAGAACAATGAATTTATTTGATAAATCTGAGAATGAAGCTGTTAATGAATTACTTATGGTGGATTTATTCTTCCCTAAAAAGAAATTAAAGGGTGTTGTGTTAGATATATATAGATTTTGGGAATCATGGATTATCCGAAAACATATTCAGCAGAATCAATATTTTAAAAAATAAATAATGCCTGAATTACATTTTGATGGGTTGTAAGACTATTTTATGTAAATTTCTAAATCTTTTTAAATAAATGAATAGAAGAAGATAATAATAATTAAGAATTAAGAGTATAAAAGTAAGGTAATTAAAATGAGAGTAGATGTTCACTATCATCTTACTCCTTTCGATGTTCCACTTGAAGGGATCAAATTTGCGATACCAGAACTTTTAAGAATAGCTAAAATTATGGGATTAAAACCGGATGAAGATACACTGGTTCAAAAATCTGCAGAATTGTGGAGTGATAAAGATGGTAAAAAATTAATCAAGCTTATGGATAATGCTAATATAGATTTTACAATAGTTTGTAATGTCGATAACGCTGACAACAAACAAATCACACCTGAAGTAAATCAATTTATTAATAAGAGAATCAGTGATATCGCTAAAGCACACCCTAATAGATTGATGGCCTTTCCTGGAGTTGATCCACGACGCCCAGAAGCTTTAGATATGCTAAAGCAATGTTTTGAGGAATTTGATATGAAAGGACTCAAATATCACCCCAATAATGGCTATGACCCTAGTGGTCGTGAATCTTACTTATTATTAGATTATTTAGAGAAGAAGAATGGGATATTATTAACTCATACTGGACCACTTTCAGCAAGAAGAAGCAAATTTACAGATCCTTTAGTACTTTCTGACATCTTAGCTGACTTTCCCAATCTTAAAGTAATTGCGGCTCATATGGGTCAAATTAATTGGAGACCTTGGGCAGCACTTAATCCAAATCTTTATGGAGATTTAGCTATGTGGGGGCCCTATGCTTTTGGAAAATTCGAGTTGTTCTGTCGAGAACTCAGAGATATAATTGATTATGTGGGTGAGGAAAAAATATTATTTGGGTCCGATTCTCCGTTTTATGATGCCGTTTTACCAGCAAAAGATCTAATTGAAAAGATAAAAAGTCTTCCAAAAACCTCTCCTAAAGGAATAAGTTTTACAGAAGAAGAAATTGATGCAATTCTTGGAGACAATGCGGTGAAGTTATTAAATTTAGATTAAGTAATCTTTAGGGTTCGAGTATTACTTTCATGGATTCATTAGCTTCACATACTACTTTAAAAGCTTCTTTAGCTCTGCTTAAAGGAAACCGGTGAGTTATCAAATCTTCTACATTGATTCTTTTTGAAAATATCCAATTATATGCCTCATCAAGGTCTTCTGGCGCGGCACCATATGAAGTCATAATAGTAATTTCATTTCGCCAATAATCATTTATAGGAACTTCAAGATTTATCCCTGGTTCTGGAACTGCAAAAAACACAATTTTACTTCCTGGTGCTACGCAATTTAATGCTTGTTCTGCAGCAGATAAAGCACCCGCACAAACTATTATTATATCTGCTAATCTATCTTCATTAACCTTTTTTAATTCAGTAGCGATATCTTCTTGTGCATGAAAAACATAATCTGCTCCAAATTTTTTTGCCATCTGCAATCGAAATTCATTAATATCAGTTGCTATTATCTTCTTGGCTCCTCTTAGTTTAGCTAATTGAATATGCAATATACCAGATACACCACTACCTAGTACCAGAACAGTTAACCCTTTTTTTACATTAACTAATCTTTGAGCACGGCACACACAACCAAGTGGTTCAATTAAAACTCCATCTTCATAAGATACATTTTTATCTAACACCAAAACCCCTTTTTTTTCAATATTAATTTTCGGGACTCGAATATACTCAGCAAAACCACCCGGGTCATAATTTGTATTATGGAGTAGATCACATGCCGTATGATGACCTTGCTCACAGTAATGACATTCAAAGCATGGAACGTGGTGAGAGACGAATACGCGATCTCCAACTTTAAGGTGCTTTACATTATCACCTTTCTCAACTATTTCTCCAGCAATTTCATGACCTAAGATGAGAGAGCTTACACCCAACTTTTTCATTTTTGCCTTTCTATAATATTCTAGTATATCAGATCCACAAATACCTGACTTTTTAACTTTAACTAAAATCTCTCCTGGACCTATTATTGGTTTTTGCAACTCATCTTCTCTTATATCATCATTACTAAAATATCTCGCAACTTTCATTATTATATACAATAAAAATCAATAATTAGATTATATTCTACTTCAATAAGATAATATAAAAAGTTACTTAAGTCTTTCTGATGTTTTTAATACTTAATTAAGAGATAGGATTTTGTCTATTTCTTCCTTTTTTACATTTAAAAGATCTATTTCAGGTAATCTTTCTGTAAGTATTCGCCAATTATTATCCTTTTTGAAGATTTCTTTGAATAATGATAAAGCTTCATCAAGTTTTTGATGATTAGCTAATGTTACTGCTGTCCAATATTTCATTTCAAGATCATCGGGAAACATTTTTCTAGCAGTATTATACTCTTCAAAAGCTTCATTTATATTTCCCTTCTCGAATTCTTGGTCACCTTTATCTAAGTGATTATATGCTCTCCAGAGTTTCAGTAATCTATTTAACTCTTTTAAAGGTTCATTATGATCCTCTACTCTAATATCAATTAGTGGATCTTCCCATTTGTTTTCTACTGGATCACCTCTTACAATTAATAATGCTGCAGACTGTTTTCCTCTTATATCTCCTCCTACCGTCTCTGCTGCTTCCATGGATCTAATTATTCGTTCAGGTAAAGGAATTTTTTTATGTTTTTCATAAGCTTCTGCCATTTTTGGCCACACTTTATCCGATAACATTAAATTTGCCTGAACTGAAAAATTATCTCCTTTAAAATGACCGGCATATTTTATGCATTTTGAACCAGTATGGGTTGCTACTCTTCCTTTAACATCCAAAATCGAAACTTGCCTTACATCTCTTCCTTCATCATCAGAAAGCAAGATATCTATTGCTTCTTGAGGAGTTTTTCCTTGCTTCAATAACTCAAGTCCTCGCAATCCAAAAGATTTATTTACAAAAGATTGGGTAGCAACTACTCCAACCCCAGATTCCCCCCACGATACAACTGAGCCAACAGAAAAATAATGACTTTGAACTCCCACACCCATTTCTCCTGTATTGGGATCTCTTGCTACAATAGAATAGGTATGAACAAATGGAGAATTAGTATCAAATTTTGAAATTTTCATAATTTTATACTTACAAGCATTCTTATTAAAGTATACTTAAAGTATTGCTTCTTTATCCCTTAATAAAACAAATCTAAAAAATCAAAAGTAGTAAAATTTAATTTGTTAAATCTTTCATTTAGCTTTCCTACGGCGTAATAATTTGAACGCTATATCTGTACCCATGCCTTGTTTGTAAGCTAATTCAATCCAAAGCATCGCAAGGGGTTCAGTAAGCCTCGCATTTGTGAGTGGACCAGCATCGATAACTTCAAAACCAAGATCGCGTCCTAATTGCTTCACTTTTGATTTCGCGTCTAAATCATCTCCACAAATAAATAAACTTGCTTGTTGGGTACCAAATTGTAATTTATTTAAACTTTCTACTCCAATAGTATGAATTGCTTTTATTACTTTAGCCCCTACTGCCCATTTTGCGACTTTTTCTGCTGCAGATGGAGTACGTCCTATTAAAGGTCCTCCCAAATGGGGTGCAGCAGTAGTAGTAGAATCTACTATAATCTTACCATCTAAATCTCCTGCTGTTTTGATTGATTCTTTTGCTCCTGACCATGGAACTGCAAGAATGATAACATCACCAAATTTTGCAGTTTCTTCATATGTTCCACCACTTGCATTAGAACCAATTGAATTAGCTAACTTTTTTGCTTTCTGAGGATCTCGAGAGCCAAACATAATCGTATGACCCTTTTCTGCCCAAATTTTTCCTAGAGCACTCCCTAATCTTCCTGTTCCAATTATCCCAATTTTCATTAATTTTTCCTCCAAATTGAACTTTATTTAAAAACTATAAATTCTAAATCGCTCAGTTTTAATTGAAAATATAATAGTTAGGTATTTATATCTTGAGCTGTATTGCAAGTATTGCAAAATTTGAAAATATTATTTAGTTAATGTAGTAAGGATTTCTATTGCTCGAGAAGTATTAAAAATACCACATACACAAGGTCTAGCTAACTTTTTTGCTGCTTTCTCAATCGTTATTTTGCCTTGCTTAATCAATTTGACATAATGGGTTATTGATTGTGGTGAGACTGTGTGATGACCACACATTGTAGTAATTTCTAAAATCTTTTCAGATGGTAATAACTCCTTTTTCCCGAATGTGCCCAAAGAGAGATGTATCGTATGGATATCTAAATCAACTTCTTTAACAGTGCGTTCTATTTCAGGAATCAATCCGCTTATGACAATCGAGAGACAAAGATCTTCTTTTTTAAGTTGTAGAATTACATTTTTTACTGTTTCAATGTCATTGAATGTAGCTGTAACAGTAGGGGAAGTTCTCCATCCTATTTCAGGCATTATATTAACAGGATTATGCTCTTTCAAAATTTCTCCTACTCTTATTAATTTTTGTCGTGAGTCATCATAATTATCATTGATGCCAGCCGCTAACATTGCTAGAATAACATAATCCTTTTTTAATTCCTTTTCAATCCCTCTCCTGTGTAATGAATGGGTCATAATTTTTACTCCTCAACAATCTCATGGCTTACCTAATCCGATATTGATTTTAGCATTTGGTCTTACTTCAAAACCATGTTGGGAAATTCGATTTATAATGTCTTTTGTATTATTTTCTTTTATTCTTGATATAATACCAATAGAAAAAACAGTATCAATTTCTTTCTCTACTTCTCTAATAACTTCCAATACTTGAGATAGTTTTTTATCTGGTATTTTGAACTCAATAATCGCTGAAAGCACGCGTTGATTTTTTACTTCTTCATTAATATGCCCTTCATTATCAATTATTAGTGCTGTTACTGGGCTTTTTTCTTCATATGCTATACCAATTTTAGATAATCTTGTTGTGAACAATTCAATATTTTCAAGATAAGTTCCTACTCCAGGTCGTCCTACTTCAATGGAAACTCCAATTTCCCCAATACTAAATCGATTAGTAACATCGTTCGTTTTCATTTCCTCTGTTCCTCTCCCAGGAATGCCTGTGATCTTATGGGTTGCAATTACATTGCTAAATGGACTTCGAATTATCCGTGGCCATTTTAATCTTGTAGATCTAATTGCTTTAACTGGGCATTCTGCATTTCGATAACAAATGGCACACTCAACACATTTGTCTTCATTTATAACAGCTTTATTATCAACTAATCTAATTGCTTGAACAGGGCACACAATAACACACTGTCCACAACCTGTGCAAGTTTCTCTATTTATATACATAATAATAGTTCCTATGACAGATTTGTGTTTAATATTAGACTTTTTCAGACTTAATATTGTCTATGTCTTTAGGTAATAATCTAACAATTGGTATAAGCAATAATGTACACGTTAAGGCCATAATTGATAAAATAAAATAACCTGGACTATAAAGGTTGTTAAAGGCTATAAAGAATTGCCCAAGCAGTAATAAACTTATACTCCTGCCGAATGTATAAGTTAAATAATTAAGGGAATATATTGTTGATCTTATCTGAGGAGGATTAATACCGAGTGTAGCCTGTGTCAACGGGTCAATACCCCCAAATAGAAAGGCGCCTCCCAATGCGAGAATAATAAAGAGAATTACAATCGAAAATTCATTTGATATGAATAACAATGAAAACGCTATAATATAAAGGATTGAACCGCTTAAAAGACATATAAATACAATTTTCATCCTGCCTTTTTTATCAGTTTTATACCTTTTGTCCCCCAATTTTCCAAATATGGGTCCTGCTGGAACTTGTGAACCAAAAATTATAATTAAAAACATAGTTGCGAGAGTAGAGCTAACTCCATAATCATTTTTAAGCATTGAAATAAAAAATGATGATATCGCACCTATAGATATGAACATCGCAAAATTTAATAATAATATCCAAATTGTTGATTTTACTTTCCAGATTTGCTTGAGATCTTTGAATTTTATCTTATAACCTAATCCAAGAGCACTCTCATCAATTGCTTTATAAAGATCGTCTTTTGCACCTCTTGCGGGTTCCTCAACCAAAAATAAGAATCCTGTACAAAAAAGTCCACATATAGACACAATTATAAGAGGTATCTGCCATGTATAATAATCAATTAAGAATCCCGAAAGCATTTGACCTAAACCGTTTCCTAAAACATAGATTGCACTTAAATCTCCAAATTTTTTACCCCGGTTTTCTGAACCTACTAGATCGACTGTTAATGAGAAAATTAAAGGTAATGTCGCCCCAAATCCTATTGCTGTAATTAGTTGAAACATCAATAAACTGAAAAAATTAGTTGAAAATATAGTCAATAAAGTAAGAATTGACCATTCTAATGTACTAATGATTAGTAAGATTTTCCTAGAAATTTTATCTCCTAAAAATGCCCAAAAAAGAGAACTTATGGCGCCGACCATTAAAAACATTGAATTAATAAAAATGACCTGATTTTCATCGAAACTTAATGCTGATGAAATTTCAAAAGCCATTGGTGTGATAATACTAAAAAGAGTTGATGAGAAAAGCGTTAAAATAGCTAAAATTTGAGTATTTTTTGCCATAAATTATCTTCTTTTTACCTAATTTTTTAATTATTCCTATTATGTTTTCTATATATTTAATATTTTAATTATCCTCTTAGTTAAGCTTTAATTTCTTTAATTAAATTAATTTAAATAAGACTAATTTAATAAAAAAAAGAATAAAAAAAGTAGAATTAATTACGTTTATTTGATTTGCTTCTTATAAGCATTTTAAAGTTTTCATCATCAAGATCTTTATACATTTTCAATTCTTTTGCTAAAAAATCATTTAACGCAATTCTTATAGCTTCACTTCTAGATGGATAAACTCCCATATCGTTTAGAATTTGAATAGCTTGTAAATATTTTTCTGGTAAATTTATTGTTATTATCTTCATTTTACACAACCCTTTATTATAAAAATTGCAATAAGCCATAATAAAAAATATTATACTTTATATATTTTGTCGGGTCGTTTATAAATTGAATATATTAATCCTTTAATTGTATTAATCGTTTAATGGCTAACGAATATAAATCTTTCAGATTTCTAATAAGTATAAAGTATTATTAAAGCAATAATATGCTTAACTTTTAAGTAATATCTTTAAAAGAAAGTAAAAAATTTAAAAGAACACATTAGAACAGTATTATGGTTGATTGAAAGATTTGATATGTAGTAATAGTGAAAATGCAGATTTGTATAAATCAGCATGACTTACTTCTTTTATATCTTTCAAATATGTTATACTATAATCTTCTTCACGTTTTAAATAAGTGATATCTTGAGTTTTATGTTCATTGTCCAAAAACACATCGATTTTTAATACTTTTTTATCTAATTTAGTCGGCATTTGTGGCATCATATTGAAAGTATATAATATATCTGGTTCAGATGCATTTTTAGCGTCAATAATAAAAAGTAAATTTGGTTCAGCAACAGCTAGGAAACTTTCTAATGAATGAAAGATATCATCAACTTTTACTGTTAATTTTGAATTGTTGTCAACATCAAATATACTACAATCACTAATCATAGGTAAAATGAATTTTTCTTTTCCTCGAAACGCGAGACTCATCTCATTAGGATTTAGAAATTGTTTTGTAGCAGAATCATCTTTTTCTAATAAAAATTCACTAGATATAGGTTCACTCTTTACGTAGACAATTAGTGAACCAGCAGATATCAAATTTATTTTTTGGTAATAAATCTTAAAAACAGGATTGTATGGTAAATTAATAATCTCTTTGTTTCCGCCTAGTCCAAATTGCGCTAAAATGTTTGTAGGCACCTGACTAGTTAAGGTAAATAACAGAAATGACCGAAAATTTTGCAGTTCAATGAAATTAGTAAAATTACTGAAATGTTCATGAACTTTATCTATTTTTTGCTTTAATTCTTCTGACATTTTTATATGTTCCAAGAGTATTTTTTTAAATAGTTGTATCAATGAATTAAGAATATTAATTAAATCTAACCATTCAAATATTTTGAGAGGAATTCTTCTAAAGACTCTTTAACATCTGCGGTAATATGATGCTCAATTTCACAAGATAAATTATCTATCACTCCTTTATCTTGTATTTTCAAAATTTTTGCAAAGAATTGATATAATAATGAGTGTATTTCACTTAATTGCATCGCAATTTCTTTTCCTTTATCAGTTAGTCTTATAGCCTTTCTTGGTTCCCATTTAATTAATCCTTTATTTTTTAATTTCTCCAACATGCCAGTAACAGATGGCGGTTCAATTTGAAGTCTTTCAGCGATTTCTTTATTGGTTACCCAACCACCTTTTTTTTTACGTGAAATAATATGAATTTCATCTAAATACCTTTGATAACTCTCAGGAATGTCTGAAATTTTTGTTGTTTCTTTATTACTTTTTTTTGTCATACCTAAATGAAAATTTTAAATAATTAATGAAAAATTAATCTTGCTTACAAGAGTGATAACATCAATCATACTTTAATTTTTTTTGTTTTGATTAAGGCGATTATTTGTTTTTCTTTATTATACTATAAGAAAAATAAAATCTGTTGAAATTATTAAAGACTTTATATTTTTAATGAACCTTATAAGAATATAGATTAATAAAATATTAGATCAAGATGTAAATGACAAAAGATTTTTCTGGAGTATTATTTTTGGTGGTTGGAAACTCGGGTGCTGGTAAAGACTCTATTATCTCTGGAGTAGTTAATAAATATCCTTCAAATTTGAAAAAAGTTTATGCACCTAAAAGATATATCACACGACCTCCTTCTGAAACTGAAAAAAATATCTCAATTTCAACATTAGATTTCAAAAAAATGGAGAAAGATGGAAAGTATGCATTAAAATGGCATATATATAGTTTAGATTATGGAATACATATAGAAATTGAAGATTGGCTTAAGAATGGGCATCCAGTTATTATTAATGTAAGCCGTACTGTTGTAAATGAAGTTAAAGAAAAATATAAAAATGTCAAGGTTGTTTTTATTGATGTTCCCTTTGAAATAACTTTCCAAAGAATAAAAGATCGAAAAAGAGAAAGTGAAGAATTATTAAATGAAAGAATTGAACGGGCTAAAAATAATCAGAAATTTCCTGAAGCTGACTTCATAATAGATAACTCTGGAAAGTTGGATGATGCCATTAATCAATGTTTAAATTACATATTAAAAATTATGAATGAAAAAAAAATTAAATAGAATTGAATAAAATTTTTTTAAGATTAAACGTTATATTTACTACGTAATTGTGGCCCAGTTTGTATAGTGGTTAGTATTGGGGACATTTCTAGCTGTTAAATCTAGAAACCCATATGTGAATCCCTAGAGACGGGTTCGATAGAGAACTGGTAATATCTATCTCCGAATATCCCGTACTGGGCCCTCTTTTCCTTTTTAGAAATCTCTATTAGTTGCTTAGGTAAAGAAAAAAATAAAAGAAATAAATACTATCATAATTTTTCTCGTTTTTTATTCTAAAAATGGAAAATTAATATTACCTTATGGATTTTTATTTACAATATTAGCGAACGTTTCTATAAATTAGTATGGCGGATTTGGATCAAGATAAGCTTCGTGATTTAACGGGATGGGAGACAAATGCGCCAGT
Source organism: uncultured archaeon (assembly GCA_964435435.1). Lineage (GTDB taxonomy): Archaea > Asgardarchaeota > Lokiarchaeia > Sigyniarchaeales > SOKP01 > Loki-b32. The sequence continues at coordinate 17,081 of CAYSZJ010000001.1, forward strand.
TCCAGTTTGTATGGGCGGTGATTTTCGAGCCTTAACTTTTTGTTGTAAACCAGGATATTCATTAACCTTTGGTTTTAAGTGTAAGAGAGATGAAACATTAAAAGAAATTAGTTTAACACCTGAAGAATTCATAGAAATAAAAGAGAAATTTTCTAAAGAAAATAATTGGGATTCAGATATAGTGTGTTTTGGATCTATTTCTTATTGTTGTATGAGACGAAATGGATGTCCAAGGAGAGATATTGCGCTAGTGGAAAGATATCCAAATATGCCAATGGAAAAAATAATGGAAATATATTTTGAAAAGAAAAAGGAACTATCCAAAAAAATCTTGCAATTTATCAAAGATTCTGATGGAAAAAAGAAAGTTAAGCCGTATTTAGACTTATTCTGAGATTTTAAATTAATTTCCTTTTTTTCAGACGATAAATGGGAAATTTTATAAATCACTAATTTTTCACTTAATTAATGATTCTTGAACAAGTTATGCCTCATCCTACTAGAACAGAAATTTACATAAACGAGGTAATTACCCCTCATGATAAAGTTAAAACAACTGATAAAATTATAATAAATCGCATTCTACTTAAAGAAGTTGTTAGAAAAGGAAAAGTATCATTAAAATGAGGGAACTCTCTGGTGAATGCCAATCTTCTGTCTTTAGATATTTTTTACTGGATATTTTCTAATTAATTAAAAAAAATAATAGTATATAAGCTGAGGATATTCTTTGTCATCTATAAGTTCCAAATCTTTTTTTCAATTTATTTAAGGCGATGATACCACTCAATTCCGATGCTTTCGGTTAAAAGGTAATACTTTATTTTCTCCGCTTCCTTAAACTGGAATATTTAGTAATATCATACATAAAAATTCCTCCTGACGCCCCTCTTGTAAAAGCGGAGAAAATAAATACTATTATTTGAAGAATTTGATGATTTGAGACGGATACTATTTGGTATCCCGATCAAAGAAATTACTGAATTTTGCATTAAAACAGAAGATATTGCTGATCTAAATCTTGTAAAATTATAAATAATTATATATTGGAAGGTTTAATGATAGATTTCTGTTTATCACAATATATTTATAGAAAAATAAAGCATACACAGTTTCTAATATTTATTTCTCTTTATTTCTAATGTAATATAGGACGATAAATTAAGGATGCAATAATTTATTCAAGGACTCATTAATACAAATAACAAATGGTTATATGGGATGTAAAATCTATCCTTGCGGTTTATAATTATTGTGTGAAAATATTTTGCTAATCCTATAAAACCTCGAATAACTGATTCATCTTCTTCAAATTTAAAAATCATTTCTACTATTGCATTTTCTGGAAAAAAAATTACCTTATCATAGATACGTTCATTAATTAATGGTTGTCTGAATTCCCTTGTAATTTCATATACTCTTTTAACGAAATATACATTCTTTCCCATTTTAAGTTTTATTTAATATTTGCTTTAAAAAATTGTTAGACTGTCTTTAGATTAGCTATACAATCTCATTCATTCATTAAATTTATATGAAGGAGGGTTGGTATATTATTTTTAATAATAAATATTCAATTTAAGTATTTAAAAATAGGTTTTTTCGATCTTGATCATAAATGATCAAGATCGATCAATCAAAAAATATCCTTATTCAGATTTTGTTTTATTTTCATTCATTTTTTAAAATTCTATAAAAAAGTGTGTTGTATATAGTTATATATATGGAAAAATTTGTAAATCCTTTTTACTTTTAATTATATATTAATAAGCGTGAGTACAAATATTAATCCAAGGAAAGGAAGTGACTTAAATAAGGCTAAGAATATGTTTTAAATGTCATGAATACATACCTATTCTTGAGGATAATTATATCAATAAAGAAAAATTGGAAAAGTTTGATTCATTACATTCTGGCCATCCTGTTCAGATTGTAAATGAAGAAGAGTTAGTGAATATAGGAGAATGGAAAGAATTTAAAATTTAACATTTTTTCCCTGATTTTTTTTTTCAAGATTGCCTTTACTCTTTGCGATATTTAAAACACATTTTCTCTAATGTTGGTTAAACCAGCATTGAAAATTCATTCCAACAAGATCACTCTTAATTAATTTTTGTAGAAAAAGGGAAAACAAACTGATGAGCCAGAAAATACCGAAAAACTGAAAAATGAGAAAAAAGATGAAGAGAGTGAAAATCGTAAAAAAGATCTTAAAACTAGAGCGAAATTAGTATTAGTAACTATTGGTTCAGATTTATTACCATTTATCATCTTTGGTTTTTGCCTTGGTTTCTTTGGAATCCCTATTTATCTATACTTAAAATACTTCTTTTTCTAATAAGTCAATATTTCACATCGCTAAAAGATAATAAAAAAACATCATTGAAGCTAAAGAAGTTTTGGAAGATTTATTTTAAAGGTGAATGGTAAAGAGACTTATACGATATTTTATGACGTTAATAATTTAAACTTGGAAGTAATAAATTATTTTAAGAAATAAATATAAAATTATAGATAAAATTATGTAGAGTTCGAATTTTAGAAGGACCAGATAAGAATTGAATCTTAACAAGGAACGTAAAAGGACCTATTAGATTAAATGATATTGTACTTTTAAGGGAAGTTGAAAGGGAAGCTCGTAAGATTAGGGGACGTCGTTAATTTGAATACTTATAATTTACTTTTTTTAATACTCTCCGAATAAACTACTTGATGTTTTTATTTACTCTTTTTAAATATTGATGGGCAAAAAGTGGTGTTATTAAACAAACTTCTAAAGATCCTATTAATATCGTAGGTATGTCAAAAATTAAATAATATAGTAAAATTAAACCATAATTATGTGGTAAAACATAAACATCCACCATTTCCCAATATAAATATCGGAAAACTATCATCACTACATATTGTGAAATAAATGAATAGATATAAAGGAATATCCGATATTGGCCTTTCGATATCTTCGATATTGTAGGTATACCTAACAAATATATATAATGAAGTTAGAATCAAAGAAATAAAAACAACGGGTATTGAGATAATTTGTGTTAGTATCATTATCCACACTACGCTAGTCCCAGTATGATATAAAGATTCTAAAAAAAAGTCTTGAATTAATTCAAAAATAACACCAAATATGATGAATAATACTAAACTAATGAAGATAGGATATTTTAACTTATAATTTAAAGCTTTTTTAAATTCCTCTTTAAAATCAGCATTGAAATTTATATATCCTTTAAATAAATAACTACTTACTGAGCATAAGGGTATAACATATATTATGCCTAAAGTTCCAGAAATAATAAAAAAAATAATTAAATAGAGTACTCTGGGTATTGTATTGTTAAAGTATAAATATTTGATATCAGTTAATAAAAAGACAAATAATACTTGATATATTAAAGTGAAAACAAGCCAAGTTAATACTAATATCTTATAATGCTTACCAAATAACTTAAATCCATCAGAAAGTAATTGTGAGAACTTTTTGTTTTTTATTTCATCTTTGATTTCTTCCATATTGGAAATTTATCTTAAATTACTTAAAAACATTTTAAAGGTTTAGACTTTACAAATTTCAAAGAGTGTGAAAACATTTAAATAGTATGTTTTTCATATAATATTTGGAGTTCATAAAGTTTGAAATTTAGGAAAAGGTTGGTGGAAAAAAATTTTCTCAAAAAATCAAACAACTGTCTTGGAAGAAAGAGAAGAATTCATCATAATTGATAAGATGACTCGTAAAGATACCCTACTGACTTTGAAAGTTCAACTTCATGGTAGATACGAGATTTGCCCACATTAGTAAGAAAATAAGGTTTATTATGACATTTTTGGATTGTAAGCGAACTTGCGAAAAGATTGCAAAGTTAATTTATAACTTGTTTTTGAAAGTGTAATCTCTATTCTTTGCATTTATATCTAATGAATAATAGTTTCATTTATCACATCGTAATAAAGATAAATATAGGAATGATTCAAGATTTTACATGTTTTAAGTTTTAATGCCTTGATGTTGAATAAATCATCATCAGTTTGGGGAGCTATTCCATCTATTGATGTAGGAGTAGTTTTTCCACCAATTATGCAGGGTGCTATTACAAGTGAAATATGATCTATAAGTTTTTGTTTAAGAAATATAGAGTTCAATGTCCCCCCTGATTGAATTGATATCTTTTCAATTTTATAATCTTGCTTTAGTTTTACAAATAAATCTTCAATATTAATCTCGTTTGGATAATAAATAATATTAAGTTCTTTTTCATTTGAAATCCTAAAAGCTGGATGGCTTTTGTTGTTTGTTACAATATAAATAGATTTAAATGAATTTATTAAATAATTCATTCCATTTTTTGTGAGATGTGGTTTGCGATCAATAATAATTAGGTTAACATCCTTATAATTGTCAACTCTATCACGTGAATTAACACCAATTTTAGCTAATACTTTTCCACTTATTAAAGCATGTCTATCAGTTTTAAGTAAAAGATCATAATATTGATAATTTCCTTCTTTAATTCCTTTGATTTTGGGAAAATCTATTTCTTGATCTCGTTCCTCGACATCTCCCGTAGAAATTTTTCCATCCAATGATTGCATTAGAAAAAGAGTTGTTTCAGGTCGATTCTTACCCATTGATTTCTCACTTTTTATTCTTTTAATAATTTAAACAATTAAGTATAGTAACAAAATATAAGAGAATAAAGGATTTTAATTTTTTGAATCATTAAAAACTCAAAACTCCAATTTTTAAAATCCATTAATATTCCATTAGAGTTTTGAATATAATTTTAAGAATTGTTAGATTTATTCTTTAGCTCAAATAAAAAGAAAAAAATTAATTAATATTAAATTTGATAATATCATCCATCCAATCCATAAGATTAGGCGTAATTATTATATTGTCAGCGTGGTAGATTGTCATTATTCTATATAATCTATACATGTTATTTTTTAATTATCCATTACTAATCTTAATATTTACAACTTTTGTAAATACTTTTCGTAAGCTTCTTTATCTTTCAATATTTTCATTGTACCATTGTAAATCTTTAAAATATGGCTCACTGCGACATCTATTCTAAAGTCTTTTTGGCGCTCTCCGTGAAAAAATAGGAGAGTCATCTTTCACCTGCTCTCGGTAGGCAATCCTCTCAATATCAATTGCAGTATCAGAAATGTGTCTGGTAGGGATGACTGAAATTCCTAACATATAGGATATAAATGCAAGGGCGCCATAAATAGATGAGATTTTCATGCCTGTATTATTCATAACTTTATCATTTAACCCTTCTATAATAAGGATTTTTATGAGTCTAGTCATGAGATCATTCCAAGTTTCGCGTCTATAAGATTTACAAGTCCTTAATTCATTTCTTGTTGATTTCTCTAATGTTATTGTTGTTTCGGTGCTACTCATAATTAATTTTATAATATTGAGTAATCAAATTGTATGAAAATAAAAAAAAGGGATTAGATTTTATATAGTCTTTTTATCGCTTTATTTTTTGTAAGATCCACGGTACTAGCAAAACGCCTGTTAATGCTATTATTAAGTATTCAAAGAAATCCCACAATTGATTCTCTATAGGAACTAGTAAATCAAGAACCACATATACCACTAGTACTATTATCAATCCGATAATTAAATTAATGATTTTTTGCTTATTATTTAGTTCCGCTGGTTCATACTTTATATATTCTACTTCAAGTAGATATCCAATTGATAAACCAATTAAAGCACCACAGGTTAACCCATATTCATTGTCAGTATCAGGAAAAATGAGTATTGCTACTATAAACAAAACTATTGGAATCACTATTGAAAGAAGTAGTTTTATGTCTAAATTCAGAGTATTAATTTTCTTAGCAATTATTGGCTCTAAATGAATAAATGATAATAAAAAAGCAATTCCAATCAATAACCCTCCAACAACATCATCTACATCATGAGATCCATTCAATATTCTCGCAGTTGCAATTAAATAAATAAATATAAGGAAAACCCAAGGTAAGTATTTATTTTTCTTCTTATATGCGTGATATGACAAATATCCCCATATAGCAACACCATTTTGGGCATGCCCCGAAGGAAAGCCAAAGCCAGGATCTTCTCTCCTTGTTAAAGGTGTAGGATCTTGAATGCTATCTTTCATAATTCCATTTAAATAGAATGAACCGAGTAAAGAGAATGTTAAATTTTTAGCAAATCTAACATCATAAATAATTAAAACAGTTACTACTATTATTATCAGAGCAGTATGCCATCCAATATACCCAATTGCCGTAAAAATTGCAAAAACAATATCATTGTCAGCGAAGTACTCATTAATTGCATTATTTAATCCAAGAACTAAAAATACTAATCCAACTAAACTAATAATAAGTGTTATAACAAGAATAAAAACAAAATTTCTTTTTGATAAAATTTCTTCTTCATTCAAAAGACTTCACTGAAAGTTTTTGTATAAAATAGAGTTATTTAAGACTTTATGTGTAAATGAAATTAATAAAGATTTGTATCATCTTAAAAATTGATTTTTAAAATTTTTAAAAATTTTGGACTCCAGTATTTAGGAAATACTTAGTAAAAGAATAAAATATCAATCAATCCTTATATTTGTGTGTTTTTCGTCAATCTTTTTCAAGCGAACTTCTAAGATCCCGTTGGTATAACGAGCTTTTGCGACATCAGAGTTAATAGCTGACGGTAATTCGATTTCTTTGTAATAATTTCTGTTTGAATTCTCTCTTGTCGATATTGTCAAGCTACGGGTTGTTGCTTTCAGCTCGATATCGTCTCTATTTACTCCCGGCATTTCAGCTATAATTAATATGTGATCCTTTTCTTCCATAACTTCAATCAAGGGCTCTCGTTTTGATTTGACTATAGGTTCTCCAGAATAAGGCTTTGGTTCAATATTACCAAAAGAATCTATTCTTGGTTTCCCATTTTTACCAATATTTATATTAAACCCATACATTATTGGAAAACCAAATTTTGATTGATTTTTCCTGAATTCCCTCATAAGATCTTCGGGCGAAAGATTTTGAAACTCAGGGGGTAAATTTTTTAATATCTTATCGAAAATATCTTTAAATAGCCGTCTGAAATCTTTAGACCCAAATAACTTATTCGGATCTATTAGAAATTTGTTTGGATCAGAAAAAAATTTGGAAGGATCATCGAAATATTTGAAAAAGTCAAAGGGATCTTTTATTTCATCATCTTCGTCGTCGTTATCTTCATTTTTTTTAGGCATACAATCAATCTTAATAAAATATTTGATTTATTTAATTTTAATTAAATTTAATAAGCTAAATTGTTAATTTAATATTATAATAGCTAAAAACTTAATAGCTTATATATTAGAAAAAATTGTTTAGATTAATAAATTTATTCCATATAAACAGTCAATTATCAAAAATTAAAATTTGTAGAGGAGATTAAAATATACTCAGAACTTAGTGATGACGATAAAAATATGTATCTTGATGTGCTACGTGAGGCACCAATAATGCCCTTTTCTAATTTTGTATCGAGGGGAGATATACCAGATAAAATTGATATAGCTAGACCAAGAAGTTATATAGATCGTGAGGTTTATAGGTTGGCACGTCAAACATATAAAGATCGAAGCGCTAGACTTATTCCTATATTAGGATCAGCAGGTTCAGGCAAAACTCATGCTTATCATTCATTTAAAGATAAAGAGAGAGAAAATAGAAATAAGTTAGCAGAATCTACAGAAGCACAAGAAATAGATGTGAGCAAATTAGAACCCATAGATTGGAGTATCATTTATGTTCCTAGCCCACCTGCAAGTATACGTGTTCTACTTCATGTTTATACATGTATTATTGAGGAACTTGGTGCTGAATTGCTTGATATCGTTTCAGAAAGGTTAGTTAAAAAATGGGGTGGTGAGAAGAAAGGAATATTCCAAAAACCTAAGGCTGAAGAAGTAATCCAAATGGGGATAAGAGAATTCCCAGGTGTATTTGCTGATTGTGTAAAGGCGTTAGTGACTTACCAATTAGATAAAAATAAGAAAGCATTAGCAGAAAGGTGGCTTCTCGGTGAAGATTTAGAAGATATGGAACTAGATGAGCTAGGAATCAATTCAGTCCTCGAAGAAGATGACGTATGCTTAGCATTAATTAAAATCATCACAGAAAATTTAGATAGAGTGCTTATTCTTTATTTTGACGAATTAGAATCTCCATATAGATACTTGGGAGAAGTTGCAGAGCGCAAGTTCTTGGAAATCTTAAAAAGGTTGTATAATGAAGTTAAGGGTCTTGTAATTATAATTTTAGTTTTAAAAGAGATTTGGCCGAGAATCATTGAGATTGCTGATGCTCCTTTAAGGTCAAGGATGGAACCTGAACAAGATTTAAAACCTTTTAGCCTAAATGATCTAAAAATATTTTTCTCGAAATCTATGGAATCTTTTTGGGATGATAATAATTTGAATCCTCCACTATACCCATTATTTCCATTAAATGAAAAGCTTATTGAATTGATTTATGAAAAGACTAAAGGGAATCCTAGAAATTCAATTAAACTTTGTAGAAGGTTTATTGATAAGGTTGTAATGGAAGAGATGACAGTAGAGCAACTTATGGAAGTTGGTTCTGAGATTGTTGCAACAGCTAAACCTCCACGTGAAATTGAAGAAAAAGTAATAGATTTCTCAAAACCAAGAGAGGTTATTAAAAAGACTATTGAAGATATCTTAGCTGAAGAAGAATATTCAATTGATGTCAATCCCCAATCTGTAGCAGGAGCTACTTTAAAATGTATTAATATGGTAGGGGAGGAAAAAAAGAAAGATTTCAAAACTCAAATGGAATTCAAATTCATGCTTGGTAAAAGATCTCAGACTTTAGCTGCGTTAATAGAAGCTGAAGGTAAAAAATGGGGCTTAGAGATCCCTTCTATTAAAACTTTCGATCGTAGTGCTGGTGTTGCTGGATATTATGCAGCAAAACGTTTGAAAGATGCTATTGATCAACAAGCAATAGATAAAGCATTATTAATTGTTCCAGTCGGTAGCAGCGGTGTGAAATTTGAAAGTATTTTGAAGAATAACCCTGATATTCATAAAGTAGAGCTAAATAATGAAACGGGAGAAAAATTAATAGAAAATGCGTTAAAGCATCCAACAAAGGAGGGTTGGGATATCACACGAATTATTTTCCCTGATATCGGAGAATTCGTAGAACCTGAAGAAACAGATGAAGAAGGGTAATATTAAATTAGATATTTTCAAAAAGCTCTTTTATTTTGTTTTCTAATCCATATAAATCTTTTCCTAAGCGAGAAACTTTTTGTACATTGTTTTTTAATTTGGTTAATACATCAATTAATTCATGCTCTTCAAAATTATCCGATATTTCAATTAACCTATCGATTGGTTCAATTAATTGATTATATATATCTAATTTCTCACCTAAAAATTCACTGATAATTTTTACAATTTCGTTATATAAAATCTCTCGTTCTTTTAATAGTTCAGGGAACATTCCAACTTGTTCTCCCTTATTTTTTAAAAAAGAAGCAATTTCTTCTTCTTGAATAAGTATTGCTAATTCTGCGGCTTTAAGGAAGCTTTTTTTTGCTTTTTTGTAGAATGCATCTTTCAATAATTTGTCTGCAATTTTTACTTGAGCTGCGAGTTTTTGAGGAATATCTTCTCCTAGATCGATCAATTCTCTTGCTTCTTGTAGTTGTCCATTGTCAAGCATTTTTTTCGTTCTCTCGTTCAAAATATCCTTTATAATTTCTGGTTCTTGTAGTTTTTGTACCAAACTTAAAATTGCATTCAAGCTATTTTTAAGAATATCACTCATCGTTTTTTTATCAGCGGAAAAACCTAGAATGACCTTTTCTTCTATATTTTCAAAGATACTTTTTAATGAGATAAGGTCCTCTTCCTCTTGTAATATGAAACTTAAAAAGAGATTTTCTCTATCGATAGATTCAGCGTTAAGTTTGCTTGAATAATAACGATCATTGTCTTTACGAATGGTGACAGTTAAAGATTCTTTTTTTATGTGTTTTTCAGAAAATTCTTTTAATACAGCTGGTGGTATTTTATCATCTTGTTTTAAATAATATTCTGCCAGTATATTGGGTCCGAATGAAGGGTCTATCTCAAATAATATGATTGCTCGTGGCATTTTATTATAGCTCTGTTAAAATTTTTTAGTAATTAATATTAATAATTATTGATTTTAAATTTTTATTTGATCTAATTATACGATTAATATATAATTTTGAGTGAGATAAATGGTAGCAAAAATAGAGGATACTTTCTGTGAAGCTTTTGAAGGTCTCATGGTTCAATTAATGGTAACTGCTGATGATGCTTTATTTTTAAATAGAGCAGCTAATGCTTTTACAGCTTTACCTTCAACTGTTTTTGGTGATTCTGAAGGAGGTATAGTTAGATGGTTAACTGAAAAAGAAACAATTGATGGGAGATTAGGTGCAATTATTCAACTATGGGTCACTGGCACCGGGAAAAAAGCACAAGCTAAATTTTATGATCAATTAGGACGTAGAATAAGACAAGGAATTCTGGTAGTTCCTACTACTGCTGTTTTTGATTATTATCCATATGAGATTGATACTAAATTTAATGTAATGAATAATGTTGGACATTGTGGAGATGGTTATGAGGAAATTATTGAAGTTTATGAAAGAAAAATGATTTCAGTCCCAATTATGATAGGGCACGATTTTTTGATAGAACAAGAAATTTTTTATAATAAGGGGATTATGGGAGGTAATTTGTGGTTTTTTTGTGATTCTATCTCTTCTGGGATTAAAATCGGGAGAGAAGCAGTTAAAATTATTTCTGAAATTGATAATGTATGCACTACGTTTGATGTCTGCTCAGCAGGTTCTAAACCTGAAACAAATTTTCCTGAGATAGGTCCATCAACAAACCATCCCTATTGCCCTACATTAAGAAATAAATTAAAAGTGGAAGAATTTAAAGTACCAGAAGGAGTGAACTCTATTCCCGAAATAGTCTTCAATGCTTTAGATATTGAAACTATGAAAAAAACGATGTTAGAAGTCATTAATGGAATAATTAATATACATGGTCTAATTAAAATTTCAGCTGGTAATTATGGAGGGAAATTAGGAAAATATAGAATAAATTTACGAGAGTTAGGATTAAAAGAGAATTATTTTTCTTAAATTAAAATTTTTATTAGCTTTCTAATTTATCCGGTTTTTGAAATTGGTTTTTAGTATAGATTTTCGAATAATTTTTTGAGAAGATCTTGCTAATTTTTTCTAACGGTACGTCAGTATAAATTCCCCAATCTTCAGCATACTCCACGAATAAGTTTCCTTCTTTATCATAAGGAGCTAAAAGAGCATCATTTTCCCCATTATATTCTACCAACGGAACGTAGCCTGCCTTAATTGCTGTATCTTTATCAAAGACGGGAGTTAGCTTTTGCCATTTACCCTCAATATATAATTCACTATAACCATGACAATGAAATGTTCTAGTCCCCATAAATTCTTCGATCCAATTAGGAATTTTATGATTTATGATATCTACCATGTGGATTCTTGCAGGAATGCCAACTGCTCTCGCAAAAGTAGATAGTAGTACAGCTTTTGACATACAAAAACCATTACATCTGCGTAATGTAACAGAAGCTTTAAGATTTGCTTTATTACTTGGATTGTATGTATACATATTATACTTGATATTATCTCTAACCCAGTAAAAAAGTGCAATTGCTTTTTCTTTTTCAGATTTCAATCCATTGATTATTTCAAAAGCTTTATCACTTACTTTTTTTCGATCAAAATCAAGGAATTCGGTCGGTTGGAGATATTCTTTCATTGAGTCCATAACTAAAGAAAAAATGGATCATTTTATAATATTTCTCTTAAATAAAATTAATTAGATCTCTATTTTATTCACTATAACATAAATATAAATTTTAATAATTCAATTATTACCTTAAAATTGAGATTTGAATTATAACAAATCTGTGAAAACCTTGGAAGCTTTAATACTTAGTCGCTTTGACCCATTTTATGGTCCGAAAATCTTTTTAAAAGCACCTAAATCATTAGAAGAAGATATTGTAAGGGAAATTCCTTCATTAATGGAACTTCAAACTAAAGAGATATTTATTCATATATTTAAAGAAATAAAAACAGCAAATTTATTTTTTAAATTACCTAATCAGCATGCACGGGGCGGAAATGAAAGTTTAATGATCAGTATTATTACTGATATTAAAAGTGATATATCATTAATGTTAGCCCATGATCTTCTTGAGAGTTTTGCTCAAAATCTAACAAACACAGAAGATGGATATAGAGCTTTTGATAATAAAGTTAAAGATATTCAGTGTGATCCTGAAAAATTGAAAGAAATCGAAAATTTCTTCTTTTCCTATTTTGAACCTATTAAACCGGCTCTCAGAACAATAGAAATGGCCGAAAATCGTTATCAAGCGCTTTTTACTGCTGCAAAAGATGCTATTATTATTATAAAACGCAAAAATAAAATTATAGTTGATGCTAACTTAAAAGTTGAAAAGTTGGTCGAACAATCAAGAGAGGAGATTATTGGACTCCATGCCCTTGAACTTGAATTATTTGATCAAGGGTTAGTTGATTCAACTATGGTTGATCATTTAATTGATAATCCACCTCCAATAATTTCAAGGATAAAAAAATCAACTGGTAAGAAATTATACTTAGAAGTTAGTGTAAATGAAATCAAATTAGGAGATGAGCATTTTATTCAATATATGTTTCATGACATTACTGATATTCAAGTAATTGAGGAGAAACTTAAGGAACAAGTTAAAAAAATGGACATATTAAATACAATCATCAGTATTGCGAACCAAGCTAATAGTTTATCAGAATTATTAACTAATATTCTTGATAATTCTATAGATTTATTTGATCTTAAAGGATGTAGCATATATTTAGTTGACAAATCTAAAAAAATCGCTAGACTAAAAGTTCATAAGGGATTTCCTTCATATTTCATTCAACAAAACAATAAGTTAGATATAACGAAAAATCCTTATGAAATAGTTTTCAATAAGGGTGTTGTACTTAATAATGAAAATTTTCCAGAATTATTAGAACAATTTTTTGAAGGAATTGAATTTGGTTCTGCTGCTGTACTCCCCTTATTTTCTAAATTTGAAATTATTGGCTCTATAAATATGATTTTTAAGGGTAATAAATCACTTAGCTCTGAAGAGATGGAATTAATTATTTCATTGGGAATGGAATTAGGTACAGCTATAGAAAGAATACAAAATAAAGAAGAACTACGACAAAGTGAGATAAGGAATAATATCCTTCTTAATCATATTCCATTCTCAATTTTTAAAATTTCGAAATATGGAGTCTTCTTAGATATTAAATTAGATAAGAAAATTGAAAAAATTATTGAACAGGTATTTGCAACAAGAGAATTTTTAGGGAAAAATATAAATGATTTCTTACCAAAAGAAATTGCTGAGGAGACACAAATCAATATTGAGAAAGCGCTTAAAGAAAATGAATCAATCGAAATGAAGTTTGTTTTGCCTTTAAAAGGCAATCAAATTATTTTTCAATCTAATATCGTTCCCTTAGGAAATAAAGAAGTTTTGGTATTTTTACAAAATTTAACAAGAACATGGTAAGGATTCGTAAACATCTTTTTACTAGCTACTAAGTTTTGCCAACATATCCTGAATTTTTTTACTATTATTTTGAAATTCAATCGCAAGAGAATCATCTCCTAATTCAAGGCATAAATTACTGATCTTTTCAAAAATTTCAATAACCTTTTCAAATTCTCCCTGTTGTAATGCTTCTTGTAATTTATCCATTAGGACATCTCTTTCAAATATAGGTTGTAATAACGGTGATACCCCAGTATCCATATCTAGGAGATCTGCTATGATACGAATCATTTTAGGGCGATTATTAGGATCAATAGCAATGAAAGAATATGACTTCTGTCCCAATAATCTTTCAATATCTTCAACTTTCATAGCATTAGGTAAATCTTGCTTATTCCCTATAACTGCTAAACGAGCAGTAGGAACTACTTTATTTACTAATTCAAAAAAATATCTACTTTTTTCAAGATTTTCTAAAGTCGAGTCTGTTATTAATAGTACAGCATCACTTCCTCTGATAAACTTCTCCCAAAGGAAATCAAATTGATCCTGACCAGCAAAATCCCATAGGAAAAAGTGAAGTTTTCCAATTTTAATAGTCGCGACTTCACCGGTTATAGTAGGAATGTGTTGCATAGGAATCTTTTCAGATTTTATTAATTTGGTGGTTGTAGTTTTTCCTACTCCTGAAAAGCCCACTAAAGAAATTTTTGGTTTTAAATTTCTGTGAATATTATCAACAATTGTGTCTAGAATATCGCTTATTATTTCGAAGTTATCATCCTTGATATTATCCCCATAAAATTCTAAAAAATCAGTTTTGAATTTTTTTAATTGTGGTTTTATATCATCAAAATTGTCACCTAATCCAGAAACAAAGAGTAAAATCAAGTTTAAATTCTCATCAACTATGTATGAAAGCTTATATTCAAAAAACTCGTAAGATCCTGCCTCTCCTCCAAACTTCGAAAATGCTGCTTTTTTTAGTTTTTGATATATATTTGTAAAAAGATTACTATCTAAACCCTTAGCATAGCTTCTTTGATATGCTATTGTATCATTTATAATTATAAAGACTTGCCGTAACATATTGAATGTAATCTTATAGTTTTAATCTTATTGATAATATTGATTTAATTCTTTCTTTAATTTATCTAATATCTCTGTCATAACTTCTTGTTCTAAATTTTCAGATAATAAAATTATATATTTAAAATTAGGGTGATATTTATTTATATCTTCTATTAACATATTTAAAATTTTAGAGCCAGGACTTATTATACTAGTTTTTGTTGTTGTAAACTCAGGTGATTTGCTTATATAATATATTTTTTCATATAAATAAAAAAGAATACTAGTGTCAAAATCTTTTGACATCTCTTGAATAATGAGATTATCTTCTTGATTAGAAACAAAACAACTTGTTTTAGACAAATCTTTGATAATGTTTTTGATAATTTCTTTTAAAGTGGAAGTATCTTTTGAGAAACCGCTTATAGTGTCTGATAATGCATTGTAAGCGGTATATATTAAATTTGGATGCAAACTTGTGAAGTAAATTGGTATTTCTTCAGGAAGTTTTAATTGTTTAATTATTTGCCTTCTTATTAAAGCAAGCATACTTCCAATTTTCTTAGTAATTAAAAGATCAATTTTATGTAGGAACAAAATAATTTTAGCATCAAACCCATGCTTTTTTTTAATTTCATAAATTTTTTTTACATCATCAATAATATCTTGCGAATCTGAAATCCAGGTTGGATAATCAAAAAGATATATGATTGCATTAGTATCTCCGAACGCTAATATTTGTTTCTGTTCGTCTTCCAATATAATTGGTAATGATTGGCCGGGTGCATCAATTAAACTAACTTTTGTATCCATAAAATCATGTACTGAATATTGTATGCCGATTGTGGCTTCGAGTGGAAAAAGAACTAATTCATTTGGATCTTCTCCTTCAAAGATAACTTTCTTAATAGTCGTTTTTCCCATTTCTGGCTTTCCGATAAATGTAATTTTTGTTGCCATGTCATTCCCTCATATTATTCTTGTTAAATTCATTATTTTTAAAATAACATTCACGCCATTTTATAAACAAATAACAAATAATATATTTAAACTTGATTAAATCAATAAAATCAATTTTTTTATCTAACTGAGTTATAATGCTAGTGGAATTAAAAAGGAAATAAGGTGAATAAAAAAAACTTAATAAATTTTCAAAGCAATAAAATCGATAATATCAATTACTTGAATTTTTTCTTTAATACCAGGTTCCATTTCTTCATATGCGTCTTTTAAATTACCGATGCAGAATGGGCAACTAGTTGTTAATATATCTGCTCCTGATTCAACGGCTTCTCTAATTCTCTCTTTTGAAATATCTTTTGCTAAATTCGGAAATTGACTTTTTACACCTCCACCTGCTCCACAACACCATGCATGTTTACGATTTCTTTTCATTTCAATTAAATCAACACCAGGAATTTTTACAATTACTTCTCTTGGGATCTCATATAAGTCCATATGACGCCCTAGATGACAAGGATCATGATATGTTACTTTTATTTGTTCCTCTTTAGCAGAATTGAATGGTATTTTATTATTGTTAATCAAATCAACTAAAATTTCAGTAATATGTTTCACTTCAAATGGCAATTCTTCTCCCAATAATTCAGGATAATCTTTCTTTAAAGTTCTATAACATCCCGCACAAGCAGTAAATATTGTTTTTGCACCCATATTCTTGAAAATTTCGATATTATGATTTAAAAGTGCGACCACAGATTCATAATCGCCTATTCGAATTCCAATAGAACCACAACACCATTCGTCTTTTGATAAAGCAATGTCTATTCCTGATAATGGTAAAATTTTTATCATGTTTTTTAAGGTATCAGCTTGTCTTAATGGCATCGTACATCCAGCAAAGAATACAAACTCTCCTTTTTCTCTTAAATTGGTAAATTCTGAAGCCCATTCATTTTTTTTTGCTTTTTTTTCACCATAAGGATTTCTCATATCATTATTTTCCATATATTCGACTAATTCTTTATGTCTCTCAAGGGGTGCAAACCCAGCTTCAACTAGATCCTTTCTTAAAGCATCCCATACTTTATAATGATCAATCCAATTACTAGTAGGTAATAAAATATTTTCATTGTGTGTTTTATGACATACTTCAGAGCAATTTGCACATTCTGAACACTGATAAACAAATTCTGCTAATTCTTTACTTAATGGAAGCTTACCTTCCAAAATACTTTTTAGAACATTCATCCTACCACGAGCAAAATATATTTCAAATCCTTCTTCATTTTTAGCTTCTTTTACAGGACAAGTTAAATATCTTCCAACAGCATGCCGTATTGAATATCCACAATCTCCGCAATTCATGCATGACATTATTGCCTTCCATTCTTTCTTCACATTTTTTAATTCACTCATTTATTCCTATCCCTCCAAAAATTGAACTTACCCCTACTTAAAATAAATTTTGGATCAAGAATCTTTTTGATAGCTTTTAAAGTTTTATAATATTCTGGTAAATAAGCTTCAACCTCGACCATGATTTGAGATGCCATTTGTCCCATCATATACCATTGAGCCCCCCATTTTGTGACCATTTCCATAAAAGACTTCCATAATTTAAGATTGATTTCTTCCCATTCTTCATGAATTTCTCCATTGTAATAACTTGAAAAACTTGTAAAACCACATGTCAACTCCACATTATTTCCATCAATTAGAAATATTGGCCCACTTCCAGTTATAGGACGTTGACCAGTAACTTCTAAAAACTTATTCAACTCATCACTATGTTCCATATCCCATTTATCAATATCATCCAAATATTTCGGATACATATTAATAGGAGTGAAACATTCACAAGATAACGGTTCTAATGCAGGAACCATTCCCCATAAATTATGATAAAACTGCCAGTGCCCTTGCTCTACATAATGCCATTTTGCAATATTCCCATCTGAAATCTCTGAACCTAATTCTTCTGCTTTATTATTTAAAATAATATAATCTAGTTGTTTTGTTTTTTCTTCTAATTCATTTTCAGAATTTGCCTCAACTGTATAAAATATTATACCTCTTTTTTTCTTCAATTTTTCCCACATTGGAAACATTCCTTGTTCGCAACCAATTCTTATGATTAGGTCCATAATATACATTAAATCATATACATCAATACCCTTCCGTCTAACTTCTAACATTATCTGAGAAGAAACTTGTCTATCTTTCCGAGGCAATATAAAGGTTTTATAAGCAGCGAATGGTGGTCTTGGAAAAACTTGTAATGAAACTTTAGATTTCACGCCAAAAATTCCATTATCTCCACAAAAAAGTCCAGCTAAATCAGGACCGTTTCCAAATCTATTGAATGGAATTTTTGAAAATTTATTTGCCTGGGATCCAGTATTTATTATATCTCCAGTTGGTAAAACAACTTCCAATGAAACTAATTGGTTTGTACAAGTTCCAAATTTAGCACATCCTCCCCCTCCAACGGATTGGTGAGATATTCCACCTCCTACAGATGCCGTCATCCCAGAACCGGGACCCATACACCCAGTATAAAGTCCATAATGACATAAATACTCATTTAATTTCCCCCAAGATATTCCTGTTTCAACTGTAACTACAAGATTATTTTCGTCTAAATTAATAATGTGATTCATTCTTTTCAAGTCAAGAACAATTCCACCATCTCCTATCGGTTTAGCACCACCAAATTCACCATCCCCTCCTCCACGAGGGATAACCGGAATATCTTCCTCATAAGCAATTTTAAGTATTTCTGAAATTTCTTGGGCATCCTTAGGTCTAATGACTATATCAGGAACACCTTGTAATACAGGATCAACAGTTCTAGAATAAGCATGTCGAACTATGAGACTATTAGAGATGAATTTCTTCGAAACGATTTTCTCCAATTTTTGATAATAATCTGACATTTTTATTTCCCTTATAAAGGTTTTATAAAAACAATTTATAATAGAAATCAAGAATTACTTAAATTTATCTATTTAATAAATAACCTAAATTTTTAATAGAATTCGATTTCGATAAATTAGGTGCTTTGATATATATTATCGAGGGTACATCTTAATCCGGTTAAAAGTAATTGGAACTGAATGGAAAGTCGTTGAAAAATTGATTGATTTAAAATCTACTGAACCAGATGAAGATTGGAAAATAACATATGCAACTCCAATTTATGGGGGTTGGGATATAATGGTTGAATGCTCATTTTCTAAATTGAAGGATTTAGATAAAATTGTGACTTTTTGTAGACTAGATAAAGAATTATCTCAATGGATAGAGGAAACAACTACATTAATGGGTTCAAAAAAAGATTATTCTGGATAATTTTAGTTGATAAAATTTTGAACAAGGTTAAGAAATATACTATAATAACTATAATTTTTATTTTGTTAATGATTCCTCTGTTTTTTGGAGTATTCATCGAATATTTCTTAGTAAGCGATTTAAGTCTATATGTGATTTTAATTTTGATATTTGGTGTACTTTTGCTTTTAATATGCAGTAAAATAATCGAAATTTATGGCTATAGCAATAGAAACATCAAAATTATGAAAAATCATGATGTTATTAATGTTTTTATTAGTAAGAACAATCAGATAATAGTATGGCTCTTTTTTCCTATTATAATGATAATTGAAGAATTAATTTTTAGGTATTATTTAATTGGGTTCCTAATTTTTTCAATGGAATTAGAATCATTTCTACTCATAATATTATCTAGCTTAATTTTCTCTCTATATCATCTACATACGTGGTTTGCAATTAAAAATCTAAGACTTAGGTTAATCAATCTTGGCAATCCATTTATATTAGGTTTATTCAATGGGTATTTATTTTTGAAATTAGGAATAATTCCTTGTATAGTGATTCATTATATTATTGCTCTATTTTTATATTATAATATTTATAGAAGATATTTCAAAAAAAAAGGTATAGGAGAGGATGAAGAAAATTAAAAATAAAAAAATAGAGCGCTTTAAATCATTTTTTTCTCAATAATTTCTTATCTACTTTACCTATTGTAGTAAGAGGCATTTCTTCGATAAATTCAATGATTTTGGGAATTTTATATTTAGCTAAATTATCTTGGGCATATTTTAAAATATCGTTTTTCGTTTCTTCTGTAGCTTCATAGCCTTTTTTTAATAATACATATAACTTGACAATTTCAGAGCCAGGACGATCTGGATCAGGAATACCAACAGATGAACAGAGTTCAATTGCTGGATGTTTATTCATTTTATCATCTACTTCTACACTAAAAACTTTAAAACCACTTACATTTATCATATCTTTTGTTCGGTCAACAATCGTAATATAACCCTCCTCATCCATAACTCCAACATCACCACTATAGAAGAATCCATTTTGAAGTGCATTTTCTGTTTCTTTAGGTTTATTCCAATACCCTTTAAATATTTGGGGGCCTCTAATAGCTATTTCCCCCGGTTCTCCTAAAGGAACTTCTTTTTGGTAATCCATAACATCTACGATTTTTACTTCAGTATTAGGGAAAGGAACTCCAACAGTTCCTATTTTCTTCTTCCCTAAATATGGATTCATTGTAACACCTGGAGATGCTTCAGTCATGCCATAAGCTTCTACAACTTTTTCTTTACCAACTACATCTTCAAATTGATTTATACTTTCTGTTGGAAATGGCGCTGCACCAGAAATATAACCTATTACTGAACTGAGATCTAGCTTTTTAAATCTTCGATTCTTAACAAGCATCATATAAAGGGTTGGAACATTATACATTAGTGAAACTTTCCCTTCATAGTCTTTCATTTTCCCAGCCATATAGTTCGTATCTCTCGGATCTGGAACTAAAATTTGCATACACCCTTGAGCAACAGTTTGTAAACAAAATTGCAGACCAGCTAAGTGAAAAAAAGGAAAACCTGAGATATAAACATCTTCTCCTGGTTTAAGCGCAGGTTCAAACCAATGATTTACAATTTGAATTATCGATATTAAATTTTTATGAGTTAAAATAGCACCTTTAGGAGGACCAGTTGTTCCACCAGTATATTGAAGTAATAAGACATCTTCTGGTTCAATTTTTACATCAGGAATCGTATCACTTGGAGATTTTTCTAATATCTCATTAAAAGTAGCTAATTTAACTCCTGCTATAGGCTCTACTTTTCCAAATGGTACTTTTCCTATTTTAATTAATTGTTCTTTCATACTAGGTTCTAGATCTAAAAAGTCAGCAACATTAGTTGTAATAACAATCTTCACATCAGTTTCTCCACTTAAAATTGCTAGTCTAACCTTTTCTTCATAAAAAGAATCAAGTGTCACAATTGCAACTGCTCCAGAATCTTTCAATTGATAAATTATTTCATTAGGTTGTAAAAGGAAATTCATTCCTGAAGCAGCACATCCAGCATAGAAAGTTCCAAATAATGAAACAATAAATTGAGGAATATTTGGTAAGTTTATTACAACGCGATCTCCTTTTTTGACTCCATTATCAATAAGAAAGTTAGCAAAACTTTTAATATAGTTCTCAGTTTCTTGAAAAGTCGCGCGAGCCCCCTGAAAATCATAACAAAGACTATCAGGAAATTTTTGAACAGTTCTAATCATCATCTCTGCTATAGAATAGATTTCTATGTCTATTTCAGGTTTGACATGTTTATCGTATGATTTTAGCCATATTTTTTCTGAATATGGGCTGCTTTCTATTATTCTTTCGGTCATGTTTGATCAATTTTAGAAATTTTTTTAATTAGAATTAACTTTTTTTAATAGTATTTTTATTGTTAGTCCTATATTTAAAACTATTTATTTGATTTAAATGGAAATTTACTTTAGAGAATTAGCGTTCGAAGATATTCAAGCTATAAAAGATATTAGCAAAGATATTTGGGAAGGTTGGGATTATATTTCTGGAGTAATTGAATATTGGCTTAAAGATGAAAACTGTTTGAACTATGGTGCATTTAGGGATGAAAATAAATTAGAAATGGTGGGTTTTGGACGTGTAAAAATAATTAATGATTATTTAGCTTGGTTAGAAGGGGGTCGGGTAAAATTAGAATATCAACGACAAGGAATTGGAAGAAAAATGATGAAATACGCCATAGATTATGCTTATAAAGTAAATGCTAAAGTGGCTCAGTATGATACATCCTCAACAAATTTAGGATCACATTCACTAGCAAAATTTTTCGGATTTAAAAGAAAAAAATCTTTGAATGTCTTAGATGCTGAAAGAAAAGATATTCAAATAACAGGAGATTCAACTCTTGAATTTACCAAAATCTCAGCTCAAATCGCTAAAATGATTTATAAATCATTCGATGTAGGTCTTGGAGATGAGATTTGTTTAGGGTGGTCCTATACTCCATTAAATTACATAAGAGATGATGATGGTGAATGGTTTGTACACAATTCTGATGCAATAGTTCAAAAGATTAAATTCAAAAGAACTGTTCTTCAAGAATCTCCCAGAGAACATGAAGTTTGGTTAATAGTATATGGTAATCCGAAAATAGTTTTCGAGCTTATTAAAGCAGTACTTCAAGAAGAACTTCAAAATGAAGAAAGTAATTATTTTGAAGTTTTTTGCCATCCCGATATCGCAAACCTTGTTGAAACAATAGGTTTTTATTATTATGAGGGAGAACCATTCGGAGTTGTATTATTTGAAAAAGATTTAATTAAATAAATCATAATTACAGTTATAATAACCTATATTTAGGTAATATTAATGTCTGACGATGTCTACTTGAAATTGAGAGAATTTTTAAATCAATTCCCTTTAGGTTTTCCTGAAACACCTTCTCGAGTTGAATTAAAAATCTTAAAAAGGTTATTTACGGAGGAAGAGGCAAAAATAGCTGTATTATTAACCCCGACGCCTAATAGTGTTTCTCAAATTGCTAAAAAATTTGGATTGGACGAAAAGCAATTAGAGGAAAAACTAGAAATAATGGCTAAAAAAGGATTAATATTTCGTATTCGGCGAGATAATAAAACGCTATTCAACGCTATTCCTTTTATGATTGGATTATATGAATATTCTGTCAAAAAGATAGACAAAGAACTTGCTGAATATTATAAAGAATATTATGATACTGCATATCAAGAAGAAATGGGCTTAAGCAATGTTCCTGGATTTAAAGTTGTTCCAATTGAAGAGACAATTGAATATAATACTATTCTTTATCCCTATCATAAATTGAAAGAAAGTATAAAGAACGCCAGGGTAATTTCAGTTACAGAATGTATCTGTCGTAAAGAAGCAGAGTTAAATGGCGAGGGATGTGATTATCCAATAGAAACGTGTCTAAGTTTTGGAGTGGCAGCAGAATATTATATTGAAAATGGAATAGGACGTGAAATATCTGCTGATGAGGCAATTGAAATTATCGAACAAGCTGATAAAGCTGGTCTAGTTCATGCTGGAGCTAACTCTAAACATCTTTCTAATATATGTAATTGTTGCCCATGTTGTTGTGCATCAATGAAAGGAATAACACAGAAGGGACTTGATAAACATAAATTTATGAATGCTCTGTTCGAATCTATTGTGGATGATGAAGTATGCTCCAGTTGTGGAACATGTGTCGACCGATGCCCTGTTGGAGCCATAATATTAGAAGATACTGCTGTAGTTTCAAGAGAAAAATGTCTTGGATGTGGTTTATGTGCTACAACTTGCCCTGAAGAAGCTATTACTTTACATTTAAGGGAAGACTGTGAGGAACCTTTTAATAAAGTAATAGAAATGGCAATGGCAATGTTAGAAGGCAAAAAAAATCGTATGAAATAAATAATTATTTAGTAAATAATCTTCTCTGATACTCTTTCAATATTTGATTCGGAGCGATATAACCCCGAATAGTTTTTGGTCCTTTAAAATATCTTACGTTAGGAAATAATTTGAAATAAATAGCATTGGTCGGACAATTTCTTGCACATCTAAAACACAACATGCATTTTTGATAATTAAAAATAGGTCTATTGTTGAACGTTATTGCTTCAGTAGGGCAACCTTTCTCGCATGTCCTACAATTACTACATCTTTCAGGTAAAAATCCAAAAAATCGACCAAAATATTTATAAAAAGGTTTTTCAATTTTCTGAAAAATTACTCTAAATAATTTGCTGAATAAAGTAGGATTAGACCAATCTATTTGACCCTCTCCTGTCTTGATAATTTTACCAAGTTTAATTCCGAACTGGAAGACCTTTTCAATTTTGTTTCTTGACCAGTTAACATATTTAAATGCTCTTGATTCAAATACAGAATCTCTTGTTGGAGCAATTATTTCAATAGCACCTATGAATTTATAATTCTTTTTTTCCAAAAAATTTCTAACTTGTTTAATTGGCGCGCCAGGTAATCCAGCATTCGTATCAAATAAAAAGAATTTAAGTTTTTTTCTTGCTTTTGGTAAATCTTTTACCCATTGTAGCATATTTGGAGCAAATGCTAAAGCATAAATAGGAGCTCCAACCCCAAATACTTCTATTTCTTCAAAATCTATTTTTTTCTTCTTTAGGGAATTAATTGGAATTAGTTCAGGTTCAAGATTAGCAAAAATTAATCCCATTTCAATCAATTTTGCTATGTATTTTGTATTTCCGGAAGCTGAAAAATAAATTATTGGAATTTTCATTTTGAATAGAATGATATTGAAGTCTTATTTAAAATTAGGTAAATATTTTTTTTGAAGTTCACTCATTTCATTAAAAATAGCTTCTGCCATCTCAAAACTCTTGCAGTTAACATCCATAGCAAGACAGGCAATAGCAAGGTCTTTTGATTTTTTTAAAATTGCTTCAACACACACATCTTGTATGGATGCTTCGATTCTTAATAGAGCTGCAACACTTTTAGGGATATTTCCAAGCTTAACTCCACTAATACCATCTCTATTAACATATCCAGAACATTCAATTATGAGATCTTGGGGAAGATTATCAATAATTCCATTATTAGGGATATTAACTGCCATTTCATATGAATTACTGTTTGTAGTAATTGCCTCGATAATTGGTATCCCTCGTTCCTCTGACTGAACATTTAAAATTACGCCTTTTCTGGGATATCTTCCTTTTTTAAGCCTTTTATGGTATAATTTTAACCACGTATTTACTGCTTTGTTTCCAGAGTCCATTTTATCAAGCCAGTCTAAAATATCTTCAATTTTAGTATATTGAGACCCTATTTGTAAATACTCACAAACATGGTTATCTCCAGCATAGCAAAAGCAACCGGTTCTCTTATATAGTTCAAATGTCAGATCAGCATAATGAAATCTATCCCATTTACCTTGAAAATATTCCATACATTTTGCATTAAATTCGGGCATTAAATCATTTCCTGTTAAAAAATCTTCCAATCCGAATAGGAATCCAAAATGGTTTAGGCCCCCAAGAATTAATTTCATTTCAGTTATTTCCTTATTTAACATATCCGATAAATGATATTTTGTTAAAAGTTCAATTTGATGGCAAAGACCAACAAATTTCAATCCCGGAATAGATCTTTTAAGTGCTAAACATAGTCTTGACACTGGATTGGAATAAACTATTAGAATTGCATCAGGACAATACTTCATAATATCTTGTCCAATTCTAATATGTTCAGGAATTTGACGAGCTGAGTGGAAAAATCCGCCAAGACCTCCATTTTCCGCCATCATCTCTGTGGAACCATGATTCCTGGGAATTAAATTATCTTGCCGTCGTAATAGGAATCTATCTCCATTTTCAATGGCACAAATAATAAAATCAGCGTCTTTTAATGCGGTTTTTCGATCTAGAGTTTGTTCAATAGTAAATTTATTCCCCCCAATTTCATTTTCTTTAATCACAATATCATAAACTCTTTCTAATTTTTCTTTATTGATGTCATGGAGGACTATTGTGGACCCAAATAATATTTTACTTGAAGTTATATCCATTAAAGTGACTGGTCCAAATGCAGCACTTCCAGCGCCAATCAATACTATTCTTTTTTCATTTGTCATTAAATTTGACCTTTATATTTATGATAAAAAATTAATAATCCTATAGTATCACTCAGTTTAATACATATCATTAAAGTAGTTTTAATAGTTTAATTGATCTTCGATGTGATTCAATGAGTAAAGTAGGGATAGCAACCCTTCCATTACACAGTTATAAAGCTCCTAGTTGGCTATTAAAAAGGATGGTAATTCTAGGAAAACCCATCATCAAAATTTTATATGATATGGAAGGTTCAGATGGTATAATCAGTAGATTATCAGATACTTATTGGTTTCAAGGATTAGCATGCATTTTAGGGTTTGATTGGTGGAATATATATGAAAAAACATCTTATAAGTAATTCTGATTTATATGAAATTCATGGAATAAGACTTTATGGAGTAATCTATTTAATAACGAATCTTCATAATGGAAAAGTCTATGTTGGTCAAATGAGATTAAGCAAAAGTCGATCTTTAAGAAGAAGATGGTGGGAACATAAACATGAAGCTAGTAAATTAAAGAGGGAAAGAGAAAATAGACCAGGGAAAAAAATAAATTCCAGACACTTATACAATGCAATGGTATATTATGGGTTTAAGACATTTAATATAACAGTTATAAATATTGCTTATAATAAAGAGGAATTAAATGATAAAGAAGAGTATTACATAGGATATTATCGAGATAAATATGGATATCAAATGGTTTACAATGAAACGGATGGAGGAGATAGTGGATATGAACTGAGTGAGAAATCAAAAGAAAAAATAAAAAGGAAAGTCATAGAATTGAAAAACGATCCCGAATACATGAGAAAATGGAAAGAAGGAATGGAAAGAACAAAGCACCTTAGAAATCAAAAGCGAAAATTAATATCAAACAACAAAACCTTCTTCAAAGATTTAATGGAAATGAGCCTCAATGATTTGATGAAAAAATACAATATAGGATCACATCACACAATTATGGATAGAATTCAAGAAAAGTTAGGAAAGGAAATAACAGGTTTAAGAAAAGCGAGAATATACTTAAAAGAACACCCTGATTTAATTGGAGAAGAAAAAATAGAACATATTAACATAAACATAATGCCAGAACGAAAAAAAATAAAAAATCAAAAAGAATTCAAAATAGACTTAATGAAAATGACAATCGAAGAATTAGAAAGAAAATATAAAATGAAATATGATGCACTACGAAGTAAAATAGAGAAAATTCTAAACAGAAAAATCAATGGAATTAGACAAGCAAGGCAATACTTTAGAGAGTACGAAAATGAAATCAATATGGTAGGTTTATGAAAATGAGTAAAGTTGGTATTGCGACACTTCCATTGCATAGTTCTAAAGCACCTATGTGGTTATTGAAGCGAATGGTACTTTTCGGAAAGCCAATTTTCAATATCTTATATGACATGGAAGGTTCAGATGGTATATTAAGAAGATTATCTGACACATATTGGTTCCAAGGTTTGGCATGTATATTAGGCTTCGATTGGCACTCTTCGGGTGTTACCACAGTATTAGGTGGTGTTCTAAAACAAATTATTAATCCTCAAGATCATGGTTTAATAATTGCTGGGGGAAAAGGCAAGAATTCTACAAAAGTGAAAGAACATCTTCAAGACAAAGCAAAAGTCTTAGATTTTAGTGATAATGATATTGAAAAATTTAGTGAAACTAGTCGATTGATTGCTAAAATTGATAATGCTGCTGTGCAAGATGGCTTTAGTTTATATCATCATTTAATGATTGTCTCTGAAAATAATTGGGGAATAATCCAGCAAGGACTTGATGTAAATATCAAAAAAGCACGAAGATATCATTGGTTTTCTGAAGGTTTGACCACTTATTTAGAAAATCCTCATAATGACATTAGTTCTGAAGTTGTGAAAGATAAAGCTTTAAATATGGTATCGAGTGAAAGTAGAAAGTGTAGGAAAGTATCAGTTGATTTGATAGAAGAAGGATCGAATCGAATAAAGCGATATCTTAGTAAATTGAAAGACATAAATCAAACATGTTTAGATGACTTTATTGAAACCGAAGGGAAGATTAAGAAAAGGCAAATTCAACACTTAAATATGCCTATTCCTTTTTCACTTAAATGGGAAAGTGTCGAAATTGCTAAAGAATTAACAGTAAATGATTATACAGATTTATTGAAAATTCATGGCTTAGGGCCAGGGATGATTAGGGCTTTAGCACTTATATCAGAATTTATTTGGGGAGAACCGCCAAGCTGGAGGGATCCTGCTAAATACTCTTATGCTGTAGGAGGTAAGGATGGAATCCCATATCCTGTGAACCTTAAAAGGATGGAAAGATGTGCAGAAATACTGGAACAAGCAATCGATCAAGCCCGTCTAAATAATACAGAAAAATTGGATGCAATTAAAAGATTATACAAATTTAAGAGTAGACAGAAGATTTTCTAAGCTTTCTTTATTGAATATTCGCTTCAAGTTTATTCAATGAGATCTATTTTTAGTTCCTACTTTTCCTTTTGTTAAAGTTTAAAAGTGCTCAGTTGATTAAGGATTTGTAAGAATATGATAAATTCAGATCAGACAATAACAGTAAATTTCATTTGTCCATATTGCAAAAAAAGTTTTAGAAAGCAAATAGAATACGAGAAAAAGTCTGGTCTTTTTAATTTGTTAATAAGAAATCATCCTATAGGAGGAAATTGTCCTCCCTTTATAGCATTTATAGATAATAATGGAAGACACAGAGGATCTCAAAAGATTGATAAGGTTGAAGGAGATCTTTCACAAAATGAACAATTACTTGAAGATGTCCAAAGTAAAATTGATGAATTAGATCAAACTGTAAGATTTTACCATTTGAAAGTACCTCGGAGAGGAGGAAGAGGGTTTGAACATAAAGTATCAAATGTGCAAGATAGGGCATTCATGAGTTCAAAATTTTATTCTCAATTAATTGATTTCTTGACTGAAACTGATAACATAAATACGTTCGGAACAATTCATGTTAATAGTGATACTGATTTTGAAGATGGTGTTATAATTTATGGAAAATATCTCGGAATGGTTTATACCATCTATTGGAAAGATCAAAAAACATCATTAAACAAGAATTTGGAAGAATTAAAAGCTCATGCTAATCTTACGGTAGAAAAGTTATTAGATATTCATGATTTAACAGATTTCTTTTTCTAAGAGAAAAAAGAATATTAGGCTTTTTATAAAGCAATTTTAAAATTAAAAAAAGAATAAATCTCATTTATTTTCACCAACTTTTACATTTTTAAATTGAACTTCAATGATATAGTCCAATCAACTATACCAACGCTTTCTTTAATGTGATTTAATATATAAATATTATAATCCATTAACCTCTAACGATTCTTTTTATAATAAGAGAATAATGAATGGTTCCTATTTTTCAGAAATATTGACATTTAGGTCATTGTAAAAATAATTTCTCATTTTTTAAAAATTTTCAACAAGCATGCCTTATCAACTACAGTAAATATATAAATTTAGAATTGCATTATTTATGTGAAAAGAAAATTCAATTAAAAGGTGTTAAAGTTGGTTTTAAGTCTTGAATTAATGCTATTGGGAATTATTACTCTTTTTTATATGGTAATTGTGTTCATTGTTGGAATAAGAATTATTACTAGATATTTCCAAATAAAGAATAAGACATTTCTCTATGCGGGCATTGGTTTTATAGGAATAGCATTTCCTTGGTCTGGGGTTGCTTTAAATTTTATAAGCTCTGTTTTTTTTGATGTAAGTCCTCCAATGGAACTACATTTCTTTCTTCATGGGGGAATGAGCGCTGTTTTTCTATTTTTTTGGTTAATGGCTATCCTAAATCTTACAGGAATGAAGTCATCAAAAAGAAAGAAATTCTTAATTATCTTAGGTATTATCGCTTTACTCGTTGAAATTATGTATTTAAGCATAATTTTTTATGATACAGAAATTTTAGGGGTGTTGATAAATGAAATTCAAGTAGATTATGCTCGGTTTAATGAGATTTACCTATTAACAGAAATGATTATAATTTTGATATCTGGTTTTTGGTTAACTAAAAAGTCTTTAAAATCGGATGATACTCGAATTCAATTAAAGGGAAAATTACTTCTATATGGCTTCATCTTATTTCCTATTGCCAGCGTTTTAGAAGTATTAGTTCCCATTATTCCAATAATTATACTGGCAAGAATCTTGGTAATAATTACAATGTTTCTCATTTATGGAGGATTTATATTGCCTAACTGGATGGAAAAGCTTTTTTCAAAGAAAAATGAAATGTAAATTAAAGTTTTCTTATTAATTTTTCTTATTTGGTATTTTTAATGAGATTTCTCAAATTTTTAAAAAAAAAATTTTTAAAAAAAGAAAATAAAAAATTATTGCTCAATTTTTATTGAGTTTGCTTGAAATCCCTTTCCGCAATGAATACAATATACAAATCCTTTACCTGATAAAGTATGCATCATTGAATCAGAGAATATATTACCACATTCACTACAAAAAGCAACATCAGGATGTACTCTTTGAAAAGTCTTTTGAATAGGAACAATTGGCTCAGGTTCTTCTATGACTAAGGTTGGTGCTTGTTGTTCTTGCGCAGGAACAGATTCAGGTTTAGGTTTTCCTGAAATTGCATAATATAATGCTTCGAATATCTTATAAAAGAGAAGACCTATTCCTTTCAAAAGATAATAAACACCTTTTAGAACATAATATATTAAATAAGCAACTCCTTTCAGTACATAATATACAATAACAACAGCAAGCGCTAAAAGAGCGAAAATCCCGATTAAAACGAAAATTTGACCGTATATTGGCTGAGCTAAATACCAATCAACAATTTCTTGCCAAGGGATACCAAAAACATATGCATTATCCATTTATAATCACTCCAAAATTATTTTTTTTACTTAATTAAAAGGAGATTTTAATATAATTAAAAAAATTTGGAGTCCAATTTTTAAAGTTTAATGATTTTAGATTTATAGAAGAGTTTTGAGAGATCACTGAGAAATTAACAACTTTTACTTATTTTGTTTTATTACCAAAGTCTGGTTATACTCATACATCATTTTAAAGGCTTTAATTGCATGTTTTATTCTAGTCATTATTGGTATCTTTAATGCTAAATTTCCTGATGTTGCGGCTTCTTTAAGAAAATCGAATGTCCATCTTGAACCAAAACATACACATATAGCTGGTTTATTAAACTTATTAGTCAATTTTTTCATAATTTCAAAATTTTCTTTTACAAATAGCGATGCAGTTGAACCAAACCTTTGGAGTGGCCATCTTGGCACAGAAAATATATATAAAATGCAATCTACATTATCATCCTTAAAAATTGCTTTAATTGAAGGGGTAAATGTTTGAAATAAGGAAGGACCTAAATCTATGGTACCTCTAATACTAACCCAATTAGGGATTACTGATTTAATTTTATTTATAGTAGTTGAGTCTAAATCTGCTAGTTTTAAACCCTGTTTTTCGATTTCATCGCAAGCTAAAGCCCCTAAGCTGCCTGAACCTGTAATTATGGCTACATTTTTTCTCTTAGGTAAAGGTTGAGTTGCAAATACTTGAGCGATATTAAACATTTCATAAAAATTGTTAACTCTAAAGACTCCCGGAAACTGTTTAAATACAGCATCATAAATCCTATCATTCCCAGCTATTGACCCCGTATGACTATTAACTGCTCTCGAACCAATCTCACTTCTTCCATTTTTTAGTATTAATACGGGTTTATTCATTTTACTAAGTATATTAATAAGGTTATTTCCTCGTTTCGTACCTTCTAAGTAAAGAGTTATTACCTTAGTTTCAGGATCTTGATTTAAGTATTCTAAAAGATCAATCTCATCAACATCAACTTTATTACCAATTGTAATTGTTTTTGAAAATCCAATCCCTTGATTTGTCGCCCAGTCAATGAAGATATTGCCAAGCACTCCAGATTGGGCAATAATCGCTACATTTCCTTTTGATACTTGTTCAAAATTCATATCTGCAGTTGTAAATTGATTTTTAAAATTATTTACGCCTACACAATTAGGACCAATTATTCTAATCTTCGATTTTTTTGCAATTTTCTCTATTTCCTGTTGGATTTTAATATATTTTTCTATTCCCGTCTCTGCAAATCCTGCTGTTTCAATTATAATTCCTTTTACACCTTTTTCAGCACAATCTTTTACAGATTGAAGAACGTAATCATTTCCAATAATAATTACCGCTAAATCAATATCATCAGGTATATCTTTGATATTTTTATATGCCTTATGCCCAAAAATTATATCTCTTTTTATATTAACCGGATATGTTTTGAAACTTGAATTTAGAAGGTATGATGTTGTACCATAACCGAATCTGAGGTTTTCTGATGCACCTATTATTGCCACTGTTTTAGGATTGAAAAAAATCTCCATATCTGACGGCATAATCAACCTCTATTTAGAATCAATTGAATGAGAAATAATAATTACAAAAATAATTAATATAACTTAAAGATTTAGATTATTTAGTTAGAATAGGATAACTTCTTTGAAAAAAATATATTTTGTAGAAAAAATATTAAGGGAATTGATAATTTTGACAACAAATGTTTTTTATAAAAGCATCTTATTAACTTTTAATATTAACAATATTTTTACTTTTAAGCCTTAAATAATGTATCTAGGCGGATTAATCAGAAAAGAATTTGGTAGAATTAAATCTGATAAAAGGACATTAATTTTATTATTTATAATCCCAGTAATTTTAATTCTTGTCTTCGGTTTAACTACAGGAGGAGGTCCCACAAAATTCTTTACCGGAGCTATTGTAACTCGAGATTACATGCCAACGTATGATGATTTTCCATCTAATTCTTCAAAGCATGATAAGACGTTTATTTCGATAATGCAAAATGAAACCTCAACATGGGACCTTTATAGGTATTATAATGCAACAAATTCTTCTGAATTTGATGAATATTATCAAAATTGTTATAATATTCTAAAAAATGGTGATATAGATATAATCATTATTTTACCAGAAAATTTTTCAGAATCAGTCGAAAATAAAACAAATCCAGTTCTTATTTATCATATTGATGGATCAGATTTCCAAGCAATATCAGCGATTGAAATTGCCATTCAAGAGCCAATCGCTCTATTTAGAGCCCAAACAGATATGATGGCTAATTTTACGATTATGATACCATATCTAGAATTTGATGTACCCTTTTGGGAATCAGCAATTCTAAATTATGCAATCCCTATAATTTTGCCCATTATAATTCTTGGAACTACCATGAATTTAACTTCACTTTCAATAGTTTCTGAGGCGCCACTTCCTCGGATGCTTATAACTCCAACTGCTAAAAGAGAGATAATTTTAAGCAAATTAATTGCGAATTCTGTAATTATGCTACTTCAATCAACTGAAATTTTTGTAATGACAGCTTTTTTTGGATTATACAGTTTAGGTTCGTTATTTTATTTCTTTTTAGTATTAATAATGATTGGGTTTAGTGGTATTAGTATTGGGTTATTTATTTCTGCTTTAAGCCCAACAGAACAAAGTGCAAATCAAATGTACTTAATTATGTTCATAGTAATAATTCTTTTTTCAGGAAGTATTCTTTCTTTAGGTGATACTGAGGGAGGAATGCAAATTTTTATGAACCTGCTCCCATTATCTAACGCTGTGCCAATGATAACAGACATTACCTTAAAAGGATTATCCCCAAATTTGGTAAGTCTATTTTGGATTAACTTAAGTTCTTTGATTTACGTTACATTAGCTTATATCATCTATATGTTTAAAAAATTAGAGGTGTAATATGGCAAAATCGAAGAAGAAACGTTTATCCCTAAACTTTAAGAAAATCAAAAATAAAATTTCAAGGTTAAAACCAAATTTTAAGAAGATCAAAAATAAAATACCGAAATTAAAACCTGATTCTCAAAAAATTATTAATAAAATTTCAGGTTTAAAAGACAATGCTCTTAGAATCTTAAAACAAGTTAAGAAAGAGTTTAGGCTTCTGTGGACGGATAAATTCAATTTATTGCTAGCAATTGTGATGCCTCCTTTAATAATAATTATGTTGGGCTTTACAATGACAGATGTGCCTCAAGAAACCGAAGCCATCCCCTGTATGTTAATTTCTTATGATTCTAATACATTTATCAATCAAAATGATTTTACAGAATCAAAATTAGATAACTATACTATGCCGTATGTAGACGCAGTAAATAAATCAAAGATGCTTGAATTAGTTCGATTTTATAATGCAACAGAGGAGATTTATGCTATGGAAGAGGCAAGAAATGAGATGCTATTGGGAAACGTCAAAGTTATTTTATCGTTACCGGTCGATTTTACTGAATTTCTAGAATGGGGGTTACCCGGATTAATTGATTGCATTCCTGATGCCTCAAATATTCAATATATTCAACAGAATCTAAATTCTGTCTATGATTCAATTAAAATATTCATAAATGACAATAATCTAACTCCACAATTTATTGTTCAAGGTTTTGAAGAATTTTCCATTCCTGAGGGGTATAGCAGAAATTTCAATACTAGCATAATTATGGCTCTCTCTTTTATGGTTTTTGGTATTGCATTAGTGTTATCTATTTTAGTAATTGTCCAGGAGAAACCAATAGCACGGCTTTTACTTACACCTGTAAAGAGATCAGAGATTTTACTTTCTAAATATATTACCTATACCCTTGTATTACTATTTCAAGTTACTCTATTAATAATTAGCGGTTTATCTATGGGTTTATATGTAGCTGGTACCATCCCAGATTTATTTCTAGCGTTGTTTATGATAGGATTTTCTGGATTAACAATGGGTGTTTTTATTAGCTCTCAAAGTAAGACAAAAACTCAAGCTAATCAATTATTTCTCGCTACTTTTCTTGTCGCCGTTTTATTAAGTGGTATATTCATTCCTATTGAAAATATGCCTCCCTATTTACAATTCATTGCATATATTCTACCATTATCTCATGGAGATCCTTTACTTCGAGGCATAATTCAAAAAGGTCAGTCTATATTCGGACTCCACTTTTTTTGGTTATTTGCAATTAGTTTAGTGTTAATAATAGTTTCCTTTATAGTTTTTAATAGAAGAAAATATGAGGTGTAAAAAAAAATAAGTAAATTAAAATTAAAGAAGAGAATGGTTGATGTAAATAATTTAAATGTTAAATTTGGTGAAAAACATGTTGTGCATGATGTTAGTTTTATTGTTAATCAGGGAGAAATTATAGGTCTTTTTGGAATCTCAGGAGCGGGAAAAACAACTATAGTGAGAGTAATGACATGTCAAATCGAAAAAAAGAATTGGACTGGAGATGTGAAGGTAACTGGTTTATCTCCTGAAAAAAAGAGTAACCATGCTATAATTCTTAGCAATATCGGTTATGTTCCACAACTTGAATTGTTGAATTTGTATTTTGAATTAGATCCAATGGTAAATGTAGAAGTTTTCACATCTACATATGGAATGAATAAACAAAAAGCAAAAGAAACGGCTGAAAGATTATTTAAAATCCTTGATATTCCAGAAGATACATGGAATAAAAGTGTTAAAAGGATGAGTGGGGGAGAGAAAAAGCGATTATCAATGGCTATCGGTCTAATTCATAATCCTGATGTACTATTTTTAGATGAGCCTACAACTGGCGTTGATGCAAGTAAACGTTATGATATACTAAGTTATTTAAAGAAATTAAACCAGAAATTGAATACAACAATGTTTATAATTACGCATGATTTGGAAGCCGCTTTAATATGCGATAAAGCAGCCATTTTAAGGGAGGGAAGACTATTAGAGTTTGATACTCCTCAAAACCTAATTTCTTCCTTGCCAAGTGAAGGATTAATAGCAAGATTTACAATTGAAAATCTAAATGAAAGGATAATCGAATTTATTAGAAATTTTCCACCGATAAGAAGAATTATTAGGGTTGGAAATGAAGCAATTGAAGTTCTCATGGGAGATTTTGAAGAAAATCTGCCAAAATTGATTCAATATATGATTGAAAATAATATAATTGTTAAATCAATGAGTAAAGATATTGCTACTTTTAGACGATACTTTCAAATACGGATTCAAAAGGAAGAAGAAAAAGAAAAAAGTCTGGAGAACGTGAAGGTGATAAAAAAATAATAAGTTTGAGTCGCAAAAGTAAGCGATTACTAAAATTAATAATAATTCTAGGTATTCTCGTTGGTGTACCTATTATTACATTAGCTCTAGTGAATGTTCGTTATATCTCATATATAGAGGAAGAAGATGTTAAATTCATTAAAGATAATGCTGCTTTTTTTGCATGGACTCATCAAAATGATCTTGGCTTATTTATTGAACCTAATTTAGATTCAAATTTCAGAGCAATTGACTCAATAAACTTTTCTATTGCTGAGGAATTTTCTTCTAGTTTAGAAAATCCTAATAATATTTCAAATAAATATGTAAGAAAAATAAGACCAAATATATTTTTTGATTATATTTTTGAAAAACAAAACTACGATGGTTCATACTCAGATGTGGGTGGACTTGGGAGCATGATTTCTACCCATAGTGCAATAAAAACTCTTGAGATTGCCAATAAATCTTATTTGAATCGAAAAATTCAACAAAATAAGACAGAAAATATTGTAAATTATCTAAATAATTCCTTGAAAGATAATGGAGAGGGATTTATGTTAATATCATTCCTTAATGAATCAGATATAATTTCTACTTCTCGCGCTATTGATTTGGCGAATATGTTAAATGCTGGTGTTGTTCTCAAAAATGAAAACATTTCAAAATATATTAATGCTACTTGGCTTGCTGGTAGCTATAAATTGACGAATGATGATTTGAGCATAGCTACAGCCGAAACAACATATTATGGAATAAAAGCTTTCCTTGGAATAAACATGACATATACAGCCTTAGAACGAATAGCCATTATAACATATTTTAGTTCACTTTATAGCATTATAGATGGAGGATTTTCAAATATTCTAGGTGGAATTTCTGATGTAGAATCAACATATTATGCATTATCCTCTTTAAAAGCATTAGACCTATCATTCCCTTCAACTTTTGATGAAAATAAAACCTTAGAATTTATTATTAAATGTTCTAACTCAGATGGAGGTTTTGGCTCACGTCCAGGACCAGACTATAATTCAGATTTTACTCCTGGATGGGCTGCAATGAAATCAATTGAAATTCTCAAACAAGATAAATTAATAAATAATAATGATATTATAAGTTCTACTTTAAGATATTATGAGTGGCTTCATCTTTTTCAAGGTAAAAATTCTTTATTTGGTCGTACGACAATTGAAGCTAATTTTTATGGAGTAGTAGCACTTTATAAATATAATTCTGTATTTATTGATGAAGATTTCATTACTAAAGATATCTTAGAGAATATTTTGCTCTTTGTTGACTTATGTTATAATCAATATGAAGGAGGCTTTGCATCCACTCCAGGGGAAAACGCAACTCTATATGCTACTTATTGTGGGTTGAATATTTACAAAATGCTTTATTCCTCTACTAACAAATGGCTTGATCCATTCAAAATTGGGAATATAACAAATTATTTGGTTAATCTCCAAAATCCTGATGGCGGGTTTAGGATAGGAGGAGATGTGGATGTTATTTTATCAATGTATGGCCCATTTCATCGAGTTTTCTTGTATTTTATAAATACAAATATATCAACTATGGAAAGTACATATTGGGGGTTAAATTCACTCGAAATTCTTGAGGGATTAGCATTTATTGATAATGTAAATCTAACTCATTGGTTGAGATCATGTCAAAATCCTGATGGTGGATTTTCTATATTTGTGGGATTCCATAGCGATGTGATTTCAACATATTATGGTTTAGAAATATTCACCGATTTATTAAATTCAGAACCAATGTCTAAAATAGCCGTAATCGAATTCTTAAAAAATGCACAGACTTCTGACGGTTCTTTTTCAGTCCTGCCGGCCCTTGGCGCCTATTTAGGATTGCCATCAACATTTTTTATAACGTATTTTGGATCAAAAGGTCTTTACGATTATAGATTTCAACCAGAAAATATTAGAAATACTTTAAATTGGTTTGCTCAATGTATTAGTTCAAATACAGGAGGAGTGGGAGATAATCCAGGATTTGGAGGAGATCTAAGAAATACTGCTAACGGCATTACTATTATAGATGAATTACAATATGACCAGAGTTTTGATTCTAAACCATGGACACAATTATTAATTTATATCTTATTAATAGAAGCTGCTGGAATTGCTTTATTTATCTTATTCAATTTGTATCAAAGACTTTCAATACCACAAAGGATAAAGTTATTATTAAGTATTGGTGGAAAACTTAATAAGGCTTATTTAGAAAAACTTTCTGCTATTAATTGTGAAAATTTAAGTGTTTACGCAGGGGGAAAGTTAATCGTAGATTCTGTCTCTATGAATGTAGGACATGGTAAAATTTTAGGAATTTTGGGAGAGAGTGGTGCTGGTAAATCTACTTTCATTAAAGGTTTACTTGGTATGAGAAAAATTACTGGATTTTGCCAAATTTATGGTATGGATATGAATATAAGAACATCAAGAAGAATCAGACCTATATATGGTTATGTCCCGCAAGATTTAGGTAAAATATACCACAATTTTACGACGTTCGAGAATTTATTATATTTTGGAAATCAATATGGGCTTACAGAAAAAGAAATAATAAGTAAATCTAAGAGAATTTTGCGTAGCTTGGAAATTGAAGATAAAATGAATGAATTAGTCAAAAATCTATCGGGAGGACAAAAAAGACGTGTTAGTATCGCAATAGGATTAATTCATT
The DNA here is from genome assembly GCA_964435435.1 of uncultured archaeon. Lineage (GTDB taxonomy): Archaea > Asgardarchaeota > Lokiarchaeia > Sigyniarchaeales > SOKP01 > Loki-b32. Next base: position 55,675 of record CAYSZJ010000001.1, read on the forward strand.
CACCTATGTTCTTAATTTTAGATGAACCAACATCAGGTCTTGATCCTGTGGTGAGAGAGAATCTATGGTTAGTATTAACTAAGATTAATGAACAATTCAATACAACATTAGTTGTTATAACACATTATCCTGAAGAATCCAGATTTTGTAATCTTGTTGCAATTTTTGGTAGAAAACGTGGAATGATAGATTTTGGACGACCAAAAATGCTTTTAAGTAATTTACCAGGAAAAGGCAGATCAATTGAAATAGTATTCACCGATATAAAAGAGAATATGATAGAAAGACTTGAAATGATTGAAGGGATCGAAAAAGTTTTAGAAAACAAAGCAGGCACAGATTTTTCAATATTTACTAATTTAAACATTGATAATCTGATTAAAAAAATTGAAGAAGAGACAGGTAAAGATTCAATTCAAGAAATAAAACAAATTGATTCTAAAATGGAACAATATTTCCGTTATAAAGCAATGGAGGTGCCTAAAGGTGAAAAAGTCTAGTACATTGAAAAAAGCTAGATTATTAAAGGAACCCAGAAACATTGAATTGGAGCGTCTAAGAGTAAAAATTTTAGACGCAATTAGATTTTCCAGACGTTTTTGGATGACTTATAGAGAAAATACATTTGGTATTGCATCAATTTTGAATTTAATTTATAAAAAATCATTTTTTGAAGTATTATTCTTTACAAACAAAGATGTTATGGAGAAAGGGTTACCATTATTAAAAATCTATACTCCAATAGAAGAGGAAATTGATTTTAATGAAATTATCGTAGAACCGGATTTTGATGAAGATGGTCTTATTAGCCCAAGTATAATTATTGGGCGTATGAGGAAATTAATTAGAAGAGAATTTCAAAAACATCTAGCTCTTCTAGAAAATGAAACAAAATTAATTGATGAAAAATTTGAAAATTATGTAATTGATAATAATCCTTATCACAGAGAGATAAGAATATCTTTCCCTTATTTTGTACTAGAACTAAATGTGAATTTTGAAAATTATCCTCTTATTCCGTCATTATCTTTTTCAAAAACACTTTTAAAAGTTTTAAAAGTAAGAGAGTTTAATGAAGAAGAGATTATTAAAAATTGGAATGAAGTAAACCCCCCACATATTTATCAATTAATCGAAAAAGTAGGTGAACTTGTATCAAGAAGTCTTAAAATTGATCTATTAAGAGAAAACTCTCAATATTTAGTCATTAAAAACCTATCCATAGATGGGAGTATTAAGAATGTTTCATTTAAAATTCATAGAGGCAAATCAATAGGGATAATTTTTGAAGATGAACGCTTGAAGAATGTAAGTCATGATTATGATATTTTGAATTTATTTCAAGCTATTTCTGGTAGTTACTCCGATTTTTCTGGAACTATTGAAATTTTTGGAACACCTATTCAATTATTAGAAAAAAAGGAAAAAGAGAGAATTTTTATTTTACCTCAAGCGTATGAATCAAAAATACTAAATATGAAAATTAAGAAAGCAATCTATTATGGTATAAATATTAAAGAAATTATTGAACAGAAGAAATCAATTTTAAACCAAATTTTAAAAAAAGCGGGAATAACTCCTAGATTAGATGAAATTATGAGTGATTTATTTGCAAAAGCAGCAATGAGAATGATTTTCAAAAAAAGAGCGTATATCAACAGTGCTTTAGAAGTTACGGGATTATTAAATAAAAAGAATAAAAGATTTTCAAAATTAACACAATTAGAATTTCTCTTATTTTCAATTGGAAGAGCCTTACTTCAATCACCCTCAATAATTACGTTTTTGATACCACTCATAATTTTAGATCGTCTAGAATATGAAAAATTTAATAATTACATAGAGAAAATTAAAAAAGAATTCCGTGTGATATTAGTATTTCATGGTCCTGAAGGAATTGTATCAAATTGTGATCAGATATTGACTATTAGTAAAGGTGAATCTAAGATTGGAACATATAATAAACTAATAGAAGAATTACCTCAATCTGGCGAAATAATAACAATTGAATTGAATAATCCTGATGAAAATTTGATAAAAAAACTTTTTAAATTTGAGGAAATAGCTAAAATCAGAGAAGAAAGAAAGAATGAAAAATATAAATTATTTTTAAACTCTGACCCAAATCAGATGGTAATTCGATTAACAGAATTATTTGGTCAATATCTATTTAGTTTTAAAAGACATAAGGCATCTTTAGGGGATTATTTGGAATTTTTTGAAAGTACATAAAAATATAATAAAATATTATAAAAAAAGTTGTGAATTATGATAAAAAGTTTATATATCTTGGATGAGAATGGAATCCTGTTATATTCCAAAAATTACATGATAAAAAAATACGATCAAAATATATTAATAGGTTTTTTCTCATCAATCTCTAACTTTAGCAGAGAGGCATTAGGAACTATCGTTAAAAATGTTGATCTAGGGGAAAATAATAAACTCATTTTAGTACCAATATCAGAAGAAAGAATTCTTGGAGCAGCTATAGTAAGTGATAATGATAATAACACGCTTGTCAGACTTATTCTTACAAATATCATGCAAGATTTTATTGATGCTTTTTCACCTGATTATGACCCGGATACAATTTTCCCTGATGACATGGAAAGAATTATTAATAATAACTTAAAAGGGAAAACATTACACTCCCCGAGGATGAGATTGTTATTGTCCTGGTTGATAGTAGGCCCTATTACTTACTTTTTAATTCTATTGAGTATAAACGTAACAGTCTTCATATTTGAAACTTTTAATTTGAACCGATTCTTTACACCAGAACAATTATTCAAAAGATTTATGCCCTATTTAATATTATTATCAACAGCAAATATAATTATTTTATTTTTGCTCCCAAATTTAGTTCTAGGCTTTTTAGCTTCAAACTGGAAAATTGCCATTTTAAATTCTTTTATCTATCTCGCGGTGACTATCACTCTTTATTTCTATTCAACAGAGCCTAATTTCGCGTATATTGTTATTGGACATTTACCCTTGACTTTAATATTTTCACTATTTTTTCTCTTTGTTGGTATAAGATATTCATCAAAAAAATTCTTAAAATGATAATTTTTTGATAATTTTTTTCATTTTATAATAAGTTTAAATATTACAATTTAGAAGTATTACTAATACTTAGATTACACTTGTTAATTCAGAACTCTAATGGTTGTTTATTGCAAAACCAATAAAATCCAAGTAATATGTCCAATTTGCAAAACAAGAGATATTATTGGCATTCCAGAAAGAGAACTAAAAAATAATACACATTTAACCACAGTTTCAATCCAAAAAGGATTGATATGCCCCCATCATTTTCAAGTTTTTGTAGATAAGAATTTTCAAATTCGCGGATACCAAAAAGTAGATCTTGAACTTAACCAAGAAAATTCAATAATGCTGAGAAATGGTGTAAAAGCTTTCAATCAGAAGGAAAATGAGAATTGTAATCTTTTTGAAAAAATAACTCTTGATGGCAATAATGTTAAGTATGATCCCCTGAATAGAGTCAAAAGTAATGAAGATATTGGCTTAAAACAAGAAACTAAAAATAAAAAAATGACCTTAAAAGAAATTTATGAAGAGTTTTGGGAATTCATCGAAGAAGATAATAGTGAATTTCAAAAATTCATAATAAATGATATCCGAAGAAAAGAATATTTAAATAAATATCAAACAATTAGGACTAAAGACAATTTAGTATTTCAACCTATTTAAGTAATAAGAAAAAAGTGAAAGTAAAGCTTCCTTGTAAGATAATAAAAATATCTAAATCCGTGTTATAATTTGATTTTTATTACTTTTAAAGATTCAAAATAATGATAAATAATCTTATAATTTTGTTCATACTTAGGTCTTTTTTAATAAAGTTCTCCAGTACCACATATTAATTATTAGAAAAAAACCTCTCGTGTTTGAATGAGATATGAGAAAATTTAATATTCTGTATTTAATTTTCCCAAATATCAAATATTTTATAAAAAATCAAAAATAGAAAGATAAATTAAAAGGTTGGAAATTATGAGTTATAAACTTCCTACAGAGAAGGATTTAGAAGCTATGGTAGGCATTGTTGGTAAAGAATACGCTACAAATAACAAAGCGATTACAGCATCTTACTTGGCGAAATCAGTGATGGGTTTAGAAATCCATTATCCCAAAGCGGATAATGACTAAAGAGTCAAATCCCTGATATCGTCGTTCGCCCCAAATATGTTGAAGAGATTCGTAAGATTTTAGTATATTGTACTCAAGAAAAAATAGCTGTAAGTCCTGTCTCTGGTGGATTGTCAGGTGGTTTTTCGTGTCCAACGATTAAACCTGGTGGAGTTCTCCTTGATTTAGGAAGAATGAATAGAATTATTGAAATAGATGAAGAAAATCGGTTTTGTGTCGTCGAACCGGGAGTTACCATAGGAGAACTCTGGGCATATATGCATAAAAATCATCCTAATTGGGCACCACCAATACCAGATGGAGCTCCACCAGCCTCTACAGTTATGGGTGATGCTATTGATAGAGGATTTTCATTATACACTTCAAGTGTGGGACCACAAGGTGACAATTTTATGTGCGCTGAAGTTGTGTTTCCAAATGGCGATGTTTTAAGGACTGGTTCTTGGGCATTACCAACTGCGAAACCATTCTACAAATATGGAATTGGTCCTGATATTTGGTCGTTTTTAATGGGCAGTCAAGGGACTATGGGAGTAATCACAAAAGTGGCTGTAAAGATTTATCCACATCCCGAATTTAAAACAATAGTTGTGTGGGGGATGTCAAATCCCTATGACATGCAGAATTTAACATTAGAAATCCAAAAGCAAGAATTTGGGATTGCACATCATTGTGTAATGGTCCAAGGGGGTAACTACCAACTTGTAATGACTCGATGGCCAAAGGATAAAATACCTCTCGATTATAAATTCTATGAGGAAATAGGTATTTCGAAATGGTGGATGAATTTTGAATGCTGGGCTCAAACACAGGAAGAATTAGACTATGTTACAAATAGAATTGATAAGATGGCAAAAGATTATAAGAAGAATAGAGCTAAAGACCCCGATTCAATAAAATCTCAGGAACTTCATCCAAAACAAATCGCAAGCAGATTAAAAAAGCCGAACAAAATTGCTGTTCCTTATAGTTTCTGGGACGCTGGTTTCTTATTTATCACTTGGTATACTCCATGGCCAGAATGTGCCCATTTCTGTGAAGTATATTGTAATGCAATGGAAAAATATGGTTTTCCACCCACGATATGGGTTGCTTCAATTGAGCGTGGTAGACAAGCAATTTGTATGCCTATCATTTGCTTTGATAGCACAAAGACAGAAGAGATCGAAAGAGTTCAAGAATTGAATAGAGAGACTACTGAATATGGTTTGAAACAAGGATGGTTGAATTATCGACCAGATCCCTACATTCACATTAAAGCTTATTATCAAGCGGGAACGTATTGGAAATATTTACGAGCAATTAAGAAACTGGTTGATCCAAATGGAATTTTACATCCTGGGAGGCTTGCCCTTCCATAAAATAAAAGAGGTGAGATAAAAAAATGTCTATAAAAAATATTACAGGAATGGAAAGATTAGAAGAATTAAAAAAAGATATATACCGTTGTATTCATTGTAAAGCTTGTAAATTTGCTTATTCTGGTGAACCAAGTAGAGATGGAGTTGGTGAATGGAAGGGTAAAACGAATAGAACGTTTTTATATGAAGGAATGGTTGAAGCTTGTCCAGCAGGTATAGAATATGGATGGGAAGCGTTTTGGAATGCTGGAAAGATGTGGATTGCGCGTTCCATTCTTAATGATGACTTAGTATTCTCAGAGGAAGTAAGAGATGTTTTCATGCCTTGCATTACATGTGGTCAATGTGCTGCCCAATGTGAAAGCAAAGTTCGCACAGTGGATATAATCGAATCCTTAAGAGCAGCATGTAGTGAAGCTGGTGTTCCAATGATAGAAAGGCATCAATATGTGGATAAAATAGTGAAAGAATTAAATAATCCTTATGGTGAAAAAGCAGAGGAACGATTTAAATGGGCTAAAGATGCAGGATTAGAAAAATATATTGATAAAAAAGGTGCTAAATATGCCTATTATGTTGGATGTACCGCAAGTTATCGCCAAATCAATATAGCTACCGCGACATGTAGAATTTTCGAAAAATTAGGGATAGATTTTACTTTAGTTGGTGATGAGGTATGTTGTGGAAGCCCATTCTTTAGAATTGGTTCTGTAACAACAGCTAAAGATCTAATGAAGAAAAATCTTGAAAATTTTAAAGACTTTGACATGGTATTTTTCTCTTGTGCGGGATGTTATAGAACCTTTTTTGTGGATTATCCCAAATGGATAGAAGAAGATGAACTTCCCTTTAAAACTAAACATGCATTCGAAATGATATCTGAATTAATTATGAAAGAAAAAATTAAATTTAAACCAAATAAGGAATTAAAAGGGAAGGTAGTGACTTATCATGATCCCTGCCACACAGGTAGACATTTCGGCCTCGATATGGAGCAAAGGATGATTGAAAAATCTAAGAACTTAATGATTGACATGAGGAAAGTTAAAAAACAAATAGAAGAATGGTACGATAAGCCGAGAGTAATTCTTAGAAAACTTGAAGAAGATGTTGGAATAAAATTTGTTGAGATGTATCGTATTAAGATGGATTCAATGTGTTGTGGTGCGGGAGGGGGAGTTCGTGCAGGATATCCAGATTTTTCTCTGAGAACCTCTAGTTTAAGATGTGACGAAGCTAATGCTGTAAATGCCGATATTTTAACAACCGAGTGCCCATTCTGTTGGAGAAACCTATCTGATGCGAATGAGTTGTACAATCACGAATTGCAAGTATTAGGCATTCTTGAGATGATTAGTGAGTATGATTTATTAGAGGTTCTTGAAGAACCCACACATGAAGATATTATAGCAATAATAGGCCTAGCAATATAGAATAAATAAAATAATTTAACTTTTTTTTATAATATTATATTTTACTACTATTTAATTAGTTAATTACACTATTGCTACTAAATTTAAGTGAATTAGTAGGAGCATAGTGGAATTATATCTATTTTAACTTTCTTCAATTAATTATCAAGATTCAACTTTAATTTTAGGAGATATATTTAAAAATTTAGCAAACTTAATGCTTAATTAAGAAATTTACTATACATTTTTGTGTTATTATATAAATAAAAAGAAATTAATACCAATTATAGTTTCAGTCATAGTTGTTGCCTTAATCATTGCTATACTCATAATATTTATTCCACCAGCTAAAAAACCAATCCCCAGTGCGAGAAAAGCAATTATAGTCTGTAGTGCGAATGATTTTCAAAAAAGCGAACCAGAGGATGATTTCAATGATGGAACTGATGCAAATTTTAGTAGTGAGACAGGTCGATGGGTGGAAAACTGCACTAATGGTTATGGAGCACTAGATACTGACCTTGGTCATGATGGCGCTCCCGGAGTTATAAAATTAATGGCTTATTCCTGGGGTGGCTATGTTGATATGGAATATGTATTTAATTGGACTAAGTATTATCCGTTATATGAATTTGCTATCTATAATCTTTCTGCTTGGGTTAATATTACAACTAATTCATGGACACCTGCTACAATAATACCTACAGGACCAGGGGCAAGAATAGGGTTACGGTGGTTAAATTCTAGCAATGGTATAGTAAGAACAGATTGGTCAAAGGGGATATATGAAACCTCAACAGGCTGGATTAATCTAAATGTTACAGGCATCGTCGATAATTCTACCTTAAACGAAATTACTCAATTACATTTAGTTTTAGCAATTGAAGGCAATATGACAGGTACTGATATGGTGCTTTTTGATGATGTTAGAGTAGAACGATGGATTTCGGTAAATGTAACTAATCCTATAAATCCAATTCCCCCTCCAGGTAAAATAGATTCTGATGGATTTCCTGCACAAGCACTCCAAGTCTATTGGATCTTGAAGCATCATGGATATTCCGAGGAGAATATATTTCTAATGCTGTATCATAAAAATGATGCGGTAATTGATATAAATGCGAATGATGGTATCTCGAACGATTTAACGGGAGCAATTATTCATGTGGAAGATGACGATGTAAATGCTAGTAGATTCAAACAAGAATTAAATGTTTCAATCGAAGGATCGTTTGCTTCAAGTATCAAATCAAAAGATCAATTAATAATTTATATGGTTGACCATGGATCGAATAAAATAGCTGGTGGTAGCAATGCTACATATCATTTTGAAGCAGATGATAGCTATATATCTGAAACCGAATTTTTTAATTTGATTAAACAGTTCGATTGTGAACGTATATTGATAAACGTTGATAGTTGTTTTAGCGGCAATTTTCTAAACATAAATTCAGATATAGGACAAAGTTGGTATAATATATCTAATTCTATTCTAATAACGTCTACAACAGATATATTTTCTTGGTATTGGCGAGATAATAATAATTTAGATGGTTTTGCTGGTTCATGGTTTTTCCATATATTTTGGGATCGATTAAATCAGAGTCAAACAATAGAGGATGCATTTGAATATGCTAAAAATTATATTCCCGCAGGACAAAAAATTCCTATTATTCAAATATAAAACCCATTAATACAAGATAATTTAGGAATTAAAGATACTTGGAGTTTTAATAGCATTCCTCAATTGTAAATGTAATATTTCATAATTTCATATCTTTTTAATTTATAATTTTCTGAAATCTCTGAGAATTTAAGGTGAAGATGAAATTAGCTAACTTGTTGATTTTTTAATAATTTTAATTTTTATGTACCTTAAGTTTAAATTATACTTAGAATTAATTCTTAATTAAGATGATACCAATAACGGACTATAATGAAGATAATGCTTGAAAAGAATAAACTCTTCATTTTTTCTTTAATTATTATTTTAATAACTCTTAATACCTCATTTCTAATACAACAAGAACCATTTATATCCACAATTTCAAATAGTAAAATGGAAGATATAAATGTGCATGAAATAAAGGAATCCGCTAATAATGATACAGTTGCTCCAGTAATTACATTTGTTCAACCATCCACGAATAATTCAGAAATTAAGAAAGATTTCTATGAGATCATTGTTAATGTTTCCGATGATCACCCGCCTGTGTCTGGTAATGTTATTGTTCAAATTTCGAACATTAGTACCTCATTATTTAATGCTACAATGGCTCTAGAAGTAGATGAACTTTGGTTTTTTAATTGGCAGAATATTTCTTCTTATCCTAATTATGAGTTCTACAAAATTGAAGTTTGGGCTAAAGATTCATCACTTAATGGTAATAATAATTGGTCTAGAGCATATTATGTTATTTTAAACCTATCAAAAAAATTATCTCCAGGTATCCTAAATGTAGCAATCTATATTTTTTTTGTCTGCATAATTTTCGCACTTATTATTGTTTACTTTAGAAAAAAAAGTGCCTTTATCAGAACTACGGAAAAAAAGTAGATCTTTAAATCATCCTTTTTTTGAATCAAGTGATTTTTAATTCAAGAGCTAATATTCATAGATTTAAAAAGTATGAAAATAACGACTAAATGTTATTTTCAACAAAATATATTAATCATTTTTTTTACCCAAAAAAAATATATGTTAAAATTTTCATTAATTACAAAATAATAAAAAATACTGTTTCTGGGGTTTATTTTAGTTTGGCTAATGTTCAACAGAAATCTGCTTATCCGTATATCACTGAATTCAAAAAAGAACCATTTAAATCTTTTATTATAGTAAAACAAAAAGATATAGGGAACTTTTATTTAAGTGGCTATAATGATCTTATTAAGTTCTATGAATTTTTTAATAATAATTTAGTAAATACCTCTAATTTAACGCTAGAAAACATTTTTTGGTTTTTATTACTAAAGAAATATCTTAAAAACGAAAAGAAGATAAAAAAGAATGAAATATATGATTTCATTAAAAAATGTGAAATTCAAAAAAATGAAAAATTAGGATTTAAATTATCTCCTAATATACAAAAATTTCCTGATGTCTACTCAACATTTTTAGCATTAGCGTGTTTGAAAAATTTAGGATTTTTAGAAGAATATTTATCCTCTGAAAATATTAAGTTAGAGATTAAAAACTTTGTTTTATCACATGAAAAGAAAAATACTTTTATGCACTGTCATGATGAGCAGTGTGATATATGCAAAAAGATTTCGCCAGGAAGAACTTTATTTTTTGTTTTAGAAATATTTACAATTATAGGAGTTGATGTTCGTCTTAATAGAGATCAATTTCGAGGGTTTTTTGATGATAGTAGAAAAAAAAGTTATGGGTTAATTTTTAAATTACTTTGCCAAAAATATTTGGATTTAGATTCTGAAGTTAAAGATAAGGAAATCCAATATCTACACCAATTTCAAAATGAAAGTGGTGGTTTTAGTTTAAATCATCAGGGAATTATTAATGATACTTTTTGGATTGTGTATGTTCTTAACCTATATTCATGGTTTTTAGATTATAATCCTGCAGGAATATATTCCTTTATAAATAATAAATTAAATGAGATTCTGAATAATCAATCAAATTGGAATGCTTATAAATTACATGATGTTTCAAAATTGATAATTCTTTTATCATTTGTTTGGAAAAAGTTCATTGATGAAGTAGAAAGAACTTTATTTAAGCAAATTGAGAAAGAAAAATTCATAGATTTAAATCAATTAAAGACTACTTTTGGTTTGCTTAACGATGTTGAAGATGTAATATCATATATTAATCTTAATTATAATTTTAAGTTAAGAATTTTAGATAACAAGATTGAATTCAATAATTTTCTTCGAAATTTGAGTCAAGGGAGGCAAGAATTCATTAAAGAATTTTATGATCAAATTAATAAAAACAGTATTGTTTCTCTTTCTGCTCTTCATAAGAAATATAAAACTTTAAACTATGAACCATTGAAACTAAGAGAAAACATCTTTCCTATTATTAAAGAAATGATAGAGAGAAATTTTTTCAAAGGAAATATTAAAGCTAAGAAACGATTTTTATCAAAAACAAAATACCTATTTTATTTGGACTATATTTTACAAAAGATAATTGTTTGCGATACAGAGATTAATACTGAGAGAATTATAGAGGAAAAAGAGAAATTAGAAGATATTAAGAATGATATTTATAATATGACGTTAAAGCTGAAAAAAATTGATCTTCAAATAAAAGAAGAAATAGAGAGTTATCTTTTAATTAATGAAATTGACTATTCCAAAGAAAGATTAAAATTCATTATCCGAGATGCCCTAATGGAAGCTGATTTTTTAAATGAGAACATTGAAAATTCATTTAATGAAATTTTATATTATATTAACCTTCAAGCAGTATTAAGGTCAGAGATTGCTGAATGGGAGCAGATTTATTCTATCTTACCAAAGAAGCTAGCAGAAGTTGAAGCATATCTAAAGGGAAAAATACAAGAAAAAGAAGAGCTAAGAAATTTAAATGATATATTAACCAATTTAAAGGAAAAAGTTGTAATAATAGAAGATGATTTAAATAAGAAATTTGATGCTTTTAGGAAAATATTTAGGGAAGTCTTAGAAAAAGAATACAAGAATGAAAATTTTAATCTAATGATTAAAGAATTAGATATAATAACTCAAAATGTTAGAAAATATGATAGTTTAATTTATAAAATCTCTCAACAAATAACATCAAAAGAAAGGAAAGTCGTTAAAAAACATAAGAAAGTAATTAATAATTGGGTAAAAGTTAAAGAAAAATTCGAAAATAAATTTAATTTTTATACAGATGGTTTTCAATTTTTTAACAATAAATTAAAAGAAGTTGAAGAAATAGAAGAAAAAGTTAGTGTTCATATATCCGAAATTGGTGAAGAAGCTAGATATAAAATTAATTCAAATCAATTTCAAGAAGCTTTTACCATTATTAAAAAAGAATCTGATTTATTATTATCTGCAAAAATAAATGAAATTAAAGATCTTCATGTTATTATTAAAAATGAGATAAAACAAAAACAGAAGCTCTTTATATTATATAAACATTTACAAGAAAAACTAGACAATTTAGAATCATATATTATTGATTTAATAGCAAAACAGGTTCAATCTTTAAAGAATAAAGTCATAGAAGAGAGAAATAGATCTAAAATAGAAGATTTTGACAACTTTACAACACAAGAAATTCTCAAATTTAAATCCAAATTAACAGAAATCAGAAATTATTTTAATCAATCAGATAATTTAAATATTGAGATTGTAATTAAACAATGTGACTCTCTAAAGTCAGATTTTGAAAAAGCTAACAAATTACACTTAAAAAAATTAAGTGATTGTCAAAAAGAAATTGAAGATTTTAATGAAAAGTCCAAATTAACTATTATTCAATGGGAAAAATTTACTATTTTTTTCAACAACGAGATCTCGGTTCTAAAAGATGATTATATTAACAATATCATTACTAACAGAATTCATGCCATGATAATTGAGAAAAAAACGGATCATATTGATCTTGTTGACCTAAAGAAGGAGTTAAAACTTTCTTGTAAAGTGCTTATTAATAGATTAAAAGATATTATTGATATTTCAAAAATAAATGCAGAACTTGACGAAGATGATAAATCACTTTTAGTTTTTACCGACTTTTATTATTCAAATAAAGAACTTAGGAATTATATAGACAATAATTTATTGAAATTAAATAGAGAAAGAATTGGGAAGATTTTAGCGCTTTATGATTCAAGTATAAGAAATAGAACATTAAATACAAACATGTTAGAACTTCAAAATCGAATTAAAGATTTACAAATTTTTAAAGAAATTATCCCGAAACAATTTTATGACAAATTGAATGAATTAGGAATAAATAAAGAAAGAGAAGAATTTATTGCAACTAAACAATATTTTGAATCGACTTTAGAAAATGATGAATTAGCTATTAAAACTATAAAGACTAACTTAGATCATTTTAATAAAATGCAAAATTACATCGAAAATAAATATAATTATCTTAGAATTGAATTAAAAGAATATTTTAACAAATTCATAAAGAAATTTGAAAAATTGGATTCATTTTTTGAAGTTGAAGAGATTCAAAAGAATAAAGAAGGATATTTTAAAGAGAAATTAAACCAATCAAAAGATAATATAGAAGAGGAAATTAAAAAATTATCAAGCAAGACTACTGATTCAGAAAAATTAATTCCTGAAATTAGAGAATTTTTTGTAAAAAGAAAGAATGATTTCTTAAATGATTATAACAATAAAATAGAAAAAACTAATGAGCAAATTGAGCTTTTAAAAAATGAATCTTTCCGTGGGAAATTATTAACATTTATTAATAATAAAAAAATCCATTTAAGCCAGTTACTTGGTAATTTAGAAAGAAAAGTTGAAGATCACATCGAAATTAAGGAATTTAAAAAAATTAATATAATTATTCAAAAAAGAGCAAAAAGTATTGAAAATGAGATAAAAGAAATAAACAAAACTGCTAATGATAAGATTAAAGAATTTAACAGGCAATCAAAGAATTTTAGTCAAATCTCTAAATTTATTTTAGAAGATTTTGATAAATTTATAAATGAATATAGAGAGATACTAAATGAAAAAGTTAAATCATTAGAAAGATTGATTCTAAAAGCTTATATTGAAATGACTATTAAAGCTGTAGCTAATGAATACTTAACTATTGGATTTCTAAATAATGAATTAAAAATCAAGAAGCAAAACATTCAGGACCATTTATTATATTTAATAAGTGAAGAGAAATTACAAGGAAGGTATGACCCTCGATGGGGGATTTATTTTGAAAACCCTGAAGTATTAAATGATATTGATGAGACAGAGCTTGAAGTGATTAAAAATACAAATTTTAAAGTATATATGGCTCTTAATCGCTTAAAAAACTTCACTAGTCAATATTATACTATTATTGCATTTTTTACATCAATTATAACCCTATCATATTATTTATTCCTTTTTAGTGGAGGAAATCCTGCTTTGCTTGCCTTTCCAATAATATTAACTATTTTTGTATTAGGTTATTACTTATTTAAAAAAAGAAAAGAAGGGAAAGTTAAGTAAAATGTTGTTATTCATAATCCATGAGATAATGAACTAAATTATCTTGCTTTTTAAGGTAACCTAAATAACACGCTTGATTAAAGTGAACTTTAAACTTATGATCAATTATTTCTTCTATATATGCAAGATCTTGGAATCTTTTAAACTCTAATTTTCCATTTTCACCATAAGTTTTAACAATTTTAATTAAAGTTTTTACATTTTTATTTAAATAAATTTTTTTCCCTTTATGTTGTTTAGATTTTTTTCCTTTTAATTTATGTATTTTATCTTTTAATGAGGGTAATTCCATTTTTATCAAATCTGAATAAAATGTAACACCACATTCTTTAAGTTTTTGAAATTCTTTGCTATTGCAAAATTTATCTAATTGGGTAATGATATCTTCAATTGAACGATTTGCTAAAAACTCATTTTCTTTTTCTTTTCTATCATTAAAATTAGTAATAAGGTCTAATTCTGAACATTTGGAATTAAGTATTGAAAATGTATTGTTTTTGCGATCTAAATTATTAATTAGCTTAATTTGTTCAGGATAAGATAAAACTGACTTCATAAATCCTTCTTTTCTCCTTGCAACGATGTGAAACGGAACATCAACTGTGTTTTCAGTTACAAGTATATAACATCTTCCTGGAGCAAATCGTCCAGTCCTTCCTCTTCTTTGAATTAACCTGATTTCAGAGGGAACAGGTTCGTAAAAAATTATAGCATCTACGTTAGGTATATCTAAACCCTCTTCTGCCACACTTGTAGCAATCAAGATATTAATTATTCCGTCTCGGAATTTTTTTAAAATTTCAATTTGTTCATGCTGAGAAAATCCATTATCATCAATCTTATTTGTCTGGCCTATGAATTTTTCAACTTCTAATTGATTATTAAAGACATTGCATAATGTTCTTTTTAGAAATTCAGCCATATCTCGATATTGAGTGAAAATTATAATCTTATTATTGTTAAATTCTTCTCTTTCTTCTTTTATAATAGAAATTATCTTATTCACTTTAGGATGAGTTAATTTTGCTTGATCTTCCTTTTCCAAGTCTGCCTTTATATATTTAAAATGTTCCGAATTCACTATTCTTTTAGCAGATAAGAGATTATCATCTGCCCTGTATTCAATTTTCTCAATAAATGATTTAAATAGTGAAGTATCTTGAGTTTCTAGTAAATCTTTAGCATGAAGGAGAGAAATACAGCTTGAACAATACGAGAAGATTGATTCTACATTAAGATTATTTTTTTTAACAATCTCTATAATTTTTGGAGATTTATAATAGAGATATTCCAAAAAGTCCTCATCAGAAAGTTCTAAATCATCATTTCTTTCTAATTGCAATGATAATGTTAAATCACGACTTATTCCTAAAAAATCCAATTTTGAATAATACGGTTTATTTGGAGGCAAAAGTTTACTTTTAATGAAAAATCTTAAGAACTTTTCAAAAAGATTATTCCAAACTTCACTTAGTTCCACTACTTTTATAGGTAAACTAAGAAAATTTATATAAGTATCAATATCGTATATATAGTCTTTTACATCTTCATCTTCATAACTTTTAAAGATAATATTTTCAATATATAAATTATCACATATTTCTTGTATACGTTCATAATTCTTACCAGGTGAAGCAGTTAAACCAAGAATCAATGGATCACTACAAGTATCAATGTATTCTTTTGAAAGGAAATTATATGCATAATTACCTTTTGTTTTGTGAGCCTCATCAAAAACTATTAATGATACTTGAGTTAAATCATATCGTCCTCTCATCAAATCATTTTTTATAACTTGTGGAGTAGAAATAATAATTTTTGAGTTTTTAAATAAAATAATTCGTTTTTCAGGGGTAATCTTTCCTGTAAGTAATGTGATTTCTTCTAGATCAATATTAAGAAACTTTTCACAAGAATCCCTATGTTGAGATACTAAGGGTCTTGTTGGAGCAAGAATTATAATTTTAGAACTTGGATATTTTTTAAGAGTATGATCAATTAATAATATAGCTATTATTGTTTTACCTAAACCAGTTGGTAAAACTACTAAGGAATTTTTATTTTTACAACTATTGACAATATTCTTTTGATAATGTCGATAAATGATTTTATTTCTTTTTAAAAACGGTCCATTAAAATAGTTTTGTTGTTCTTTTTGCATATTTAAAATAAATGGAGATTCTTTACTTTTAAAACTAATATCGCTATAAGATTTTTATAATATCAAGTTGAGGATTACCTAATAGAATTTATTTATTAATTTAGAAATAAGTTAATAAATTAATAGTAAAATGAAAGCATAATATAACAGACCCTATTTCAAATATGAATGAGAAAGAAGAAAGCTCTTATAAGCGATACCCAAAAAAGATAATCACATCATTTCAACTTGGAAATCTTGTAGGACTGATGATGAGTCAAATGTTTGCCCAACAAATGCCATATTATTATCAGAGTTTTATTGGTTTGGACATAACACTATATGTTATAGCCCAAATTATCTTTATGGTATTTAATATGTTCAATGACCCACTTCTTGGTTATTATAGCGACAGATCTACTAGATTTACTAATCGTTGGGGAAAACGATTTCCATTCATTATTATGGGAGCTATTCCTTACGCTTTTATGGTAATTTTTTTGTTTTCTTCACCTAGTATTGTCAAATCAGGACAAATGGGTGTCTTTTTATGGTAATTATTGTTTCAATGTCTTATGGATACTTTTTTTTCTCTTTATGACATAAATCGCATAGCATTATTCCCTGATAAGTTTCGAGATAATAAGGATAGAAAAATTGGTGGTGCAATCACAACAATTCTAGAGACAATTGGAGTATTACTAGGGATTTTTATACCAGTTTTAATTATTGGTGAGTTTGGGCAAGAAATTGGATATCCGTTACAAGCCATCATAGTTGCGGGGTTAAGTTTCTTATTTTTCATGCTAATGATTCCTGGAATTCGTGAGGATTCTGAAATGAGACAGCGAAGAGCTCTTATAGACAAAGAGTCAGAACCTTTTTTCAAAGGATTTTCTACAACTTTAAAAAATAAGAGTTTTGTTGCATATATGGCCTTATATGTTGGTTATACAACAACAATGGGCATTATTATGGCATCTATACCTTTTTTTGTAGAGGATATCTTAAAATTGCCAAAACTAGGTGAAATTATACTTGTTGCTTATGTTATTGCTGTAATCTGTGCAGCACCAGTCTGGTACAAATTCTCGTTTAAATTAGGAATAAAAAGAATTGCTCTAATTGGAGCGATATTGTTAGGATGCATGGGAATTCCTTTAATATTTGTTCCCGTCGGACCATCTGGTTTACCATTAGTCATAATAATATTAATTATTGGTGGTTTAGTAGACGGTGCTATAATTACTATGACAATGCCGCTGTTCTCAAGTGTAATTGATGAAGCAGCTTTAAAATCAGGAAAAAGAAAAGAAGGAATATACCAAGGAACATACATTTTTATCTCTCGAATAGGGATTGCTATTAATGCATTAGTTTTTTGGATTGTGAGGATTTCCACTGGATACCATTCAGGTTCAACTGATCCTTTAGAATTGATGGGTTTGAGACTTCAAATGTCAGTCTTTCCAATGATGATTATTTTTACCGGGATTATCATTTTTTGGAGATTATTCAAAATATCCGAAGAGCAGATGAAATCTAACACTCTCAAATTAAAAGAATTGAATCTATAATTTTAATTACTACCTTTTTTCTTCCTTAATTTCATGTATTAATTTAAATAATAAGAATTTTTGCATAATTTCGTATATCTATTAATTTTTCTCTAAGGGAAAAAATAAGATCTTCTTTTTTGCGACTTTCCTTTTTATTAGATTCTTATTTTCCAACATTTTTATTGTTAAAACAACCCAACTACGCGCAATCATACGTAAGAACTTATTTTTATTATGATATATAGCTTTAAGGATATCCTTTGGTGATGAACCTTTCTCTGAATTATTTATAATTACATCTATTACTTGTTGTTCTCTTTCTTTCATGCGTTCCAAGATCGCTGCAATGCATTCTTTTGGATTTTCGATAACATCACCGTGAGCCGGAAGAATTAATTTCAAATTGGGTAAATTCTGTAATTGTTGAATTGTTTGTATGTAATCATTTAAATTCGACTCTGGTGGACCTAACCAGGTTGATCTCATATTTAAAACATTATCTCCGGAAAAAAGAATTCCTTTTTCTTCATTATAGAGGGAAATATGGTCTGGGCAATGACCGGGGGATGGAAAAATTTTCCATGTTTCACCATTAATTAAAATAACTGCGTTTTCATCAATAAATATGTCTGGGTTATTCAAATATGAGAGACCAAATATTCTTTTATAAAATGTCCTCTCACCAAGATTACGAAGAAAGTTCCGGATTTTGCGTATATAATTTCTTCTGATTTTTAAATTATCTCCATAGTCATCAGCTTGATACCTACTATTGAAACTGACTTTATCTTTTATTACTTTAGCTATTTTTTCTGTTAATACCACTTTTATATCTAATCTATTACTTATCGCCTTTAAACCGCTAAAATGGTCAGAATGAGCATGAGATATGATTATACGTGTGATTTGAAATTTCTTATGTTGATTTTTATAATGAGTCTCAATTTCTTTAAATTTTTTAAAGAATTGTTTAAGTGCTTTTTTATTTCCATATCCTGCATCATAAATTATACCATCATTCCCAGCTAAGACATAAATATTATCTGAAGGTCTGAATAACCCCTTTTCCTCAATTAAAAATATTTCAGGATAAATTTCTTTCATTCGAATTTGATAAATAATAGTTTAAAAAAAGTTTTTTGATATACAATAAATAAAAATTTCAATAGCATTTTCAAACAATTCTATAAAAATTCATTACTTAAGTATAATAATTTTTTAAGCCTCATGGATTAAGACCACTGTCTCAGGAGAAATTTTAAAAAAAAATTTATGATTTTTTTTATAAAAGTTAAATATTAGTTTATATTATAAAAATAGACCTTTAAGTCAATTGGTGAAATAATACGAAATTACAAAAAAAAAAAATAGTATTTTTAATTGGATTATCAATAAGTATTACTTTATTAAATATTAATTTCATAGGATTCAGCTATAAACCATTAATTAATGAAGAGGACTTGGAGATCGGAAATGATACTAAAATCAAAATTTCGGATTATTGGGTAGAAAGTCCTATTCTTATTGATGATTCTGAAACTGGTGTAGGTGCCAAGAATTGGACATGGGCAGTTGGTGAAGATTGGTGTAGTCTTGTTAATGGATTTTATGTTATAGAAAATGTTACTATTGATGGCCAAAATTCCGACAACTGTATCGCGATTAGATATTCCGATGTTCCATTTATTATTAGAAATTGCACGTTTTACAATTCATATAAAGGTGTTGTCGGTGAAGGTGCAGGTATCAGCTTATACAATGTTAATAATTCACAAATAATAAATAATAACTGTTCCTTTAACAAAGGGAATGGAATACGTCTACATTATGGTTATAATAATACGTTTACAGGAAATATAGCAAATAATAATTCTTTAAATGGAATATATATAGAGACCACCCAAAACAACACATTTTCAGAAAACACCTTGAATAACAACTTTTGGCCGGGAATAGGTGGATATTGGAATGACAACATCACTATTTCTGAGAACTTCATTAATAATAATATGATTGGTATATTTTTTACTAACTGTACTAATAGCACTATTTCGAGAAACTATGAAATTAACAGCAATATGGCAGGGATATATTTAGCTAATAATACAAACAACGAGATCTATGGGAACACCATAAATAAAAATACTCTTTTCGGCATAAGTTTGCATCAGAGTAATGATACTGAAGTTATAGGAAATATATTAAATGGTAATCGTTTTTGTATAGATGAAGTAGACACAATTGGAAACACCTTAGAATGGAATGTCTGCAATGGTACAACATCTCCAATTATTATTGATGGTAGTGGGAGTGGTGATTTTACTTGGACCGAAACGGATAAGTATATAGCGTGGATTACTGGTTCCGGAACAGGGAACGATCCTTATATTATTGAAGGGATATTGATAAACGGTGAAAATTCGAGCAATTGTATTGCGATTAGAGAGTCCAATAAGTATTTCATAATTAGAGATTGTGTATTAATTAATTCAAGTTCTGGTTGGGGACACGGTGGAATCGCATTATTCCGCACTGATAATGGAATGATAATCAATAATGACTGTACATCAAATCATGAGGCTGGGATAGCTATAATAGAGAGTAATGATAACACGATTTCGAATAACAATGCAACCAATAATATTGGTAATGGGATGCACATCTGGTATAGTGATAATAATGCTATTTCAGAAAATATTTTATATAATAATAAAGGCGGGGCAGGTATGTATATTTTAGATAGTTCTAATAATATTATTTCAGGAAATACGATCACATATAATGATTACGGAGTACAGTCAGATGGTGATTCTAACGATTTCATTGGAAATATTATTAATTTCAACGATGTTGGATTACAAATTTCTAAAAGTAATGATAGTGTTATTTCAGAGAATACTATAAACAATAATAATTTTGCTGGATTAGTCTTAAATAGAGTTAATAACTCTATCTTCTCTGATAATACGATATACAATAGTAATGAGGGTTTAGGATTAGATGGGTGTAATAATAATACATTCTTCAATAATGATATCATTGAAAATGATGCTAAAGGAGTAAGCTTAATAGAGGAATCTGGAAAATGTGAAAACAATCTCTTCTATAATAACAATTTTACTAATCCTGCAGGGATAAATGCTGTAGACAATGGAACAAATAATAGATGGGATAATGGTGAAATTGGAAACTATTGGCATGATTACGCTGGTAGAGATAAGAATGATGATGGTATAGGGGATACTCCGTATTATATTTCAGGTTCAGCAGGAAGCCAAGATAATTTTCCTATTTGGGATGATGGTCCTGAACCAACTAAGAAAGATTTAACGTGGATTATCGTAACTGTAATTATTAGCAGTGTTGGCGGTATAGCTGTTATTGCTGCTATTGTAATAATTTATCTCAGGAAGAGAACTAAAACCTAAATTTTTTTTTTTAATTTTATTTTATTGTTAGTAGTAATAATATTTTTATATCTTTGAAAAAATATTAATTATGCCATAGTTTTACTATTTGATGAAGAGAGTTCTTTATCTATAAATCAGGTTTTTAGGAGATAAAAAAAAAAATTATTATTATTTTAATTAAAATTTACTTTTCTATAAGAGCTTATTTTTTAAGAACTATCGATTCCTGGCAAAAATCATCTGGTCCTGAACGATACTTCTCAAGCTCATAACCAAGATTGGGATCAAGTTGCTTAACGATAGTATCCATGAATGGCATAGCACTATGACGACACATTGTCTCGGAATCTAATCCCATCAAATTAGCAGCTTCATAAACTGGACATTTCTTGACCTTAAGAGTGATTTTTTCGGGAGTTTCTTCTAATGTTTCAGTTGTTATACCTAATCCAGCAATTACACCTCCAGCTAGTGAACTAGCAATGCTGGCGGTTATATCTTTAATTTTATCCCTCCTTGTTTGACTTTTAAGCATTTTGCCTTGCATAACACCCATAGATTTACCCATTTTTTCTAATAGGCTAAGGGCTTTTTCTTCTCCAACTTCTTCAACAACAGCATTATAAAACCCATCAAAAAAGAGAAATGCCGTCTTAGCACCATTAAATGTATCTTCAATTGTAATTTTTATCACTTCCTTAAATTTTTATTGGAATTCGAAATTACTAGGATTTGTATATAATTATATGTATGTGAAAAAAAGGAAGTTTCTTTTAAAAGATTTTTCGTATAATCAACCGAAATATTTTTTGCTTAATTTTTAAGAGATAGTAATAATACCATACGCTATCATATTACTATTTGATAAAGAAAGTTCTATTACCATTACTCGCATTTTTAAGAGATTTCAAGAAGAAAAAATAAGTCATAAGGGTCTTATACATGATTTAAAAATAAAACCGCATATTATTTTAACTATATATGAAAAAATAGACATCGATATTCCTAAGGAACGATTGAGCCAATTCTGTGTTAATCGTACACCTTTAAAAATCCAAAAGATTTCCAAAATAACTAAAAGAAGGTTAGTTCTCCTTCAAATTCCATTTTTGTAGGCTTCATTTTAGCTGTTTCTTCAATTTCTGTCTGGTTGATCAGTATTTCAGTAATTTTATCTACTTTTGCCGCAAATGAGGCAAACAAAGCGATCTTGCCATCTTGGACTGCACCAAAATATATTTTAGATTTTTCAGAGCTCATAATAATCTTATTAAATTAGATCTATTATTTTCATTATTTATGACTATAAGAAAAGGATAAAAAGGTTTGCGATTCTAAATCTTAAGAATTTTTTTCGCATTTTTTTCTAAAATTACGTTTTTCAACGAATCATTAATTTGAACTTTATCAAAAGCATTAAAAATTTCACTATAGTGTTTTAAAGGATAATCTGAAGCAAAAAGTATCTTATGTGATAGATTTTCTGTAATAAATGCATCCCATGGGAACCAATTATAAAGATTAGGATAAGCTGATATGTCAATATAAACGTTTTTATGTCTCATTACTACAGACCAAGCATCCCACATCCATGGAACCCCCATATGACCTATAACAATTGTTAATTCTTTATGTCTTAATGCAATATCATCTATTAATAAAGGATGACCGTATCTGGCAATAGAGCCATAAAATGAGCCTTGATGTCCTCCATGAGTCCATAATGGAATATCAAGGTCAACCATTTTTTTCCACAAGGAATCATATTTTCTTTCAGATATGTCAAATTTCTGAGCTGGCGGAACTAACTTAATACCTTTCAGGTTTAGAGAATTAATAGCATATTCAAGTTGTTCCAATGCATCTGGTGCAGGAACATCAATACAAGCAAATCCGATAAATCTATCAGGAAACCTTTCCACAAAATCTGCTATATCTTCATTTGATACCATGATAAATCCATAAGCAGTAGAAACATTAAGAGATACAATGACAGCTTTATTGATATTAAATTTATCCATTATTGCTACATAATCTTCTAATGTATATTGTTCCATTATAGCATTTAACATGCGATTTACTCTTTTTAACTTAATAGGATCTTTTCCGCTCATAGCATCAGCAATCTTTTTTTTATCGCCATAGTGAGCTTCTTTACAAAAAGGGTGAACATGAACATCTATTACCATAATAAATTCACTTTCAAATATTTAAGATAATCGAAATAAAAAAAATGGTTAATTATAAAAATAAGATAAATAATAAAAAAATTAATATCCAATAGTTATGTATTAAAAGCCCTTTCTCTAATTTCTAATTACTTCTAAACTTGAAGAATAGTTTATTTAGAATGGTTTTTAATTGTAGAGTTAAAAATGAAAATTAATAATGTTGAAAATATGGCTGTTGTAGCAGATATCCATGCTAATAAATATGGTTTAAGAGATTTTCTTAATTACATCGAGAATGAACTAGAGGTTGATTATATATTAAATCTAGGAGATTTTCTTCAAATTGGTCCTCATCCTAAAGAAGTAACAGAAATTATCCTCTCAGATGATAGATTTATTAATATTTTAGGAAATAATGAAATTGTCATAACCAAAAAAATAAAAATAGAAACACGGGAAGGAGAATTACAACATAGAAAATGGACTGAAAAACAATTGGATTCTGATTTACTAGAGAAGGTTCAAAACATCCCTACATCAAGAATTCTGGAAATTAATAATGTGAAATTTTTTATGGTTCATTCCAGACAAATTGATAATCACTTTCAAAATTCATGGAATTTACCCCTATTATATCAAGGGAAGTCTTTAGATGATTTTGTAAAAGATTATCCAGATAAAGCTGAAATAATTTTATTCGGACATACGCATGAACAACTATATCTAAATAGAAAAAATAAAATTTTTGTGAATCCTGGTTCTCTAGGGTGTTCAATACTTCCCTCTACGATATCATTTTGCATAATTGAGATAAATACAAACGGATGGAATTTTCTCTTTAAGAACTTAAAATATGATGAATCTAAATTAAAAAGTGATTATATCAGACTTAAGGTTCCAGATAGAAAGTTTATTCTGAACAATTTTTATGGAATTGATATCTAATAATATATTTCTACTTTTTCCCCAATGTTTCTTAACTATTTAAATTAGATAGTTACTTCTTTTACTTTATAATAATAAAATGAAATACAATAAAAAAAATCAAAATTTAAAATGTATTGTCCTAATTGTGGTTCAGAAAATCCTGATAATGCAAAATTTTGTACATATTGTGGATCAAAATTCGATCAATCAACTACTCCTCAAAGTCAACCAACGCAGCCAACACAGCCATACCAAGGAACTCCTGTAACCCAACCAAGACCATCAAGAGGGGGAGGTGGTGCAATAGCTGCTGTTATCGTTGTAGTAATAGTTGGAATCTTATTAATGTCCTTTGGAGTATTTTACATTCCTATCTTTCCTTCTACAGGAATAACAATGCTTGTAATAGCTGCTATTATAATTCTTTGTATAGCATGTAGCTGTTGTAGTATGGGAAGACGTCGCAGAGCTGGCGGATATTACGGTGGTGGTTGTGATGGTGGTGGCTGCGATTGTGGAGACTGTGACTGTGCTGGTTCGTAATAGAATGATTCCTATATATATATTGATTCATAAATCTCAAATTTATACTCAAACGATCAAATATTCTAGAATATAAACTAAATAGGAAAATGAATCCTCCGAAAGATGATCATCGAAAGGAGAAAAGAATAATTATCAATTGGCTAGCACATCATAATCCAAACCGCGTTGATTTCGATGATCATGTTTTTTATATATTTAACTATGCTGTATGCATAGGTTGTTTTTCTTTTTTTTTGGGCGTCGTTGTTGCATTACTTTTAGGTAATATATTTTATTATTATATCATAAATTTCATTAGCTTGCCTACAATTCTTATTATTTTCTTTTTGTGTTGGTTCCCTTCAATTTTCCAATATTCAATTCAAATTGTAAAAAACAAGCCACTCAAGAATCGAAAATTTAAATTTCTTTTTCGCTTTTTTTATCCAGTTGGTAGTATCATATTTATATTTAAATCTCCACTATGGGGGTTTGCTCTTTCAATTCCTGCGGGTTTACTGATAGTAGTAATTAGAAAGATATATTATAAAAATAAAATAAAAAAAAGAGAAGAAATAAATAATTAATACTCTTAATTATTAAGTTATCATCCTAAAATGGAAATTTTCCTTCAGAGATTCCTTGATAAATTTCTTCTGTTAGGAGAACATACTCAGAACTACCTGGTAAAAGAGCAAATATCGGATCATTTAACTTATTAATATTATATCCCTCTTTTTTTAGATTTACTTTCTGAATTTTATGAGTAGCAGTAAAACTAAATTCATCAATTATTCGAATAAACTTAGGAACGCCGTAATGTGGTAAGTACTTATGTAAAAAATTCAAAAACCCTTTGAAATCGAACTCTTCATCAATACTTTTATGTATTGATACCATACCCGCACGACCCTCAGTATGTGGAATTAAAACTCCATAAACAGAACACATATCAATTTGTTCAAAAATATTAATTACTGATTCAACTTCCTCTGTAGATACATTTTCACCTTTCCACCTAAATGTATCACCTAAGCGGTCAACAAATTGAACATGGCCATAACCAATATTTCTTAATAGATCTCCTGTATTGATATACATATCACCTTTCCTGAAGACATCACGAAACACTTTTTTTTCAGTAGCCTTTTCGTCTTTATACATATAAAAATTATCGGGATCTGTGATTTGCCCCAGTAATAGTCCAATTTCACCTGTTTTTACCTTCTTCATGCGACCTTTCTCATTTCTGACTGGTTCATCTGCTTCAATATCATATTTAACAATTGCACAAGGTGTTAAACATACCCCACAAGTGTTATCGAGATTATGTATATTAGCAAAATTTGGAACAAAATCTTCTGTTGCACCATAAAACTCTCGTATCTCTTGGATATTAAATCTTTTCTTGAATTCTAGCCAAATATCGGGTCTAAGTCCATTCCCAATTATTTTCACAATGGGATTGTCTGCATCGTCTGGTTTTGGAGGTTGGTTATACAAATACCTGCATATTTCTCCTACATAATTAAAACATGTAGCATTGAATTTTCTAGCTTCATCCCAAAATTTACTAACACTGAATTTTCTAGCGATTGCAATTGCAGATCCTCTATAAAGTGCAGCAGCAAAAGCTACTTTAATCCCATGACTATGAAATAATGGAGTTGTGATATATATTATATCATCAACTGTCATTCCAACTACCATATCTCCCCACCATGTCATCGCAGTCAATATTGAACTATTTTTTAAGATCGCAGCCTTTGGAAGTCCCGTTGTACCAGAGGTAAAAATGTAAATGAATGGATCTCTCATTAGAATCTCTGAAGTTGTAGGGGGATTATTTTTATCAGAATCTTTAATACATTCTTTAAGATTGATGTATCCTTCAGGTGTGTTCAATTCACCTTTATCAGGCAAAAAAAAGAGCCCTTCTTTTTGCTCATCTGTTAACTCCAGTCTACTTTTAACATCTTCAAATGTATGTATAAGCTCTTCTCCAATTATATATACTCTCCCGGGAGTATGGGTCATACTATGAATAAGAGGAACTTCGCGAAGATTTGTGTTAATTAATGAAGAAATGACCCCTAATTTAGCCATTGCCAAAATTATAAACAGATATTCTGAACGATTTTCCACGAACACAACGGCTAGATCCCCTCTTTTTAGACCGAACTTAAGAAAATAATTAGCGTAACGATTAATCCACGCATTAAACTCTTTATGAGTATATTTTTCGTCTTCATATAATAGAGCTAATTTATCAGGATGTTTTGCTGCGAACTCTTCAATTCGAAGTCCTATAGAGTATTTTGTATCAGGTGGATGATCAGCCATCCATGCTACGCCTTTCATTATCAAAGGAGTTTTTACATCCCAAGATGGCTGGATTTTCTCTTTATATTCTTCTTTGGATATGATATATGGTCCCTTTTTTTCCTCTTTTTGGGCTGGCTTGCCTGGTGCAGATATTTCTACTTTTTGGTCATTCATTAATTTTGCATTGTGTTTTTAATATTTTAATATTATAGATGTAAAATCAATTAATTTTTATTAACCTTTTGCGACTGTTTATTTAAAGTTTTTAGAATTTCATCAGTAGTAACGATATTTGCAAAGATTAACTCCATAGCTCTTAATGCTGCATTATGTAAAGTTGGGGACCATCCCGCACATGCATCATCGACTACAAAAACGTTGAATCCTAAATCAGATGCAATTCTAACTGTATTTTCAACACACATATGAGTAACAACTCCAGCAATTAATACAGTGTTTACTCCTAAGCTTCTTAATTGATGTTCAAGATCTGTTGAACTAAATGTGCCACTAGTCGTCTTAAGAATGATCATATCATTTTCTTCTGGTTTTAGTTCAGAGATAATATCCGCAAGAGGATCTTGAATGGATGGAAAAAGATATTTACCAATCATATTTTCGGATAATTCGTTTATTGTACGAATATTAATTGCATAATCTTTACGATCATTTCTGCGGCAAGCGAATTTAGTATAGTATATTGGGATTTTATTTGCTCTAAAGAATTCTAACAATCGAGAAATATTTGGGTTTACTACCTCATCAACTTGTTTTACAAAATATTGAGTTAGGCCTGGAGCAAATTTTTCAAAAAATTCTACAGTAGGAGATGTTTCTTTGACTTGATAATTTTGCATATCAATAATTATGAGAGCACACTCTTGAGGATTAAGAGGTAGTTTAAGACTACGTTTAAATTTTAAATATTGCTCAATCTTCTCTTCTACATCCAATTTGTATCACAATTTAATTATTGTAAATAAAATTAATCGTATTATTTTTTAATATTTCTTGAGATATTAAATTTTTATTAGAATAAATTAATAGTACTTTACCTAAAAAATTAAAAGGATAAAATAAAAATAAAAAAAAATTATGAGAAATATTTAATGGTCAAGAGGATGTCATTTAATTTCTAGATTTAAAAATATGTTAAGTCTATGATATTTAAATAGATTATTACCTATTATAGAATTTTGAAACATAGGAGAATAATATCTATTAAAGATACAAAAATAACGTAAAATTAGAAATAATCTTAGGCATCTCTTTAAAGAAGCTGTATGGTCTAGACATAATACGCTACGGATTAGAAAGAAAGAAATACTAGAATAAGTGAAAATAATCTCACAAATACGGATATTAAAGCAATTCAAAGGTTAAATAGAGAGTGATCCGATTTAAGAGTCTTACTCAAATGTTCTATATGTAAATGTGGAATGTGCGATGCTGATGATGGTGATATGGTGTAGCATGCTGGTTGGGGAGAATATTGGTGCTTAAAATGCTTTAAAAAAAGGAAGAAATGATAGATCCTAAGGATAAATTCAATAAAAGTGTTATAGTCCATGAGAATGCCGAAAAACCCTGCCATACTTTACATTGGTGCCCATACGGAGTATTAGTTGAAAATTTCAGGTTGTGAAACCTGTATAGTAAATATACATGCTTAGTATTTATATTAATATAATCTTTTGAGAAGTAAATACCACAAATTACCAATTTTTTATAAATCATAATCAACAATTCTAAAAATTTAGATATATTGCTTCAATGAAGATTCATAAAGTATAATGGGTTGTTCGACATTTCTGAAGAAAAAATTGACATTCTTTTACTTATCCCGTGTTTTAATGAAGAAGAAAGCATTGAGCATATATTAGAACATCTCCGTTATGTAAAACAAAATTTGCAGAAAAGAACCGAATTTAATTTGGAAATCCTTATCATCAATGATGGTTCTACTGATAGAACCATGCAAATTTTGGAGAAAAACAATCAAGATTCTTTTTTTACTATTATTAACTTTAATGAAAATAAAGGTTATGGTTATACACTTATAAGCGGTTTTAAATACGCTAAAGAAATGAAATTTTCCTGGATAATATCGTTCGATATGGATGGTCAACATGAACCAAAGTATTTATACCAGTTTATTGAACTAATCCTTGAAAAGCCACCAGAACACATTATTTCTGGTTCAAGGTATAAAAATTCAGACCTATTCTGGCAAAAGCCGTGGAAAGATAGATTTCTTGTTAATACGATTATCACAGGAATTCTCAATACTCTCGGACTTTCTATTACAGATGCGTTTTGTGGACTAAAGGCTTATGAATGTAGTGCTATTAATGATTTGGAACTGGAAATAAACGGATATGAAATACCCATCGAAATCTGGATTAAATCACTGAAAAAGGGATATAAAATTGTTGAAAAACGAGTTCCAGTAATATATAAAGATAGAGATGCAATTTTAAAAAACGCAAAAGATAGCTTTTTGTTTAAAAAAGGAGAAGAAAGAATTGAAAAATATATTCATTTAATTGAATCACTCTTGAATGCTCCTTTAAAAACAAATATTAATGTTTATAAATCAATTTTTTCAAATTATTTCAATAGTGTGGATGATATTAATAAATATAATTTTAAAAAAATACAAGAATCAATATTTACACAAATTAGAGAACTAGAAACTTAATAGATTAAGATGAACCTTGAGCTAGATATTTTAGTGATCGGAGCCCATCCAGATGATGCAGAAATCGGATGTGGAGGAATTATTGCCCATTATAAGAAAAGAGGTAAAAAAATAGGGATTTTAGATTTATCAAATGGAGAGCCCACCCCATTCGGTACTGTTGAAAAAAGAATGGCTGAGGCTAAAGCAGCTTCTGAAATTTTACATCTAGATATAAGAATTACACAAGATATGACAAATAGATATATTGAAAATACAATAGAAAACAGAAAAAAAGTTTCTGAAGTGATTAGAAAATATAAACCAAATATTCTTATTACGCATCCCTCTAATGATTGGCACCCAGACCACATAGCTTGTCATCAGATTGTAAATGCAGCCAAATTTCAAGCAAAACTAACAAAAACCGAATCCAAATATCCTGAACATTCCCCGAAATATGTTTTTTATTTTGATCATTCACATTTAAAA
The DNA here is from genome assembly GCA_964435435.1 of uncultured archaeon. Taxonomy (GTDB): domain Archaea; phylum Asgardarchaeota; class Lokiarchaeia; order Sigyniarchaeales; family SOKP01; genus Loki-b32. Next base: position 86,017 of record CAYSZJ010000001.1, read on the forward strand.
GATAAGAATCGAAAATTGGACTTTTTAGTTGATATTTCTGATTCTATAGAAGATAAAATAAATGCCCTTAAAGTCTATAAATCTCAATTTGTTGATAATAAAAAGCATTTAAGGATCTTTGATTACGTAAGAGAACGTGCAGGATATTTGGGATATCAAATTGGTGTAAAGTACGCTGAGGGATTCATTAATTCTGAATATTTAATGGTGGATTTTGAAAACTTTAAATTTTAGGTAAAAAAGAGATGTCAAACGATAAATTCGAAGATCCATTAAAATATTACCTGTTATATGCTTTAGAAGGACAAGAATCTTGGATTTCTAAAGGTATGAAAGATCTTATACCCCAATCTATGATCGATGCCATTTTCCTTGCCAAAAAAATAAACAGAGAAATGGAAAAGGATACAGATAGCAATGAAATAAAATTAGCATTGGGGAAAATTTTCGAAAACACAAATAATAAATATAATCTACTGACTGACAAAGCTAAGAGACATTTGGAAAGTTTTCTTACTGATAATAATAGTTTGAGTTTAGAAGTTTCACATCAACCTAAATTTTTAGGGGGGGAAAGATTTCTTTTTAATAAAATCGCATTGGGAGCAGCTTTTGCGAATCTTGATAATTGTGTAATTCCAATTTTTTACGTTGCTGATTATGATAAGGTCCATTCTGAATTAATAAAAACTAAATTTTCTCAAAGTGACTCATCCCATGGATTTTCAATTTCAATAAATCCTGAAATAGAAAAGAAATTTCTTGGTATGAGAATTAGAAATCTTCCGCTACCATCAGTGTCCTATCTCTTGGAAAAATTTCAAGAAATTAGAAAAAAATACATTAATTCTATTAATTCCTGTTTAGATGATAATTGGCATAAAAAACTATTAGAAGAACGGTTAGAGGAAGCACTTCGGTTAATCAAAATTGCACACAATAATGCAGAGAACTATACAGATTGGTTCATCAACATAATTGGGACAATTTCCAATATTATCTTTGATCAAGGATATCTTTTCATTTCTGCTTCAGATTTAGAATATAAGAAACTATTAACACCATTTTATGAGACTTTATTGGAGAATCAAAGTAAGTATGTTGATATTTATATAGATTTAAAAAATCAGTTTATTGAGCATAATATTCGCCCTCCCTTAAGAGAGATTAGACGTGATTTTGTCCCTTTTTTTTATGAATGCAATAATGAACAGTGTTACTGCAAGAGATTGGAATTAACCTGTCAAGAGTATACATCCATGATCCATGTTAAATGTAAATGCAATCATTGCGGGAATTTAATAGATTTTAGTCTCGAAAAAGATAATCCTGATCTCTCTGAGCATGTATCTTTTTTGACTCCCAGAGTTGAATCCCGACAATATTTAATTTCAAAAACCATCCAACCAGCAATACATATTGCAGGTACAGGTGAAACCAGATATTATACGATGGGAATCCCTTTGATTAGGCATTTTGATAAAAATATCTCTTTACCAGTTATTTATTTTTATAATAAAATAACAATGAATACATTTATAACCAGGAAATTAGAGCAGGATTTAGTCAAATTAAATGTACCACATTTTTTAGAAAATATTAAAGGTCTGATGAAAAATCTTGGGAAGTTTAATACCTTAATCAATAAATCCAAGGATTACCTTCCAGAAAGGGTAAAAATATTAGAAATATTAACAAATTTTAAATCATACATGATGCAAATTGAAAATACCTTAGTAAAAATCCAATCAACAGATATGGCTTCAGAGGAAAAAAATATAATCTCAAGTTATTTAAGCAATATGTTCGGAAAAATCTCTAAGGAGAAACATGGGCAAGAGACAGTATTTCATTGGTTAGATTTATGTTTAAAAAATGGCTTATCAAATTTCTTTAAAGATTACTTAAGAATTTATAAACCGTGGCTCCCTCCTGGAATGGAAATTTTTCTCTAACTTGTAAGATTCATGTGAGACTAAAAATGATGGCTAGTGTTGTTTAGGCAATAAACCAAGTGCTGAATCTAAATTTGTAGTCATTTTAGCTTGAAGAACTTATTTGCATTTTCCCAATAAATCTTCTTTAAAACATCAAGAGGAAGATCCAACCCATTGATTTTTGTATTATTGTTATTCTCAGGATCTGGAAAAGGTAAGGGTAAATCTCGTATTGAGGTTTCTAAGAGTGCCTGAAATGTAAAATAACGAGTCCGATAATAGGTTGAAATTGGTTCGTTTCGATCCTGCACGAGATCTGTCCCAAAAAGAATCCTATCTGAATTTTTAATAAAAAATTCCCTTGCTTTTTCTGGGTACCTCCCAAGCTCTCGTGCCATCCATCTTGCTGAAGATGTATCTATATAATAATTTGGATATGATTCAAACCACCTCGATAAGTTTTCTAGATCTTCTGGTTGACTCCCAAAGTGCGCCTGTAGTACTTTTAATTTAGGGAAACTTGATAAAATCTCCTCAAAATCGTCTAAATGTTCTTTTTTTGTGCCATATCGGCTAACTGGTTGATAAACTTTCTCGTACCAAAGATCAGGATCACTAACATGAATTAATAAATAAAGTCCCAATTCTTCTATCTTAGCGAATATTGCTTTAAAAAATGCATCAGATAAATAAATTTTTCTTGGTTCTATTTTGAATTGAGCTTTTACGAAATCTCTCCATCTCGGTCCAAACCAAAATTTAATAATTGGAAATCCTTGTTGATAAATTTTTTCAATTAAATCTGTTAATAATTTAAGATCTGTATTTGCATTAAAAAGGTGCCTACTTCTAAAATACTTAGCCAATACAAACTTATCAGGGAATCTTGTTTCTAATTCTTCATTGTTATCTCCCCAGACAATACCAACTGATTTTTTTATATTAAACTCTTCTCTGAACTTAATTAAATTATGAATACCTTTTATTTTCCCTAAATGAACATGGGCATCAAATTTAGGACCATTATATTTTGAAGAAACAGTTGTATCATCATTAAGGTAGTCTGAAATATATTTTTGCATTCGTAATTCACACTGAGAATACTATTCTTTCATACATCTTAGCAACAGTTTAATTTTCAAAGAACATCTGTTATTTTAATAATTGATATTATGATTCTTAACCTAATTATTTTTTGAAAAGAATTTTTGAAATTTTAACAGAAAAAATAAATATTAAATCTTCTTAGAATTAAACTATTAATCCAAAGCTTTAAAAGTACCAAGGTTAAATTAGGTGATATTTAGGTGCCTAAAATAAAAGTAAATGACATAAATATATATTATGAAATCCATGGAGAGGGCTTCCCTTTTATCATGATTATGGGAGCAGCAGGTGATGTTAATTGGTGGACTCCAGACATAATAGAAACGATTTCAAAAAAATTTAAAACCATAATTTTTGATAATAGGGATACAGGTCGAACTGACAAACCTGAACTTGACTATTCGATTAAAACATTTGCTGAAGATACTGTAGGTTTAATGGATGCTTTAAATATAGAAAAAGCTTATATCCTTGGAGTTTCTATGGGTGGAATGATTGCCCAAGAAATAGCTCTTAACTATCCTCAAAGAATAGAAAAGTTAGTTCTTTGTTGTACGCAATGTGGAGGTTCTAAAGGGGTGCAACCTTCAAATAAAATCTTACAAATAAAATTCTGGGAAATGAAACGTGAAGAATTTTTTAATTTAACTGTAAGCTTTTTATTTACTGAGAATTTTATAAAAAGCAATCTTGATTACATAGAATCATATAAACAACGGATGCGTAAAATACCAATACCAGCTGAATCGCAAAAACGTCAAATAATAGCAATTCAGCATTTTAGGACATGGTTGCGACTTAAGAACATTAAGACTCCTACCTTAATACTTCATGGTAGAGAAGATATTTTAGTTCCACCAGAAAATGTTGAAGTATTAGCAAAAAGAATTCCCGGAGCAAAAACAAAGTATTTCGAAAATGCTGCTCATTTGGTATTCACGATGGAGCCTGAACTATTTAGTACTACTATTATAGAATTTCTCAAGTAATAATTCGTGTTTTGAGATTTTTAATTGTTTTTACTACCATTTCGATAATTCGATCAGTTACAAACTGAGGAATAACACACCCAGGAGCGATTATTAATCCCAAACCTTTGAAGTTTTTGTAAACTAAAGAGATCAATGATGAAACATCTGCGGGATTGGATATATCTTTCCATGATTCTGCATTTAATCCTCCGAGAAGTCCTCCCTTAAAAATTTTTCTTGCCTCAGAGAGCTTTGGCGTCGTTTGCTGATCATGCCAGTTAATGGCATTTATAGGCAGTTTCGTAGCCAATTTGTAATCAGGATTGTCGCCATGGAGATGGAGGACCAGAAAATTATTTTTTTTTAACGTTTTTTTAATGAGGGACTTTATCGGTGTAAATTCCAGTTCTATTCGTTCCTCATCGGTTAATCTATTGTTAAAATGTTGTGTGGCCAAAAATATGCCATCAGCTCCCGCATCTAGTGAAGCTTTTGTAAAATCTGTCATTGCTGAAAATATTTTTTTAAATTGTTCTCCAATTAGTTGAGGATCCTTTCTGTAGTGCAAAATTACATTTGGATCGATTTGGGACGCTACCATAAAAGGGGAAAAAACGGTCATCATGGTTGGTACCTTTCCATCAACTTCCCGATGAATTAATTTCATTGCTTTAATCTGAGATCCGAATTCACCCCTCATTACATCAACCTTTTGAATATTCTCCCAATCTTTAATGCTTTCGATTGGATATTTCATACAAATTCTAGAACCAGAATCTGGATCATAACCTCCCAATTCCGCTCCAAAATCAGAAGCAAAAGCACGACCTGAGATTGAGATTTTCATAATATCGGAATCGAATTTATTTTGAAAATTCATGTGTGCCTTATAAAGTCCTTCTGGGGTTTTATCGAATTCCGGGAAATGTTTCCAAACTGCATAAGGAACTTTCTCGGTGGGTTCTGCTTTTAAAGCTTTTTTAATTAGTTCGAATTTATCCATTGTGTTGTCTTTTTTCCTAGTAATCTTAATACTCGATACTTTAATATTTTAAATGATCTCAATAGAATCTTTAAAAAACTTTTCTAAAAATTTTTAAACTAAACTTCCTATATTAAAAATTATGCCAGAAAGTATCAAGTCATTGAAATTTGTATATGATTATGTTAAGGATTTGTTTGAAAAACGAAAGGATAATCATTTTGAGGAATCCATGAAAAATTCATTATTTGAAAAAGAGCAAACGGCTATCGATCTGTTTATACATGCTATCAGCCTACTTAATTGGGCATCGAGAAAAACCATTAATCCTAATGTAGATAATAAGGAGATAGCAATAAAGTTAGACCCCGAATCCACTGCACCTTTGCACGAACAATTATTAGACTTGTTTAATACAGCAATTGAAGCCTATGTAGAGGCAAGAACTAAATATAAAGAAGAAGATCTGCAAAATACATTTAAATCCCCTTTTGGGAGAGAAATGACGTACGAAGATTGGTTTGCATTCATTATACATCACACAATCGGTCATATTTATCAAGTTTTAAGATTACAGGCAATTTATCTAAGACAAAAAGTCTAGTTGAAGCTTTAACTTTAATCTTGAAGAATTTAAAGAAAAATGAATCTTGAGAAATTTGAAGCTTTAATTTAGCCATTGAATGTAAGTCTGTCTAGTACACCCTTTAAAATGAGAAAAAAAAAATTTAATAATTTTATTTTTTTAGGCCATTTTCTTGGAGCCTATGGCTTAGAAGTATTTAATAGCTAAGAGGATGTCGTCGCGCGTAACTTTCTTTCTTTACTATTTTCTATAGGATGTCTATGGAAATTTTAGCGTGTTTTGTTAAAGTTAACGCGCTTTTTGTGATTTTTTCAGCTGATTGACCCATCCAATCAACTAATTCATTAACGGCATCTCGAGCTACAATTTTAACCGATAAATAAGATATTTACTTATCAAAAGCTCCATTGTGCTTCATTAGCCGTCTAATAGGACTCCAACTAATATATTCAGACATTGTATTCCTCCACTTTTTGAATATTTTGGGTGATAATATTAAATTTAAAATTTTTAATTAAATTAAGTTAATTATATAACAAAAGATCTTTCGAATATTTAAAGATTTTGATTCATACTTAATTTTATAGAGAAAAAATTAAAAAAAGTTAGACGACAAAATTCAGAATAGTGGAGATGATTAATCTCGTGAAAGTTAGGATCTTTTTCTGGAAAGATGATTCTTTCCAAAATTAAGCATAAATGAATGTTATTTCATATATTTCCTCTATAATTTATTTAATTATGTAATATTTTGTAAGATAATCAAGAATTCAATCGAATTCTGAGCCGTTAGAATAAAAGATTTTTTAATTTTTAAAAGTTAATAACTTTTAAGTTATTTTTTATAATCTCAATCAGTGAGTTAAATAGAGTGGCTTTATGGAAGTTTTATAGTAATAGGTTTAAATTATATAAGATTTCAATAATTTACCCTAATATTTACTATTTTTTTTATAGTACATTAAAGAGATTATCAAAATAAAAGCTTAAATTAGACTTAGAATACACATATATCACAGAATCTTGAATTTTCTGAAAGTTTCTTCTATCAATTTTTAAATTTTTTGAATTCTTCCCGATTTAATAATTTGGTTATGATATTCATCATTAGGAAGTGGATTTCCATCAAGATTTATAATTCTCAAAAATTTTAATTTTTTTAAACATTTAATGTCTTTTATTTGATTATGTACTAAATCAATTTCTTCCAAATTAATTAAATTTGTCAGAATTTCAATGTCAGAGATTTTATTGAAGCTTAGAAAGAGTATCTTTAATTGTTTTAACTTATCTAAATTTTCTATTTTAGTAATTTGATTTGAAGCCAAATCAAGCTCAGTTAAATTAACTAGACTCTCCAATCCTTTAATTTCATGTATCAAATTATGGTCTAATGTTAATTTCATTAGATTTTTAAGTGAATCAAATCCTTTAATATTATTAATCTGATTTTCTGATAAATCTAAAATCTCCAAATTATTTAACCCTCTTAAACCCATAATTTCATTGATTGAACATTTAACAAGTTTAAGTTCAATTAAATTTTCAAGATTGCCAAAATTATAGGACTTTGGGAAAGAGCAATTAAAAATTCTAATAGATTTTAAATTCTCAAGTTTTTCTATGCTGTTAACACTTTCAATTTCACAGTTGGTCATTTCTAATTTTTCTAATTCCACACAATTTTCAAAATAAGAGAAGTTAGAGATTTTAAAATAATCTAATCTAAGGGATTTTAGACCTCTAAGGAATATCCATCCAAAAACTTCATTAATGTCCATCTTAATTTTGTTTTTTTACCTGATAGCCTTAATGTTCCTATCCTTTCTATGCCTTTTTCTTTTTCAAACCCGAGGATGTATTTATCTTTATCAACTGGAAACTTATTTAGAAGTTCAATACTAATGATTTTTTGAATAATATTCCAACACGTTATTTTTAGATCAGAATTTTTTAAGCTGTTTACATCGTCATAGAACTGTAATAGTAGATTTTCAAAATTATTTTTTTTGAGATATCTCCTTAATTTTGAATACAAGCCTCTAACGAGTCTTTGAAGCGCATATGTGAATCGTGCTGTGAATAGTTCTTTGATCAATAAATCTAACTCCTCAGTATTCATAAAATCTAAATACCCTTCTTCTATTAAGAAGCTTACAACCGAAGGATTAGCACTAGAGAATCTAGTCGCAATTTCTTCTTTAAAGATCTTTTTTGCAGCAGGATCTCCTATCTGAACTAACTTTTTCAAAAGTGGGAAGGCTAAATTTCTGTGGAGCAATCGAGTATCGTAATTATTTTCATTCCATACTTGAAGGCTAGAGCAGTGTCCCCAAAACTCTTCTTCAGGAGAAATATCACTTTTAGACCTAATTCCAAAATTTTCTTCCAATTCATCAATAGAATTGATTTCATCAAAAGAGATTTTTTCAAATTTATGAATTTCAAAAAGCAGATGTTTACATTGTTTAAATTTATCATCTCCTACATAGATAAAAGTAATATCATTCACTAATTTTACTGTGATATAATTATTTATCTTAAATTCTTTCAAATTATTCATTCTCATGTAAAAGCATGCTTTAAAAACTTTTAAATTTAACGCGATTAAAGGATTTTTGATTTAATTAACTTCACATAAAATATAGAAAATGAAAAAATGTTAATTTCTTATTTTTTTCCTTATTTGTTGAGCTACTTTACATTAAAGAATTAAATTATTACAATATGAATAGAAAGAAAAATAAAATTAACTATGGAAAATTTAAATAAATTTTAATTTACAAGAAAAAAACAATTAATTCTCTTTAATCAATATCTTGCTACATCTTTAATCTCTTGATAATATGACTCGATTCCTATTTCTTTCATTCTATTATTAATTTGAATCCATCTTCGCTTAAGATGGGGATCAAAATTAGTTTTGTCGCAAGGAAATTCATCACATTGGAAACAGAAATCAATATTTTTATCCTTATAACAATCTTTTACACCACAGTCAGGATATAAACAAGATCCTTTCCTACATCCAGGGCAATTCTCTTCTGTTAAATAAGTGAGTAATGCTTTGAAAGAAAGATATTTTTTAAAAATTGGTAGAAATGATGAAAATCTTTCGGCGTATATATCGAATGAGCCTAATAAATTTTGAAGTTTTATACTAGTTTTTCTTATTGCACCCTCAGAGTTAGCAAAACATTTATAACAATTAAGCCCACATGGAGCTAATTTATTTAATATATCTTTATAATTCATTTTCTTTTCTTATTTCACATTTTTTCTTATTTTGTGTCGTTCTTCCTTACTTAAAACAAGACTTCTTAAATCACTTGCAGTGTAATTCTTCAAACCATTGATCATCCGAATGACTGCTCGAGTGAGAGGTTCATAACTTTCTTCGTGGATTTTATCCAATGTATCAGCTGTATCAAATAAATATGGAGGAGCTGTTAAAAATGATATGAAAGGAATTCCTTCTAGATGGTAAAAACTGCCATCAGTAGGAGGACTATCTCTTTCAGGAGGAAAATCATCAGGGGGGAGTAAAATAGAGCGTTGCAAATGTTCATTTATAATTGCATCTTCAACAATTTTTTCAAGAGGTAATATTCGACTTACAAACCACCATCGTACTGTAGGATCATCTAATGGAATTAAATTTCCATTTTCACTTTTTACATCACGAGCAACATGTTCCAAATGAATGCCGACAATCACCTTTTTCAACAGTTCTTTATTTGTGTGTATAAAATTAATAGCACCTTTGGCTCCTGCCATATGTGCGCAATTCATTAAAAACATTAAGTTGAATGGACGCTGTTCTTTAGGAATTTGAGACCAATATTTTGCTTGAGCTAAAACTAAAGCCATTCCTGAAGCATCTTCTACTGCCGACTTCCAAGGTCCATCATGGTGAGTACCTATTATAATCCATTCATCAGACATTCCTTGTAATGTACCTGTAATATTATAAGAAATAACCTCAGAGATCTTAGCATTATACGACATGTTAGCCCTCACTGTCCCTTTTTCAAGTAATTTCGAAATTTTTTTCCCGTTATTTCGACTGACGTATACACCAGATATATTTCTCTCAACAGCATCATAAGGAACATAGTATTTATCTGTTTCCCAAGGATAGCCAGAAAGAATTCCAATGAAACCAATTGCATTATTTTCTGATGTAGTATCTAAAAAAGTCCGCATTGTGAAATCAAATGGAATTATTTGTGTTAGACTATCAAATTCATTCTTAGGATCAAAATATCTATCTATCCCGGGTAAAGATTTTAGTAGTTTTGCTGGTAACTTAAACAAATTTAATTCCATAACATTAATTTTCCTTGGTAAAGGAGATTTATCTGAAATCATGCATAATTCGGCTTCAAGACCATCTACTGGTCTAGTATAGGGGATTGGAAAACAAGGGATATCAGTTACATCATTAGGATTATCAACCAACCAAATTCTAAGTTTTGCATCATAATTTTCCCACTTTTTTACAGAAACAGGATCAAGAATTATATTATGCAAGCCAAAAGTTTCAAATTGAGCTTTAACCCATTTTTCTGCCCAATAATCTGCGGGATATCCTGGACGTCGAATGCCTTGGTTGAATATTTCAGTAGTCCATGCCATCATTTCAGCCATTGTAGGTACAAATTCCTTTTTTATTGTACTCATTATTTTTATTGTTTTTATAAAAGAAGTCTATTATGTAGATTTGGAATTATATAAATAAATTAGAATGAAAATATTAATTTTTTTACCAAACCATTTGTTCGTAATTACACTTAGTACATTCAATTTCTTCCCCTTTTTTAGGAAAATAAGGAAGAATAGCCCCACAAATTTCGCATTCTAATTCAAAAATCTGGTCTTCAGAATTTATTAAACCTCTTCTTATAAGTTGTTCTGTAAAATCATTTGTAAACAACGTTAAAAGCGATATTAATACTTCTTGGTTTTGAGAAGTGGCTATCAATTCTATTTTATTTGATACGATTTGCCCTATAGCTAATATATCTTCTTCAGATTCTAAATCAGTGCCAAAGAACCATAAAATCCTCTTGACAGGGTCTTTGGTTACAAGTTGAAAGTTATGAATCAAGAAGAATTGTTCTAAAATATTGAAATAAAGGTCAATATCCCATCTAAGATTTGTTCCAATCCCTAAGCTTTTAATAACTTTTATTATCCCTGGAGTTTGTGAAATTTCTCTTATTTGTGAACTTGGGATTACTTTAGGGTTTATGGTCAGTTCATGAATTATTACTTTTGCTATATCTGAATCAATAACTCTTACAAAATCTTTATTATTTACATAAGTTATGACTGTTCTGATTTCACCTTCATTATTTAAAGCAATAGGTGTAAAATATAAATTAATTGCTTTTGAGCTATTCTCTACCACCTCATCGTATTCAAGGGTTATACGCATTATATCTTTTTCTTCAATAGATTCAGGTAAATATATTGTTGGGGGAGTCCATCTGGAAACTTTTAAGAATTTAGGGTAGATTATTTTAATCTTAACATCAGTAATTGGTGCTAAACTTTCATTATTTAATTGAATTGAATATTTATAATGACCTCCGTAACGTCTGAAATCATTAAATAATTTTATTTTATCTTCTTGATCAAATTTTTCAAATGTGTATTTATCTACTGCTGTGCTTTGATCTTCTTCTTTAGCTGTGAAAATCACTAAATCTTGTGTTTTTTTTGAGTTAAATTCCTTTTTTTCATCTGTCATGTCGAATTATTTTAATTTAATTAGGGATACTAGAGTTGAATTCCAAGAATCTAGATAAATAATAAAATGACAGATTGATTTATATTTTTTAATATTATTTTTTTTCTTTGATTACTTATTTATACATGAATGTAATAATGTTAGAAGAATTGGAACCCTTATTTCAAAGTGCTACTATTAAACCTACGTTTGAAAAGGTTCATATTATTTTAGCATTATTCATATTTGAACAGAATAAGGAAGGAATTGGAAGATATCGACTACAAAAAGAGTTATTAATTGGATCAGGAACAGCAAGATCTTTAATTAAAAAGTTAAATAAGACAATTAATTTTATAACTGTCTTAACTGATGAGAATAAGCGAAAGGGTCATATTCTTATTGAGAAAGGATTAGACTTTTTAAATAAAATTAAAGAAAAAATACCTCTCATTGAAGAAGGAGATTTGTCAATCTTAAAAGAAATTATCATTGAATCTGAAGACATAAACCCTTATATTTGCCATGTTAAAAACAGTGCAAATAGAATTACAAATGGGATTGCTCAACGAGACGCTGCAATTAAAATTAATGGAAATGGAGCAACATGTTTAATCTATAACGGGGAACATCTTGTATTTCCGGAGAAATCTTTGCCTGAAGAAGACAAACAACATTGGAAAGTAAGTGAAAGATTAGATAAATATTTTAAAACATTTCATAGTAAAAATATGGGCATATCATTGAATTTAGAAAGGGGTGATGTTATTATCATTGGTTTAGGTGATAATATTAATAAGGCTAGGCTTGCTGCCTTGAATGCGGCTTTAACCTTAATTTAATATCGGGTACAGGTTCTTGAAATGAAATATGAAAAGGATATTATACTTTTTATCAGCCAAGAAATTTGTGAAAAAATGAAAAGATGTGTCGAAAAAGCAAGTCCTAATGAATCTTTTGGACTTTTAATCGGGCCTAAACCAAGAGAGATTATTTTAGAGGTTCCAAATGAATTTCAATACCACTATAACGCAGAACTATTTGAATGTATCGAATCTGATAAAAGTTCACCTGTAGACTTCTTAATGGAAAATATTGAAGAATTATATAGGATAATTCAAAACGCTTATGAAAAATATAATAGAAGAGTTCTAAGCATTTTCCATTCTCATCCTGCTGGAGCTTATCCAAGCGGATTTGACATTAAATATATGAAATATCTATACAAATTCTATAATACTGTATTAAACTCACCAGTTATGGTTAAAACTGCTATAAAAAACCAAATATGGACAATAATGGATTCATCTGATTTTAATTTAAATGGATTCATTTATCTAGAAAAACAGGTACAACAAATCCGGTTAGAAATTAAATGAGAAAAAGAAAATAGTGAATTGGAGAGAAATTTAAACAATAACAATAGTTTCGATTACATTTTTTTTTTATTTTTATCTTGTGTTAATATACTACTCATTAGAAATTACCCGTTTTTCTAGTTTTTCAGAAATTAACATTTCTGAAATAATCATTATCCTTGACAAGTTAATAGCAATTTTTAATGATAATATTTAATAAACAATATGAAATTATTATAAATATTATAAATAAAGGAGAAAATAATTAATGAGCGGGATTTTAGATGGTATATTAGTATTGGATTTTTCTGAATACATCGCCGGCCCATACTGCGGGTTTCTGCTTGCGGATCTGGGTGCAGAGGTGATAAAAATCGAACCCCCTGACGGATCGGAAGAGAGACGATGGGGTAGATCGCAACGATATAAAGGCAATACAAGAATGGCCTTGACTATGAACAGGGGCAAGAAAAGTCTTTGTCTGGACATGAGAAAGGAAGAAGCCAGGAAGATAATCTACCGTCTGGTTGAAAAGGCCGATATCGTAATCCAAAATTACACCCCTGGAGTCGCTAAAAAGCTCGGGATCGATTACGACACCCTTTCAACCATCAACAAGGGATTGATTTTCATCTCAAGCACCGCATTCGGTGAAATTGGCCCCTACCAGAATCGTAAAGGCTTTGATATTATCGCACACGCCGCCTCCGGCATTATGGCCAGATATGCTGATGAAGACGGTAAACCGCGCGGACCTGGAGGAAGCCCGTATGTAGATATCGGTACTGGTATGCTTAATGCCTTCAGCGCTGTAGCCGCTCTTTTTTCCAGGACGAAGACCGGAGAGGGTCAAAAAATTGAAACATCGCTCTTTAATACTGGTATGGCTTTGCAGGCCACAGGCTTCGCGAAGATCAAAGAACTGGATAAGGAAAAACACCAGAAGGAATTGGATCTTTTGAGCAGCGCTTTTCGGGATGGAAAGACTCATACAGAGATTATCGACGCGCTATCCTACTTAAGACTCCGGTATGAAATGCCTGAATCAACCCGTACACTCGAAGTTCCTGATTGTAATCACAGGCCAGCAGACAGATATTCATTCCCGTACTATCGGATTTATGAAACCGCAAACGGGTTTATCAGCATTGCCGCGCTCACCAGCCGGCAGAGAGGAAATGTATGCGAGGTGATAGGCATTTACGAAAAGGGGGCAGAGGTTGAATTTAGCGAGATAAACGATGAGGTCATCAATCATCAAAAAGCGATGACAGATCAGATTGAAAAGCGTTTTCGAGAAAAGACAAATGAGGAATGGATCAAGGCTCTGGAAAAAGCCGGCGTGCCCTGCGGGCAGGTAAATTACAGCGCGAATCTTTTCTATGATCCTCAGGTCAAGGCCATGTATATGATCTGGGATCTTGAAAACAGCGAACTCGGCTCTTATAAAATGGTCGGCCACCCGATCAGGTTCACGAAAAACCCAGTAAAACCCGGAAAGGGTGCCCCAACTTTAGGGGAAGATTCGATTTCCATCCTGGAACAGTTTGGGTTCAATAAAAATGAGATCGAGGAGTTAAAAAAACAGGCTGTTATAAAATAGGTGAATGGAAAGGCTTTTCTAGTCCTTTTTTAATATTTTAAAATTTTATAATAATGTCGAAATTTAATTTTTTTAGAATAATTTCCTTTTGTCATTCACGCTCCCTGATTTGATGGAGGAGCAAGGGCTTTTCACAATATATTCTATGGCATGGTTATATTTAGTAAATCAATTTTTTTAATTTTTTATTTCTACACCCCTTTTTTTAAGAGAGAGTATTTTCTTAAGATTCACTCCATCAAGACAATTATTAATCCTTATCATCTTTAATTTTTCCAGAGAAATTATAAAGTCTACATTTCTTAGATTACAAATTCGTTTTTGTCTTGGTTAACCATATATAATTTTAAAGTGATAATTTAACGATTTAAAATTATTCTCACAATTTGTTTAATAATATTTCAAGATCAGAAAAAATTAGTATTATTTAATTAATAGTTGGAGAATTAGGATAGAGATAATTTTTAGAATTGCGTGAAATCTTCCTCATGAATAGGACATCCAGTTAGAGATTAATTGAGATAAAGAAAATAATGAGCTGGATAGAGTTTAGGACCCATAATATTATGATTGTTTTTCCTAAAACACTAAAAAAATACTGTAAAAATTTATTTATTCAACTTGTATAAAACCATCTTTGTTAATGGTACAAAGTTGAAAATTAGATCCTGATCCCGCATCCCTTTCTCGTGAACTTGAAATTGCGGTTTTAATAAGATCGATTCCAGCTTTTTTAGTCATATTTGGCTTCCAATCAGCCTCTAAAACACCTAAAGAGAAGGGAGAACCACTACCAAATGACATATATTGATCTTCTTCATATAAAGTGCCTAAGAGATCGATTCCATAAAGCATGCCTTTTTTCTCTCTTTGTGAATAGCCCCCAACAAGCATCATAGCAATAAAATACGTTCTTCCACTGAATAGAATGTTTCTGGTTATACTTGCAATATACTTAGGTTCTGGAACTTCTCCTTCTTCAACTTCTTTTAAGCGTGATAATGCTCGTACTTGACTAACAACATATAAGCAGTCGGCTACTCCTCCAGCGATAGTTGCTGCTGTAAACTTATTAATCTCAAATAATTTTTGTGCTTGTTTAGAAGCAACTGTATAACCTGCAGTTGCTTGGGATTCTGTACCCATAATCACTCCATCTTTAATGATTATTCCAACTGTTGTGGTGCCAGATTGGAGCATTTTTTCAAGCTGTTCTTGATCTAATTGTTTAAGATTACTGTTATTTTCCATCATTTTAATTAATAGCTTTTTTCTTTAATAAATTGCTAATTGAAAGATATAATATAATAAATTATATTTCTATATTTATTTTACTTTAATAAAACATAATTTAATTCAATTTTTTAAAAAAATTTTAAAGATATCCTTCGTTATCAATAATAATCTGTAATATTCTCTTAGGTTAATATTTAATGGCACGAAGTCATGCGCGTAGTAAGCGTAAGTATACTGGGAAAAAATATAAGCGTTTTAGAAAGAAAAGGAAAAGAGAACTTGAACGACCTACTATTGATACTCTCATGGGTCCAGATAAGAAGAAGCCACAAAGGACGATGGGGGAAAATAGAAAGATCAGGTTATTTTCCACAAATTATATTAATGTAACTGACCCTAATACGAATAAAACATCAAAGGTTAGGATATTACGTTTCCAGGAAAATGCTGCTTCAAAGGATTTGAATCGAAGACACATACTAACAAAAGGAGCTGTTGTAGAAACGGAATTAGGGAATGCAAGAATTACTAGTAGACCCGGGCAGCATGGCGTGTTGAATGGAGTCCTTATTTAAAGTTAAATAATCTTTTACTTGAAGTAGAAATTTTTAAATAATATTTAGATATAGGTTTTACTTAATTAGTGGCTATTCTTGGATTTTAATATTTTTAACATTAGCTTTTTTCCCTTCAACTATTTCAGTATTATTGCTCCCACAATGAGAACATTGAAATAATTGTAATCCAGTTAGCTGTGCTTCCTTAGTTATCGAGACTTCTGATACTTTATCGCATTCTCTACATTTGATTTTTCCAGGGAGCATTTTAATATTCAATTTCGCTCCCTCAGCTATCGATCCTTTTGTGGCCATCTCAAAGGAACGTTTAAGAAGTTCAGGTACAATAAGAGTTAATTCTCCAATTTCAAGAAGAACTTCAGTTATTTTTGTCGCATTATATTTTAATGCTGTAGCTTCAGCTACTTTAAAAATATCGTAAGCAAATGAAAATTCATGCATAATTCTACTTCTAAGTTTTTGATTGAATTTTTCTAATTTCTTTAGCAACTTCGAGTAAAACTTTAGACTTTTTCTTTCCCTTCGTGTCTATCAAAACCCTTCCAAGATCTTCCCACCAAGTTCTAGAATATCTATAACTTTTTTCAATCTGAGCATTATAACCTAAATTATTCGCTGCTTTAGAGATATCATTAAGTGAAATTTTATCTATAGCAAATTTTTTAGGTATCCGTCTACCTCTACTTCGACTTCTTTTCGCATCGAAATATTGAGGCCAAAAAATAATGAATGGTTTTCTAGAACGCATGATTTTAATTGATAAAGAAAAATATAAAATAGAATTTAATAAAAAAAAACTCTCAAAACAATTTAAAAATTATTAGAATAAATTATTGAACTATAATCATTTTTTCTAATCATAATTAAAAATAAATAGAATTTATGATTCTTAATAATACAGATTCTATTTAGAACTCTTAAACACAATTACCTTTTACGAGAAACACACCTTTCTAAAAGGGAGGGTAGTCTAGATTGGTATGATACATTAATTGGGGTTTAACCAATCAAGTTGATTTGGCTGGGGGCCAAGTGGTCGGGGGTTCGAATCCCTCCTCTCCCATTAGATATTATCGATATTTCTCTTTATATTTGAAAAATATCTGCTTTTTTTGTTCAATAAAGATATATGATTGTTCTATAATATGACAATTACTACATAAACATGTACAATCTTCATTAATTAATATAGATTTAATTCTTTCAAGATCAGCATATGACATTAATATATGAAAAAATGCGAGTTTAGCTTGTTTTAAATTTTGTGTTTGATGATGAATTGATAAAGCTGGTAAATTGTCAATATTAAATATTGTTATACAAAAACCACACTTAGTGCATTCTCCATCCCATAAATCTAAGAGAATTAGCTTTTTTTTTATATGAGCCTTGATACTATCTCTCATGTACTTAATAGAAAATAGAGTTGATGTAATCATTTTTGGATTGTCAATTTCTAATATTAGATCTTTGTTCTGATTAAAAAAAGTTGCGTTTATTTTTGCATGGCAATTTCTACAGATAACGATTACTTTTTGTCGTATTAATTCATTTCTGATTATAGACCAAGATTTATAACGTACAGTTTTCCAAAAACCTTTTTCTCTCGCAGAGTTTGTTGATAATTCAGGATCAGGATGATGAAAATCGAACATAGGAAGATTTTCAATTCCAATATTATTACAGATTTGACATTTGTTTAAATCATTTGTAACAAATCTAATAGCATGAATTTTATTTATCCAACTCATCATTTGTAGTCGATGTGCTTCCAGTTTAATATTACATTTTTTGCATATTGAACGTTTAATATGAGGGAAATCAGACCTATTTTTAAACTCGGTATAAGGTTTAATTTGATGACATTTACCACATTCTCTTTCTTGTCTTTCTGGATTATTATACAATCTCATTGTATTTTTATTTTTGTTCTTATTAATTTTTTTATAAAAATCATGTATGTCAAGATATTTTATTGGTACATCTCTAACATTTACATCCGAATAACTCTCAATACATCTCCATTTCGATATTCTGGCATTAACACAATTTAGAAATATGTTTTTTTAAACTCTGAAAATTTTCTAAAACATATAAATGACATCAGTGGGACAATTTTTTTAATAATTAATTTGAGTGGGCTACAGAATCCATTTAATCAGAGGTTCAAATCCCCCCTCTCCCATTTAATTTTTTATCTTTAAATTTTAAATTGATAAAAATTTTTTCTCAAGGGCATTTATTTCATTGGAATAATCCTTGAAAAACCAATAAATTTCATTTTGAAAGAAAAATCTTTCTCTTAAAACGTCGTAATGGGACTTTTCCCCCAAACTTGTTAATTTTGCAATTTCTTCTGATTTGAGTATGTTTTCATCAACTAAATTCATTCTACATATAAATTGATCAATCATATATATAGGTCTAAGGATTATTTTTATCGTATCTGAGATTTCCCTTATTAAATCAAGGAGTTCTGAATCATTTTTGTAGGATCTTTCCGGGGATTTACTCAAAAAATTGTAAATATGAACAACAATTTCATCTTTGTTAAAAAAACTAATTTTTTGTTTATCATTTATGACATCCGAGAGATATTCTTGTAATTTTTGTATTGTGATCTCATCAATACCCTTTTTATGTAATTCTTTATTCATTTTCGAGAGAAATCGTTCCTTCAAAAATTGTTTGTATTTTATGATTATTGCTTCATTTTCTTTTATATCACTGCATATTTCTATTAATTCTCCTCGGGGAGTTGAATAAGTAAAGCCATGCCCTTGGGGGCCAAGTCCTCCTAATAAAACCATCGAAAGACTATAAAAATTGTAATTTTCTTTATTCTCTAATATTTTGTCATAATTTTTTAATAGATTATTAATTGAAACTAGGTGTATTCTGTTGCGATACTTAATTTTTAGTAGCTGTACATTTTTAATTGTTGCTCTATTTTTATTTAATTCATACTGTTTTTTGCAATATTTAATAAAGCTTATAGAATCTCCTAAGTTTTCTACACTTAAGCCATATATGGAGTAGCGATCAGTCCATCGTTTTAAAAAATTTAGGTTGAATGTAGCTCTTAATTCGGGTCTCTCTGCGGTGTTTAATAAATAATTAATTCTTTCCACGTACATTAAATAAAGATCATATGGTATTACTTTGCAAGCATAAAAAATTAATGAGTTCGATAGTTTTCCAAATAAGTCCTTTAAATTCGCAAGAAGCATTTTATCTTTTTTTATCTCTTTGAGAATCTCTAAATCCGCTTTAGTAAAATTTCTTTCAAATAAATTATATTTATTAAAAAATCTAATAATATCAAAGATCCTACCTATTAGCCCTCTTTGAATACCATCTAAATGTAAATCACAGATAATTTGAAATCGGCTAGGGATTTTTTTAACGTCTATAAAAATCCCTAATTTATCAGAATACTTAAATAACTGACTAAAGTCTTCGAATCTCAATGAGACAAGGAATTTAGAGAGAGCTAAATAATAAGATTTTTCGATTCTATATTTATATTTTTCATAATTTATGGATTCAGACAAATTTAAAGCTTTTTTTTCCGTACACTCACTAATTAATTCTTTGAATTTTGATAAATCACCTGATTTCATTGATTTGATTAATAATTGAAATTGTTCTGAAGACATAATTTAATGATATTAAATAGATATTAAAATAAACATCTACTAATTTTTATAAGTTTTTAAGTGTTGTTGATCTTCTTTTTAATTAATAATTGATAAAAAAATAGTTAGTGAATTACTATGGGTGAAGTGCAGGAAACAGATAAAACAATGCGAATTATGGCTATAATTGGAGGTATTATTGCTTTAATTGAAGCCATAGTCGAAATAATAGGAATAGATTATTTACCCTATGGATTTGGCCTAGTAGGTGGCATTTTAGCATTAGTATTCTCCATTTTAGCTATTGGATTAGGAATAAAACCAATACATTATGCACCTGTTTTTATAGGGATTTTAGGAATACTTTTAATAGTCTTTGCAAGCTTAATAGGGGGTATAATTGTACTTCTTGCTACATTTCTAGGAGCAATAAGCTAATTCTATAAAAATTATTTTTTCTATTTTCTTTTATAAAAATTCTTTATACTGCGTCGCTTTTTAAATATTATTTAGAATATAATTTTAATGCAACAATAATTTAAGAATAAACTATAAGTTAATATTAAACATGAAGTTACGTGTATTAGGGACAACTGGTTTAAAGGTTAGTGAGATTGGTTTAGGAACCGAATATTTATATCGTCAACCTCGTGAAACTGTTATTTCTGTAATTCAAGAGGCAATTAAAAATGGAATAAATTATTTTGATCTAGTTTTCAATGTGTCTAATTATATTGAGAACATTAGTGCAGCGATTAAAGGCAATAGAGATGAGGTGAAAATCGCGTGTCATTTAGGGTCAGTAGAATATGATGGAAAAGTTCGAAGAACTCGAAATATCAAAGACTGTGAAAAGACGATATTAAATACATTGACTTTATTAAAAAGAGATCACATAGATATTATTAATTTACAGTTCGTTAAAGAAAAAGAATATGACTCATTAATAGCTATGGGAGGATTATTGGATTTAGCAAAAAAGCTACAAAAAGAAGGAAAGGCAAAATTTATCGGGATAAGTACTCATAGTAATTCTATAGGATTAAAAGCAGCTAAGAGTGGGCATTTTGATGTAATAATGCACCAAATTAATATTGCGAATAATGCTATATCCGAAAGAGAAGACTTTTTAAAAGCATGTGTAAAAAATAAAATAGGACTAGTAGCTATTAAACCTTTTGCTGGAGGAAAACTTCTTCAAACAAATAGGACGGTAACTATCGCGAAATATCAAACTGGTGGGATTAGTTTGAAAAAGAAGATACCCAAAAGTATTACTCCAATACAATGCTTGAATTATACCCTTTCTCAAACTGGCGTCTCAACTACTGTTCCATGAGTAAAAAATATCCAAGAATTATATGAAATTCTTGCTTTTTTAAATGCTTCAGACGAAGAGAAGGATTTTTCAACACTCCTTAAAGAATTTAATAATACATAATAGAAGTGGATGTTTTATTAGTTTCATTTCTGGAATTTTTTCTCTGAATTTTTTTAAACTAGAGACTATTTATACTATAAAGGAAGTTAGGAGATTTATTATAAGTTGAGATGATATGAATTCAGAAGAAAAAAGAGTAAATCCAATTTATTTAGATCCTACTCAATCTATTGAAAGAAGAGTTAAAGATTTAATTTCGAGAATGAACATTAAAGAAAAAGTAGCTCAACTTGGGTCTTTTTACCCAAGCGATCTGATGGAATCAAATAAATTGTCTTTAGAGAAGATGAAGAAAAAAATTCGCCATGGAATTGGGCAAATTTCAAGAATAGGTGGAATTTTGAATATAAAACCTCAAGAATCAGTAAAAATAGCTAATGAAATACAAAAATTCTTAAAGGAGGAAACTCGTCTTGGTATTCCAGCGATTGTTCATGAGGAATGTTTAAGTGGCTATTGTGCTAGAAATGGAACAATTTTTCCTCAGATTATTGGAGTAGCGTCTACATGGGATCCTGATTTAGTGGAAGCGATGACAAACGAGATTAAAAAAGAGATGAGAATAGTTGGTGCTCATCAGGGTCTCTCTCCTGTTCTTGACATTGCGCGTGATCCTAGATGGGGACGAACAGAAGAAACTTTTGGAGAAGATCCCTATCTTGTATCTCGAATGGGAGCTGCGTATGTAAAGGGATTACAGGGAGACTCCTTAAAAACAGGAATAATAGCCACTGGTAAGCATTTTGTAGGGTATGGATTATCACAGGGAGGTAGAAACTGGGCTCCTGCTTTTATACCTGAGCGAGAATTATTAGAAATATTTTCAAAACCATTTGAGGTTGCTATTATTGAATCTAATATGGGTTCAGTAATGAATGCATATCATGAAATTGATGGCATTCCATGTGGTATTTCTCATAAATTATTAACAGATCTTTTAAGAAATAAATGGGGGTTCACCGGAATTGTCGTATCAGATTATGTAACAATCGAACTTGCTTGTAGGTTACATCGAGTAGCTTCTAATCCTACTCAAGCAGCTATCCTCGCGATCAATGCAGGTTTAGATATTGAATTACCTAGAACCGCGGGATATGGAAACGGTTTTATACGAGCTGTTAAGAATAGTAAAGTTAGTGAAGAGTTGGTAAATCATTCAGTTGGGCGTATTCTAAGAAAAAAGTTCGAACTTGGTTTATTTGAAAATCCATATGTAGAAGAAAAAGCTGAAAAAATAACCGATGTATTTTCAAACCGAAAAACAAAAGAACTTGCAAGAAAGATTGCTCAAAAATCTATAGTTTTATTAAAGAATGAGAATAAACTTTTACCTCTTAAGAAAAATCTTAAAAATGTAGCAGTTATTGGCCCAAATGCTAATAGTGTTCGCAATTTATTGGGTGATTATACTTTTATAAGCCAATTTGAAGCTTCAGCTACAAATGCTACAGGAACTCGTGACCTTGATGAAGAAACAGCTGCATTTTTTAAAGAAATAATTGAAAGTAAAGATAAAGACTCGTTTACTCGAAAAACATATGGAATTAATAGTATTTTGGAAGTAATTAAACAAAAAGTTTCTGAGACTACTAATGTCTATTTCACTGAAGGATGTAAAATTCTTGGAGATGATAGAAGTGATTTTAAGAATGCCATAGAAATTGCTAAAAAATCTGATGTTGCCGTCCTTGTTATGGGGGGAAAATCTGGAACGATAAAAGATTGTACAAGCGGGGAAGCTCGAGATCGTAATAGATTAACTTTACCTGGAGTCCAAGAAGATTTAATTCGTGAAATCTATTCTACAGGAACACCTATAATTTTAATTCTAATAAACGGACGTCCATTATCAATTCCTTGGGAAAAAGATAATATCCATGCGATCATAGAAGCTTGGTTACCGGGGGAAGAGGGAGCATATGCTGTTGCTAATGTATTATTCGGTGATTTTAATCCTGGAGGAAAATTACCTATATCAATCCCGCGAAATACAGGTCAGATCCCCGTTTTTCATAATCATAAACCTACAGGTAATCTCTCTGTCTGGACATGGAATTACGTGGAAGAAAATACAGAACCATTATTTCCTTTTGGATTTGGGTTAAGTTATACTCATTTTGAATATAGTAATCTAGAAATTAACCAATCAGAAGTAGATATTAATGGGGCAGTTGAGATTTCATTAAAACTTAAAAATGCTGGTAAAATTAGTGGTGACGAAGTAGTACAATTATATTTACATGATCGTGAAGCCAATATTACGCGTCCAGTGGAAGAATTATTTGGGTTCAAACGAATTACTCTAGATCCCGATGAAAGCGTAACGATTAGATTTATAATTTCTATGAAACAACTTGGATTCTATAATGAAAACATGGATTTTATAGTAGAACCAGGAACAATTGATGTGTATATTGGTAGTATGCATTCAAATCATAGCTCAAGACTATTAGAGCTTAGAGAGGATTTATTCTCTCATAAAGATGTTAAATTGACAGGTAAATTTACAATTATAGGCAATATGCTAAAGATTAATCAACAAGATAAAAAATTCTTTACTAAAGTAATTGTTAACAAGGATTAAGAAAATAAATTATCTTGATAAAGCAAGTGCTAGTAATAAAGCACCATAAATTTCAGAAAATTCACCAACTCTAGAAGTGTCTATTATAGTCTTTTCAATCCCCATATAAATCGCACCATAGGCTTTTCCACCTCCTAAATGGACTAGTGTGCGATATATTAGATTACCTGAAACACCATCAGGAGCAATAATTAAATTCGATTTCTTTTCAATGGCATTTTCTATTAATATTTCATCATGGGAAATGCTTAATCCGGGATAGCTCTTTTTTAATATCATAACTAAGTTCTCAGCATCTTTAATCGTTTCATCTACTTTATCATCTCTGCCGATATCACTTTCCCTACCACCACTTAAAATACTAATATTAGGAGTTATATCAAGCGATTCAAATTCTTTTAATACTTTCTCTACGAATAATCTTTTCTTTTCGAATGTGTTGCATTCATCAACACCAACTGGACCATAAAAAAATTGGTGTCCTTTGATTGTTTCCAATAATGCTAGCCTATTTATCTCCGTGATATTTAACGATTTTTTAAGATTTTTTATAAATTTACTTGAACTTAATGAACCTCTAACAATAGCTTGAATCGAGTTGTTGCTCAAGAATTCATTTATACGCTCCTCCGGATTTTCACAATCGATTAATCTAAAATTTGATTGACCTTTTTTAGTAGATACCTGATTATTTATGGTATTTAAAGATGTTTTATTACCGAAAATTAAAATTTCTGACTTAAACTCCTTTAAAAAAGTCTTGCTCGCTTTCAGGATTTTTTGGTTATGAAAATCCGATTCTCCCAATCCTATTCCAATTTTTATATCCTTTCCTTTAGCTAACAATTCAAATTTATGTAATAAGTTCATATTTACCCTTAATAATAGTTTTAAATTTAAAATGCTCCTATAAAAATATAGGCTAAAATAATTGTTAAAGCATTATAAACACCATGACAAATCATATTTGCAATCAAATTTTCATCTCTCCAATAAAACAGCCATCCTAAAATTAAGGAAATTGCAAAGTAAGGTAGAAAAGATATAAGAAAAGATATAAAAATAATTACAGGTGATTCTATTATGAGAAAGATTCCAATTAAGTGAATTATTGAAAAGATAAAGGCAGTTATGATTATTCCCCATTTATTTCCCAAATTCCGTACTAATCCTTTTTGCATAAACCCTCTAAATAGAATCTCCTCAGATGTTCCCACAATTAATATCATAACTACAACAAAGAGGATTAAACTTAAAATATCAGAGGGAATTATAGACCCCTCTATACTACTATCATCAGTTACTATTTCGATTCCTAGACCTAGTTCTAAAATAACTTCAATAAGTATCGACACAGATATTACAACAATATATCCAATTACCGCAAAACTTAGCCCTATTAAAATCTCTTTAATAATCTTTTTCCTCTCAAAACCTTTTGAGGTAAATCCCAATAAAGTAAATCTATTTTTTATAGTTGGATTTTGAAGATATTTTCCAGCATATAACGCTGGAAAAATAATAAAAACTAATTCAAAAAGAGAAATTAGTATAGTAAAATAAGAATTAGAGATTAGATCATAGAGTATATCTAAATCATAAGTAAAAAATATTATTACTGTAAATAGCCCTGCTAATAATAATTCTAATGCAAGAAACGCTCCTAAAGGTAATCCAATAGATGTAAGTGTACTCCACAATTTACGATCTTTAGTATTGAGAATAGTTTCATCTGATATTTTTGCAGGTCCATAATCAATAAACGAAGGAGGATATTGAGGTTGTGCGGTTGTGATCTTATAAGGATTAATTATTTGACTAGGTGGTAATTGTTTGTGTTCTCTGATAAAGTCGATATTTGTACCACACTTTACACAAAATTTAATGTTTTGAACTTGTGGAAGCTTAGTCCCACAAATAGGACAAAATATCCAAGCGGAGTTAGTGGTTTCTTGATCATTAGATTTTTTTTGAATTTCTTTGTCGTTCATTGTTAAATTAGAGGAAGAAATTAAACTACTAAAAATTTTACTTTTTATATTAAATAAAAATTTGAATTAGTAATTTTAGGATATAATTCTTAAATAAAACTTCTAATAAATTTTAACCTATGGTTAGCCTCAAGTACATACTCATAACTGGCTTTATTTATAGGATGATATGCATATCTCTTAATATTTTCAACTTCTAATTCAAATTTAATTGAAGGCATCCAAAATGTTTTGTTAGTATGCTGATATTCCATCATAACCATAGATAAAAATGTTCCCCGTTCTCTTGGTATGATTCTAGTTTTTATTTTTCTCGTTTCATTGGCTTTTAATCTTTTAATATTTGTAAATTTTAATTTAGATTGAAAAGAGTCTGGCATAAAGAAATATATTTTTATATCCTTTATATCTGTTAAATTTGGATTTTCTATTGTAAGAGTAACGATTTCTGGGTAATCTACTTTCAATTTTTTGTTTTCAAAACTTATATCTATGAAAAGCGGATATGGTAAATTTTCTTCATTTAAAGTAAAACTTAAATTAATTAGTTTCTGAAGATTAGGTTTAATCTCTAATCTAAACTGATTACGTTGTTCTTCTAAGGACAACACTTTCTTATTTCTAATTTCTTCAAAATTTTTTAGTAAACGATCAACATATTTTAAGATATATTTATCAAATTCAGTGCGTTTGCCTGAAATTAGAGAAATTAGTTTTTTATAATATTCAGATTCAATATTTCTGAGAAGTGGTTTTTTAAACAAATTATTAATAAAATTTTTGAGTAACTCCTCCATTTTGATAAAATCATCATGCTCAATTTCAAATCTTTCTATAACTTCTTTATTATAAATGTTTTTCTGCATAAAATAACTTAAAATATCTAAAGCTTCAATAATTTCTGAATTATAAGTATCTAATGCTTTATTTACCATAGTTCCTAATAAATCATCAATCTTCTCAGCATTCTTGTTTTTATAACTTAAAAATTCTTCACGATAAGATTCTAAATATTTAACTAACCTTCCAGAATGTAATTTTAGAAGATTTTTTTGATAAATATAAAATTTATCAGATATGTCTTTAATCCAATTTCTTACATGATTTAATTTATTAATATCCTCTTCCATATTATGTATCAAATTTTCATTTACTGGTTCTGTTATTGAAAACGGATTATCTATTCTTACTTTTTCCAATAATACAGAGGTATCTCTTTCTAATTGATATATATGATCGATTTGTGTATATAAATTATATGCTTGAATATCTCCTTCTTTAAATCTTCCTAGACGTACAAGTAGATCTTCTAATTTCTCAGAGTAATAACTTGGATTTTTATTTAAGATATTTCTTAGAATAGACACAAATTTGACAAGGATAGAATAAATTTCTTTCTTTTTACAGAGGGATGAAGCGTTATTTTCAAATTTTGTGATATTACAATAATCTACAATATTCTGATAATTTCGTTCAGCATAATGATAGAATTTACAACAATGTTTAATTTGCGTAATTTCTTTAGCTAAATAGCTATAATATAGTCCCAATAGGGATTTATTAATAAGATAAGATAAGTCTCTAATTTCTTGAAATTTGATTTTTCCATTACCTTCTGGTAAATGGTTTAAAAGAAATTCTTCGATAATAATATCAAAATTACCTGCTTCTCGAATTAAATTTAATAATTTTACCAAATCAAGATTTATTTCGTCTAATTTTGTAATTACTAAATGCCTATAATCATAGAATTTAGTATTTATCTTATGAAAATATGATTTAATAAGTAGTTTTCTTCTCTCAAGCTCTCTATCATCAATTTTCTTTTTCTGTTTTATTATAGTGAGATTTAAAATCTCTGAAATATAATATTTAAAAGAGTAAACTGATTCCTTATAAAAAGTTTTTGACCCACAATAAGGACACTGAATAGCAGATCCTTTAACCAACGGTAAACAACTACCGCACTTTTTACATGGTAGATGAGGCATCGACTTCAGTATCTTATTAAATAATTTTATAAGATATTTTTATTCTTATACAGTTATAATTTTATCGTTAATTATTAAAATTTTTTCATAAGAACTATAATTATCATAATATTTTGATGAGTTATTTGCAATACAATATTTCAAAAGATTTAATGAGTAAAATAACAGAAGAGACAATCCCCTTTTAATTCAATAGGATTTCCAAACCCAAAACGTTCGAATTGTATAGTATTATTCATAGGGATTTTTAAAAGGCTTAGTTCTCCAAATCCTTGTGATAAAGAACCATCAGGTCTAATAATTTAATACTTTATATGTACATCTTTAAGTACCCATTGCTATAATCGAAAAATCTTTAAATTTATTTTTGTATTTCTATTTCATCTTTTCCTTCTCTAAACCAAGTTACCGGTCTATATACCCTGGGAACCATTCCTTCTTGCTTAAATTTGGGATAACCTAAACATAACGCGGTGATTACTGTCCAAGGAGGTTTAATACCTAGTCTTTCCTTTAACGATTCTATATTATTAACTACACCTCCCATGAAACCATTCCAAAGAGCTTTTATTCCTAGAGAATTAGCTACTAAATTCATATTTTGCCCACAAATTCCAATATTGATTTGTGGACCTGAAATGGCTCTTTCATCAGCAGCTAATAATATTACAACAGGCGCATTAAAAGAGGGAGTTCTTCCCATCTCTGGTTTTGCAATCATTGCCATACCACCCAAAGCAAGCCGTGGATCAAAAACTCCTACACCCTCTCTAATCCATGGTTCTAATTTCTTTACTTCTTCATCATTTCTATACATATTATATGTGTATGTTGTGTTACGAGTAGTCGTTTGTTCTATTTCTTTTATTATTGCTTTATTAGTTATAACAAAAAATTTCCAAGGTTGACAATTACCTGCACTTGGAGCGAATCTGCCAGCTTCTAGAACTCTTTGAATTAAAGATTCAGGAACGGATTTATTTTTAAAGTTTCTAACACTTCTACGTTCCAATATTAACTTTTCAACAGCATTCCATTCAGTTGGGTTTCCTTCAGCATCTCTAGGCTCAAGAGGCATTTTAACAGGTAAAGGATAGGGATAAGTTTTCCAAAAACCATCATGTGCGTGATAAGTTTCAATAATTTTTACTGCATCTCCAGGGCATGGAATAGTGCAGTTAAAACAGCTAAAGCATGCATATTCTTCTTTAAATATAGGAAAATCATCTTTATCTTCTTTCCAACATAGGAATGGGCAATTTTGCATACATAATCCGCACTTGGTACATTTAGTTTTATCTACTTCCATTACACCCATATGTACATCATTTACAAAATCCGGTCTTAAGATGTTTTTTACTTCTTCCCATGGCATGTTTTATTCATTCCTCTGAATTCGTTTTTTTGTTATTAAAATGATTTTTCATCTTAATTAAAATAAATGTTGTCTATTTGTAATAGAAAGATTAACTTGGCAAATAAA
>CAYSZJ010000002.1:0-74212 GCA_964435435.1 uncultured archaeon
TAAGATGTGAAGGTAACAGAGGATCAGTAACTGGCTGATTAGCTTTTCCATGTGTATTAAAAACCTCACCCACAGCTAGAGTGCCCCTCTTATTTATACACAATTGAAATCTTCATTTTATAAGCTCATAAAGGTTGTTTTTGAAGCAAGTAAAATACTCCAAGAGAATGGGGAGACTCCTATCCTGACCTCTTTTAGTCAGAAGGATTTTAAGAGTTATTTCAGCTTTGATCCTCATTTTACTGATTTAAAGAAACCTAATAAATACCCTCATTTGGACCTCTGGCTAGATCTTAAGGATAAGGTCATAAAGGAATTTAATTGTAAGGGGCTTTATCATTTAAACCCTAAAGTTATTTTCATATTTAGTGATATAGCAAGTGTTATTAACAATAAGCTCAAGAATAAGAATTTATTGGATAAATTTACCCCAGCAAATTCACCGGATTATGCGGCTAAGAGAGAGCTACTTGAGAGAATAATTGATTGTCCCGATACTGAAGTTTTAAAAATGATTGATAGGAAGGGTGATTTAGACTTCCTTCTTTTTAATCACCCTTCTTATACTGATAATACTAACTCTTATTTACATGCTGTTTACTTTGATAATCCAGGATGGAACTCTCTTGCTTTTATTGATTGTTTATTATCACGTGTTTCTTCTTTAAAAATTGATGACTTTGAAAAAGTTGGTCTAGAAGAAGAAATAAATTCTGAAGCCCTTATGAAATTAAAGAAGCATGTAAAGAGGGTAATAGAGGAGTTTATTCAAGAATTCGACATTTATAATTATCAGGCAGTCGGTGTGACTTATCAGTCCAAAGAATTAAGAGATTCACAACTTGAAGCTATAAGAGCTCTTTGGAAAGCTGCGAGTTACCATGAGAATTCCCATTTTATATCATATAGTAAGTTTTCTGAAGTTTTTGAGTGCGGAAAGAGTTTTTATACAGACCATATTACTCTTTCGGGTATGATAAGTGATTTAGGTGTAATACATTTCTCTAAAAAGTTAGATGGATTTATAACTGAGGAAGCTTCATCGATTTCTTCTTTATATATAACTTCTAATATAGATTTATCATATACTAACGAGAAATTAAAGAATTATGTGGATGCAAAAGCGAAGTTGCTTCATTATTCACAATTAAGACAAGAACATATTGAAATTTGGTTGAAATCGGATGAATCGACTAAATCTTGGTTTGAGAATTTGTTTATTCCATCAGGTCATCGACCAGGCTACGCATATGGGTTTGGGGATGATGCTTTATATAGAGGCTTTATGGTGACAATGAATCTCTTAGGTTATTTTGGTACCGATTTTATTTCTGGAATTGCAATCCCAAATACGGCTTTTGATAATAATAATCCCCAATTTAAGTATGCAACTCATCATCCCTCTAAGAATAAGATGTCACTGGCGTTGTATGATCAAATTCTCACAATGAAGCAATATAGTCTCCATGATGTATATGAATCTATGAGTGAGATTCAGCAAAGTATTCTTAAATATGGGATATGGCGTTTATTGTAGACAGGAATTACTAGAGATGAGTCTATAGTTGACAATCATGCTCTTGGTTTATATGGAGATATTAGTGCGTTATATTCTCATTCAGGTATTAATCAATGGATTACTTTAGATGATTTTAAGAGGATATTTCCAAATACATTAAAATTTACATTTACACATAGAGGTTATACTCACACAGTATCTTTGCTTGAGGCATGGGAAGTAGTTTTCGCTTATACGACAGACGGTAAATGTTTTGATGAAAGGTTATTTGATATGAATTCCAAAATTCTGACATTTAAAGACGAATTGAAGAAAGGAAATAATCCTTTTGAAGGCGTACTGGAGGCTCATTTTCCTTCTGTTGTAGAGAGGTTTCTTGAGAATGCTAAGATTTTTTCCAATCAATTTTGGAGGCTCATAGATGGAAGTTTGTTTACGGGCCCACATACAGAAAAAGATTTAGTCTACCGATGGCATATTTACTTAATGAGAAAAGCTTTTGAGATTTAATGTTAATTTTTCTTTTTTCTTTAATAAACTAATTTAATTTATTTATTTTAAAGGCTCATTGGAAAATATCGAGGTTTTAATAAGACTATCTCTTCATGATTATATTGTAAATGAATTTTTAATTATTCAATTCTTCAGAAAGTTAATTTAATTTCTATAATGAAGAAAAAAAATTATTAAATAAAATTATTTATAGGATATTAGTTCCTTACCAAGAAGTTCTCTTGCTACAATCATCTTCATAACTTCACGTGAGCCTTCAGCAAGAGCAAAAGACCTAACCGCTCTCCAAGCTGCTTGATCTGGGCATTCTTTAGAATAACCAAAAGCTCCTTGCCATTGACACACGGTTAAAATAGCTTCACAAGCCCAATCTGAGCAGAACATTTTTGCCATAGCTACGATTTTGCTGGTTTCAAATCTATTTCCTTTCCCTTGTTGTTCTAAATCTATAGTCATCAGAGCTTGATAGCCTAGATCTTTTAACATCATTAACTTAGTATAATGTTCTGCTAATCTGAAATTAATCTCTTGAAATTTTGCTAATTGTCTTCCAAATACCATCCTTTGCTTAACATAATTCATTCCATTTTCTAATGACTTCAAACCGGCAGCAGCACAAATAACGGCAATCAAAGCCCTTGCATATTCATATCCTTCATGAATTATATAGAAACCCTTGTTTTCTTCACCAAGAATATAGTGTTTTGGAATTTTTACATTGTCTATAGAAAAACCACCACAAGAAATGCCTTCTCGACCTAAATCTTCGATGTATGTAGGAGTAATCCCTTCAGCTGTGAGGGGTAAATAAAACACACTCATACCTCTTGATCCTGCCTCAGGCGTTTGATGAGCAATAGTGATATGACCACCTCCTTTTGTTGCAGCTTCTCGAACACCACTGATATACATTTTTTCTCCATTTACTATAAAGTTATCACCTTCTTTTTTTATATTTGTTTTTCCACCTACAACATCAGTTCCTCCATCGCTTTCCGTAGTCGCTATTCCAAGAAACCATTCTCCTTTAGTTACTTTAGGAAATACTTCTTTTTTTGCTTCTTCTGTTCCATATTTATTTAAGAGAAAACCCCATGCTGCTTGAACTAGATAAAACACACAAGTAGATCCTGTGCAGTCTGCTTTCGCTAATTCTTCTGCTATAACGCCAGCTGTTACCGCATTTAATCCAGAACCTCCATAAGTAGGATCTGCTGTACAAGCAAGCAAACCTAATTCTGCCATCCCTTTAACAACATCATCAGGAATGGTTTTTGCCTTTTCCATTTCAAGTGCTATTGGAGCAATTTTCTTTTGGGCAAACTCTCTCACACTTTGACGAATTAATTCTTGTTCTTCTGAAAATTTTATACTCATAACTCTAACCTTTTGATTTTTTAAGAGAATTAATTATAAAAATACGCTTTAAACTTAATTAATTTAATTGATTTAGAAAAAAAAATAGAAAAAAATAATTCATTTTATTTTGGATGCTCATTCCTTATAATTGTGGCAGCACCCATTCCCAGACCCACGCACATTGAAGAAATAGCGAATTCTTTTCTCGATTGTTCTAATTGTGAGAGATTAGTTCCAATTAATCTACAACCTGTCATGCCAGTTGGATGACCTAATGCAATAGCTCCACCCCAAGGATTAAAACGCGGATCTTTCCAATCTAAACCTAACTCATAACAAGATGCATAAACAACTGGGCTAAATGCTTCATTTATTTCTATGAAGTCCATATTATCTAATGATATGTTTGCTCTCTCTAAAACTTTCGGGATAGATTCAATTGGCCCTGTAAGCATTAAAATTGGATCAGTGCCAACTACAGCATAATCTATTATTGTTGCTCGAATCTTAAAACCATATTCCTCAGCAAGTTCTCGTGTCATCCATAATTGCGCTGCAGCACCATCACTTACCGGACAACTGTTACCCGCTGTTAAAAACGCTTTACTTTTTCTGCCAATTATAGTTCTTAAGCTTGATAATTTTTCCATAGATGTTGCTGGTCTTGGAGTTTCATCTTTTTCTGCTAGAACGGATAAACTTGGATCTTTAGAAACTTGATTATTCTCATCCAACATAGGTTTTCCATTCTCATCAAGTTTAGGACACCAAATTGGTTCTATTTCTTTTCCTCTCTCCTCCCAAGTTGAACAAGCTTTCTGATGAGAATAAAATGAGAGAGAATCCATCTCATTTCTAAATTCTTCAAGACTTAATCCCGATTTTTTCATCCAATGTTGTCCCATAACATGAGCCGAATTAATTTGTCCAGCAAAAGAAGTTTTATGAGCTTTTAATTGTTCTGCTACAAAAGGATGTGTCATTATTTTAGCATTAGGCGCTATCATAACTGGTTTATTTTGTTCTTTATCAAATATATAACAATCAGCCATAATTTCATATCGATTTTGCACTTCAACACCCCCACAAATAACGCAATCATGTATTCCTGAAGCAATTGCTTGCCACGCAGATAATACTGCTTGGGCACCACTTGCACATTGTCGATTTATAGACATTCCTGGAACACTTACAGGTAAATGTGCTGCTAGAGCGACTGTTCTTCCAATATCTAAAGCACAATCACCAATTTGACTATTGCAAGAAACAATAGAATCACCAATTAGATTTTGATCTATATCTATTCTATTTAGAATTGTTTCATAGCAGTATACTACCAAATCATCACCTCTATGAAGACCAACACTCCCTCTTCTCTTACCCATTGGAGTTCTCACATGATCTATCAATACAGGTTCCCGTTTTGGATCTTTGAAATACTTTTCATACATACTTACTGGTTCTGCCATAAATTTTCACTTTTTAATTAATTTATAGAACCAAATGAAATTTTATTAATTAATTTTATTTGAAATTCTGATAAGTATATACATAGATTTTAAATTATTTTATATTAAATTTCAGATTTTTAGGTAAAATAAAATGTTAAAAGGAATCCATTTTCTCTTGACTTATGCTTGTAATTATACATGTGACCACTGTTTCTTATATTGTAGCCCAAATTCAAAAGGAACATTTAAATTAGCTCAAATTAAAGAAGTATTGGGTGAAGCAAAAAAAATAGGAACAGTAGAATGGATCTATTGGGAAGGAGGAGAAGCTTTTCTTTTCTACCCCATTATGCTTGAAGGAATGAAAATGGCTAAAGATATGGGATTTAAGAATGGGATTGTAACTAATTCATATTGGGCAACGAGTACAGAAGATGCAGAGATTTGGCTTAAACCCATTGCTGAAATTGGCGTTTCTGATTTTAGTGTAAGTGATAACACGTTTCATTTTGAAGACGGAGCGGAAAATTTAGCAAAATTTGCGAGAAAAGCAGCAGATAACTTTAAATTACCCTCATATTCAATAACAATTGAAGAACCTGAAATCAAGACTGGAATTGATAAAGATCAAGAAAAAGGGGAGCCTGTGATTGGTGGTGGTGCTATGTTTAGAGGAAGAGCTGTTGAAAATTTAATTGAAGGATTGCCTAAAAGATCATGGAAAGAAATGACTAAATGTCCCTATGAGGATCTGGACGGACTTGGAAGAATTCATGCTGATCCGTTTGGTAATGCTCATATATGTCAAGGTTTAAGTATAGGAAATTTCTGGGAAAAACCTCTTTCTGAATTGATCAAGGATTATAAACCAGAAGATCACCCTATATGTGGACCATTAATTCGAGGTGGACCTGCTCAACTAGTAAAAGAATACGAAATTGATCATGAAGACGAGTATGTTGATGAATGTCATCTCTGTTATCTGGCTCGATTGAGTTTGGTGGACAAATTTCCAAACTATCTTGCACCAAGACAAGTATACGGATTAGATTAAAAAATATAATTATATAATGTCTTTTTTTACATTCTTGGAATTATTATCTGTTAGTTAAAGTGTTAAAGAAAACTTGTTTTTTGTATTAATAGTATAAAAGAATTCAAATATTCGAACTATATTATTACATTATAGACAAACAACAAGAGAATTACACTAAAAAAGAAAGTTCTATCCAAATTCGAGGTATGATTAAAATTACATATATAGATAAAGAAAAGCTACGTACTCTATTTAAATGGTATATGCAAGAGGTAGGAGAAAGTTTAATATCAATTTTGGTAGTACGGCAAGATGGATTGGTCATAGACATTTTAACACGAGATTCCGGTAAAATGGGATGAAAAGAAGTTTGTTGGAGCTTTTGGTTCTTTGGCTGAATTGATACTTAAAAAAATTACTCAAGATTTTGATCTTGGTACTTTTGGTGCTGGTATTTTTGATACTGATAAATATCGATTTATTTTTTGTGAAGCTGGAATGGATCATGTTCTAGTGTCGATTCTTCACCCAAAAGCTCTTGTTGATGAGATTTTTCCATACACATATCTAACCGCAGATAAGGTAGCCCGAATAATGGATGGAGAGTTACCAGTTAGTCCAGTGATCCCTAAAATTATTCGGGAAAATGAAATGGAAAGAATTAAGCGAAAAATGGAATATTATCAGAGTAAACCCCATTCACCTGAGTATGTATATAAGTTGAGTATAATTGGTGATCAAGGAGTCGGAAAAACAAGTATGGCTCAAAGATATGTACATGGAATATTTCAAGCAGATTATAAAGGTACCATTGGAACCTTTATTTCTAAAAAAGAATGTAAATTTGAAGAACTAAACACAGCTGTAAGATTTATGATTTGGGATTTAGCAGGGCAAAATCAATTTCAACGATTATGGTCAGATTATCTAACAGATTCACGAGCGGGAATTATTGTTTATGATATTTCTAATAGAGAATCATTTGAGAACGTAAAAAAATGGTATGATATTATTACTAAAGTTGCTTATCCAAGTTTAATTTTGGTTATAGCAGGGAATAAAATTGATCTTGAAGATTCAAGAGTAGTGTCAAAAGATGAAGGAATGGAATTAGCAAAAGAATTGGGTATCTATTATATGGAAACATCAGCTAAAACAAATGAAAACATTCATGATGTATTTGAGTGGATCGCATTACAAATCATTAATAAAAATATTGAAACGTTGAAAGACACATTACTAGACAAAAGAGTTGAAGATAGCTCGAAATATATAATATCAGGCCCTGAATTAAAATTATTAAACCATCATTTTACCAAACAACTTGATTATTGCATAGGAACAAGTGACACTAAAGAGATAGTTAAATATTTAGATATTTTAAAGATAATTGAAAAAAATAAATTATAAGTCAATAAAAAACTAAATATCAATATACAAAGCAGGTTTGAATGGTTTAGCTTTAATTGATCTCTTTTTTGGATCGAATTCTGAATTAATTTCAATGGTGCTATTTAATCTTTTCTCTATATATGATTTATATCGTTTTAATGAATCAATCTCATCTATCTGAAGTAATTCATTTTCCCATACTCGATCTTTCAACTGATTTTTTATATATGGAATCAATTGCTTATTAGAAATTAAATCTTTATCATTTTTTATCTCGGACATTATAGCTTCAAAATCATCTCTCTTTGAAACAATCGTTTTCAAAACTCTATATTTCCATTTGGGGGCAGTATAGACAAATATCTTATCTGATTTTTGAATTTTAACGATTTTTCTTATGTTTAAAATATCTTCAATAACATTTGTAATATAATCAAATTCACGTTCAAGGTCATTATCAATGTATTTTCTGTTAAAATCTCCCCAGATTGAAGTAGATATGAAACGTGCATGACCTGCAATTTTCCACAACTCCTCACATAAATGTGGCATGGTTAAGGATAACATCTTTAACCAATTATCACAAACAATTTTAAACATAATAAGAGAATCTTGTATATCGTCAGTATCTCTAAAAAAGTCCTGTATTAAGTTAAAGATTTCATAAAATGAAATTTGTAGGTACCTTCTAATATTATATTCTTCTAATGCTTTTTCTGCTTCAAGGAATTTTATAATTATTTTGGATAAAATTACTTTTGAATACTTAGACTTAATATTTTCATATTTTGCTTCGATACCTTTTAACTGATTAATTTTATCAAACATAAATCCATAAAATTTAGAGATATGGTTTCTTACTGATTCTATTTCTTTCTTTCGAAAATCCATGTACACACTAAAATCAGCTCCATGTGAAATATAAAATCTGAACAAATCAGCTCCATAAATCCTCTGAATATCTGCTAAAGAAATTACATTCCCCTTTGATTTACCCATTTTCTGTCCTTCAATAATTACAGGTTCTATTAATGATATTAATTTTGGCCAATTCTTCTTAGGAAAAATGGCTACATGGTGAAAAATATAAAAACTCAGATGGTTAGAAATATGCATTATAGCAGTATGACGATGATCCACTGGATACCAATATAGAAATTCATTTTGTAATTCTTTAAGGATATTTTTATCAATATTTAGCTTTTTTGAAAGCTTTTTTACTTCACCTTTTTCTAAGTAGATATAATCGAAAAATTCTGGAATTATTTGTTCTGGGTTAATTTGATATTGTTTTAATTTATGGATTATTGTATAAAAAGCCATGTATATTGTAGAATCACTTAAAGATTCTATTATCCATTCTCTATTAAAAGGTAATTTGGTCCCTAACCCTCTTTTACGAGCACAAGGTCTTTTTTCTAACCAATTAAAAATATTTTCAAAATTTAATCTATATTTTTTAGGTATTATTTTCAAATTATTAAGGCATTTAAAAGCATTCTTTTTCCAATCTCCCGCATTAAAATTAAGAAACCATTGATCCTTAAGAATAGAAACTATAATATCCGTTCCACATTTACATTTAAGATTTTTAGTGACAGGGATATACAATTTATCTGCTTTATTCTCCTCACTTAAATCTATAGAAACTTGTTTAGCAGCATCACTCACTTTCATTCCTTGGTATTTACCACATTTTTCATTAAGCATACCATTATAAAATTCATCTTTATAGTTCTCACTTGTAGCTAAATCTAATTTTTCAGTGTCAAATTGTGAAACAGCATTATATTTTTCACAATAAACTTTAGCAGGAAAATCCTTAAACCCTTTTAAGTCAATAATTTCAATAGGATATATTAATTCAACTTCTCTCTCATCTAAACCGAATTCTTTAATTAAATCTTTATTTTTTTGTAAATCTAAAAGAGCAACATAATCATACGGAGCATGAGCAGGAACAGAATATACTACTCCAGTTGCCGTAGATGTATCAACAAAATCTCCAGGCAGAATCGGTATTTCTTTGATTCCAAAAACATCGGTGGCTTTCTTTCCAATTATTTCTTTTCCCTTAAAATTCTTCAAAGCTTTAATATCTTTATTCTGATTCTCCAATAAAAAAATTGCTTCCTCAGAAATATACCAAATCTCGTCATTTACAGAAGCTTTTATATATTTTCCATCAGGTTTTATCCAAATATTTGTAACTCCATATATTGTTTCCGGTCTTAATGTTGAAGTTACAAGAAAACCATCTTCAAAGGGAAATTTAATACATGTGAACTCATTAATATTTAAATCTAATTCATCTCCACTTGAAATATCATCTTCGCCAACTGCATTTTTATCGCGAGGACAATATAAAATGGGGTATTCTCCTTTCTCAATATACCCTTTATCTTTCAAATGAAAATATTGCCATTCAATAAATTTATTATAGACTTTATCGCCCGTAGTAAATTCTCTTCTCCAGTCTAAACTCATCCCAATCGATTTAAAATCAATTTTAATTGTTTTAGAAAAATACTTTACTATATTCCAAGGATCTACAAAACTTCCTATTATTTTTTGTATTCTTTTTTTATCGTTAGTGTGTAATGAAACATATTCTTTCATTCTAGCAATTGTTTCTGGTTCTTTTCTTTCTATAGAAGATGAGATTGCTAAAACAGGTGTTCCTGTAATATGAAACGCCATAGGATACAGTACATTATATCCTTTTGCTCTATAATAACGAGCGAAAACATCACCATTTATAAAACTCCTTCCGTGGCCTATATGTAAGGGACCAGAAGCATATGGATATGGAGATGTTATAAAAATTTTCTTCTTATTTGGATCTGGATTTACTTCAAATGTTTTAGCCTGTTCCCATTTATCTTGCCATTTCTTTTCTATTTCTTGAGGATTATACATTTTCTTTACCTCAAAATTTGCTTTTTTTCCTCTTTCAATGTATTTTCTTATATGAGTGAATAAACCGCTCATATTCTTTTTCAATTAAAACGACACACCAAGCGAACAAATCCGTGGAATGATTAAAAGAAAAAGAATATAAGGATTTGTTTTACTCATAATAATAAAACTGCGAGTAAGTCAACTAAGGATAATTTGTTCCTTAAGAATTCTCTTAAAACAGTTTTATTCGTAATCATTACTATATAATTTAAGTGTTTTTTAATATTAAAATATGTTAGGTTTTTCATTTCTATGGCTAGAGTCCTTTTTTTAATTCATAGTGCAAATTGTTAAATACAATTTCTTTTTTTTACAATTCACACCTTGATTAAATTATAACTCTTATTATTTTTTAAGTAGGGATAAGGATATCTTGAAAGGTATTACCGAAAAAATTGAAGTGGAGTTAAAAAATAATACAAAACTATGACAAACAACTCTTGATGCTATAAGGGTGTCTATTTTTCTCATCGATTTAGATCATAAAATTCTCCAATGCAATAGAGCAACTCTTGATATTTTGGGGAAATCTAGTTATAGCAAAATCATTGGTCACTCTTGTTGGGAATTGGTACATGGTACTTCAGGACCGGTTGAATGGTGTCCTGTGAAACGTATGCTGCAATCTGGTCACAGAGAAGCTACCATTAGATAGCTTAATGGAAGATGGGTTGAAATTTCCGCGAGTCCTGTCCTTAATGATGAAAGTGAGATCACTGGAGCAGTTCATGTCATTACGGATATTACAACATGAAAACAAGCAGAAGATGCACTACGAGAATCAGAACAACAATATCGTACAATTCTTAATTCTTTAAGCAATCCTATGCACGTTATAGATAAAGACTTAAGAATTGTATTTAAAAATCCAACTATAACTGAATGGCTTAATAAATTGAATATCAATTCAGACATAGTTGGTAAAACAGTTTTCGAGGCATTTCCTTTCTTAGTTTATGATAAAGTCTATAATGAATATGATAAAATCTTCAAAAACGGTGAGCTTCTAATCATCATAAAGGCTACAAAACAGTTTGATCGAAATGTATTTACTAAAACACTAAAAATTCCGATTAAAAGTGAGGGTGAAGTTAACCATATTATAACTACTTTAAGAGATATTACTGATCAGAAGGAAGCTGAAAAAAAATTAAAAGAATCTGAAGAAATGATTAGAACCATCACTGAACAAGCATTCATGGGGATTGTAATCATTCAAGATGATAAAATTGAATATGTGAACAATGCTTTGCTCCATATGTTTGAATTTTCTAATCAAGAAATCGATAATTGGTTAAAAGATGATTTGCTAAGGATAATCCATCCTGAAGATTTACAATTTCTAAGAGAATATCGAAAAAAATTACGAGTAGGTGATCCAAATATAAAACCATATTATTCCTATAGAGTATTCACAAAATCAGGCAAATTAAAATTGATTGATCAATTCTCAAAGCCTATTATTTATAAAGGAAAACTGGCAGAATTAGTTACAATTATAGATATTACAGAAAAAAAGGAGGCTGAACAAGAGTTAATAAAATTAAATAGTCTAAAATCGGAGTTTCTCAGGAGAACTTCACATGAACTAAAAACATCGCTTGTTTCAATTAAAGGTTATTCTGACCTTTTATTAAATGTGCATAAAGAAAAACTTGATGATTATGTTCTTGCATCAATTGTTGAAATAAAACAAGGATGTGAACGGCTTGAAAGTTTTATACAGGATATATTAAATACAGCTGAACTAGAATCAGGTGCTGTCCAATTGAAAAAAAAAGAAGAAGATTTATCTTTCTTAATAAAATTGAGTATAAGAGAGTTGCGGGGATTAATAAATTTGAGGAACCAGAAGATTAATTTAAAAATACACGATAAATTAATTACAGCTTTTGAACCAGAACAAATTCATCGAGTTATAAGTAATTTAATAAGTAATGCTATAAAATACACACCTCCAGATGGAATTATTGAAATTAGGTCAGAAATTAAAGATAATATCATAATAATCTCTGTAAAAGATACAGGAATTGGGATAACAAGAGAAGAAAAAGAAAGATTGTTTACTCAATTCGGGAAAATTGAACGGTATGGTCAAGGACTTGATATTATATCCGATGGATCTGGCCTTGGGTTATATATCTCAAAAAAAGTAATAGAATTGCATGGTGGAAAGATATGGGTTGAATCTGAAGGAAGATTAAAAGGTTCAACATTTTATTTCAGTCTTCCATTAATTATAGAAAATTCTGGTGGAACAATCCGTTAAACTTAGGTTATATGTCCTATGGTATTTTTGACAATTTTGAGTAATTGTTAAATTACTTGTTATTTTAATATAATTTATTGGTATTTATGGAATTCACTTACAACCATAAAAACCAATTAAATTTTAAAGAAGTTTAATAGAGGTGAAATGATAGTATGTTATTTATTACATATTGGGAATTAAATGAAGATTTTGATCCATCAGATTTAGCTGAAGTAGCTCAAAAAGTTTTAAGCAAAAAATTATATCCCACTGAAGGAGTTAATCAAATTGGATGGTATGCATCTACGGGAGATTTCTGGGGAATTACAATATCAGAAGCGGAAAATGAAGAACAATTGGTTAAAGACACTAATGTGTGGAGAATGGCGAAACCAGGCTTATTTAAGTTTATTAAAACATCTCCTGCAATGGAACTCGCTAAAGCAATTCCTATTCTGATAAAGCTTAAAAAACAACTCGAAGGATAAGAAAAAAAGTTAATATTAAAATCTAAAAATTTTTTTTTTTTTAAATTTAAAACCCTTAACTATTATTTAAACTGATAATTAATTATTTTTCAAGACATCCTAATTTTTTTAACAAAATCTCTTAATATTGTTAATCCTTCTAAATATCATATAAAATTTAATCATGAGTATATTATGGTGAGATTTATATGGTCGAGTTTAATCCACAAATTGTGAGTAAAGAAGAATTACGTGCTATTTCTGCTGGTGTTAATGAAGAAGAATTACTCTTATTTGATAAACATTGTTTGAATGTCTATTATGAACCAAAAGTATTGATTGAAGCAAAAGAACCTGGTTCTCCTTGGGTTGTTGTAAAAGATTTTAAAACAGGGGAACAATCAGAAATAATTGATTGTACTTCTCAGAATTGGACATTAGCATTGGGATTTGCTAACCCTGATGTAAATTATGCTGTCGCAGAACAAATGAAAAGATTGACTCATATAAAATCTGATGTAGTATCTCCCGCACGTGCTAAATTTATAAATAAATTATCCGAATTATCCCCCGCTAGATTAAAAGGTGGAAGAGTTCATTTAAATAATGAAGGTGGTAGTCTAGCAATTGAAGCTGCAATAAAACTTGCATTAACAGCATCAAGAGGAGGAGAACAATTCTTAACCTTTCGAGGAGGATACCATGGAAACACATTAGCTATGTTAACAGCATCTCAACCTTTCCATTCTATAACGAGGTTTAGATCATTTGGTATAGGTTCTTTTACAAGAATCCCACAACCATACTGCTATCGATGTTTATGGAAATATAAAAATGGTTTAAATGGGAAAAAGGATCCTCACTGCAATTTGGAGTGTTTTGATTTAGCAAAAGAATACTTAATGGGTTTAACTACTAGAAAACTTGCAGGAGTTCTTTTGGAGCCTTGGCAAGCTGCAGGAGGGCATATTCCGTTTCCACCAGAATTTCTAATAAAACTGAGACAAATATGCGAGGAAGAAAACATTTTTATAATATATGATGAATCACAGACTGCTGTTTGGAGGACTGGTAAATATTTTACATTGACAGAAAAATATGAGAAAGAGTTAGGAATAGATGTTTCTCCGGATATGATGTGCTTTACTAAAGCTATTGGAGGAGGTTTCCCTTTAGGAGCAATGATAGCATCTACAAAGATTAAGAAAAGATTTACCCCATCAGAAGACCACACAACATTTTGTAATACACCAATCGGTTGTACAGCAGGGCTAGCTTCTATCATGGTCATAGAAAAGGCTAATATTGGAGAAAATTGTGAAGAAAGAGGAGAACAAATCACTAAAAGAATAAAAGAGATCCAAAGCGATTATGAAGTTATTGGTGATATTCGTGGTCCGGGTTTGTTTATAGGAATTGAGTTAGTAAAAGATCAGAAATCAAGAGAACCCTTTACTGAATTGATGGAAGAAATGCTTCATGAGGGTGTAAGGCAAAATATTTATTTTGGACCTAGTATGCCGTATTTAAGCGGAACAGGAAAGCTGAAAATGCGAAATTTAATCAAAATAAAACCTCCACTTAATATTAGTGAAGATGATGCT
Organism: uncultured archaeon; assembly: GCA_964435435.1. GTDB lineage: Archaea > Asgardarchaeota > Lokiarchaeia > Sigyniarchaeales > SOKP01 > Loki-b32. The sequence goes on from CAYSZJ010000002.1 coordinate 14,554, forward strand.
GACTTTATCTGTGATAAATTCGAAAGTGTGCTGAAAGTCTCGATTAACAATTTGAAATAAATATTAAAAGAACAATGAATTCAAGAGAACGTGTAATAACGAGTATTAACCATAAAAAACCTGACAGAGTTCCAATTGACCTTGGTTCATTCCCAGTTACAGGTATTTCTGCTATAGCATATTCTAATTTGAAAAAATATTTAGGAATTAATTCTGGACATACAAGAGTCTATGATCTTATGCAGCAATTAGCACAACCAGAGAAGAATATAATAGATTTATTCAAAATCGATGTTTTAGACGTAGGAAGAACCTTTAATACTGAGGACGATGATTGGTATGATATCCATATAAATGGATATGATATGCAATATCCGTTATGGTTTCAACCAAGACATAATCCAGATGATTCTTTTGATGTTCTCCATCGTGATGGTATAATAATCGCAAGAATGACAAAGGATGCATTAGTTTTTGATCAAACTTTTTATCCTTGTATGGAAAGATATCCTGAAACTTACGTAGAATTTCAAAAAATACTTAGTAAAAATCCATGGGCAGCGCAGGTCACACCCCCATTTAGTAATATCGGTCAAAAAAAATTTTGGAAAATTTTGAGGCAGAATGCCCTAACTTTACGACAAAAATCAAAAAAGGCAATAGCACTTAATTTAGGAAGTACATCTTTTGAATTTGCTAGCTCTTTTAGAAGGTTGGATAAATTTTTAGTTGATTTAGTACGTAAAACTTCTAAAGTTGAAAAATTCCTTGATTTTTTAATGGAATTTTTTCTTAATTCATTCAAGTTAATTTGTGGTTATGTGGGAGATGTAATCGATATTGTAAAAATAGGGGATGATTTGGGAGAAAATAAAGGGCCTTTTATTAGTCCTAAAATCTTTCGAGAGATTTTTAAGCCAAGAATTACCGAGATATGTGATTTTATTAAGAAACACAGCACCATGAAAATTTTTTATCATAGTTGCGGCTCAATTGTACCATTATTACCAGATTTAATTGAGACAGGAATTGATATACTTAATCTAGTTCAAATAAACGCTCGGGACATGGATCCTAAATTTTTAAAAGAAAACTTTGGTGATGACATTACATTTTGGGGGGGCGGGGCCGATACGCGAAATGTTATCAATAGGAAATCTCCAGAAGAAGTCAAAAAACATGTTCTTGATTTACTCGAGATATTTTCTCCTGGCGGGGGCTATGTTTGGAATACTGTTCATAACATTTTACCTGATGTACCACCTCAAAATATAGTAGCCATGTTTGAAGCAATAAATGAATTTAATGATAATATATGAATAAAAAATTTACAGTCTATTATTCGATTTAATATCCAAGTACTGAATAGATTTTTTGCCAAATGAAAATTCTTTTTTTTCATATGGAATAATTTTAATTAATGGCAAAAAATTGGCTAAATAAAGAGAAATCCCTCTAATTTCCTTATTATTAAGAAAAAGTTTCATTGAATCAAATTTGAAAAAGCCAAATTGTCCAACTAGCTCATGCAAAGTCCCAATGTTATGAGTTCCTAGATATACTGAAGGATAAGTCTCAGATTTATATTCTTGTTGGAAAAGTATGGTTCCAATTTTATAGTGAGGAATTCCACCGTCTAATATGCAATTTAAATGATTTACTCTTACCTTAACTCCGCATATTGGAAAAATTTTATGATAGAAATGTTCTGGAAAATATGCAAGAATCATTTCTGGAAAAATAGAATGAATTTCGATTGGAATTTGGACTATTTCCAGTTTATCAATGGTTTCTGCTATGTTATCCCTATTTTCAATCGCTAAGGAGAAATTTCTACCACCTCTGGCGCGGATTGCATCGTTAAATGGTCTAAGTTCCAAGTGTAAGTGTGGACTGGACCAATAAGCAAAATAACCATTGCGAATTGTTTTTCCAATTGGATCTCCTATTTCAAGTTTATCACCAACATTAATATGAGGTTTGACATGCATCATCTTCCATACAATATCAGAATTTGAAAGATTACTAATTAAAATTAGATAATCAACATCAACTCCTTTCAAAAATTTCGGTTTTGGTGCTTTTAACTTTTTTATTTTTAATATTTTTCCAGCAACAGGACTTACTACGTCATAATTATCCAAAGTCAAATTATGATAAACATCAATAGCAAGACCATGTTGATGTGCATAATAAGGAGATGTTCCTATACTAAAATGGCTAGTTTTAGGTATTGATACTTGAATATCATCCATTTTTACAATATTATAAAATTCAGATTTAGGCATGAAGAATTCAAGAAATTATTGAGGATCTGTTATATAAAGTTAATTAGTTATACTAAAAATACCTTAATTTCTCATTATGAATTTATTTCTATCTTTTACCATTTATTAAAATTATGATCAATTTTTCCTATTCCTTCTATGTTAATTTCTTCCCATCTATAATAAACCTTTAACATAAACCAGTAATTTTTGATAATCAATGTTTAGAATCGGCCAAGTTTTTATCCTCCTTAATTTAATAATTTAAATTAATTCTAAAAATATCTTAATGACTATAATAGCCCAGTATTTATTAGTAATAAATGAATAGGGAATACTTTCTGGAGGCTCCTAGTTGATATTATCAATACTATTTATCAATTAAAACAAATTTTTTTAAAAAAAATCCCAAAAAAGTCAAAATTTATTATCCATAGTTTCTTTCTATAATTAGATATTTCAGAAATGTAATATCTTTTTCAAAAATTAAAAAATTGGTTTTAAAATTGGTAAAAGGAACAGTAAAATGGTTTAATAGCCGGAAAGGCTTTGGATTTATAAACTCTGAAGAGGGAAACGACGTATTTGTGCATTATTCAGCATTAAGTGGAAAAGATGACGAATATAAAACTTTAAACGAAAATGATAAAGTTGAGTTTGATATTGTTGAGGGTCAAAAAGGACCACAAGCGAGTAATGTTGTCGTTACAGAAAAAGCCCCTCCTAGTCCATACAATAAAGGCAGAAGAAATTATCGCTTTTAATGTTATGAATTTTTATAAATCTGCAAAAAGGAAAAATATAATATAAGAAGTAAATAATATTTTGTAAAAATCTCTTTTTACGATTGTTATCGAACCTTATCTTTTTTTTTAATTTTTTTTATAAAATTATTTATTCTTAATCAATCTATTGTCTGAATCTTTCAGCCTTATTGCATGAAATTATATTATTGAGGAATATTAATATAATTTTTAAAAGAAATATTTTATATTTATAGTATTTACTCATTCTGTTATATAATTAAAAAAAATTAAATTTAGATGGTCAAAAGAAAAAGATTAGATTAACATCTTATTTAAATCTAAATTTTCAGGGATTTTATTATTGCGATTTAACCAAGAAACTTCATGTTTTAAATATCTCCATGAAATCTCACACTTTTCTTTTTGATCCTTAACAACTGTTTCAAACTCCCAAGGGTTGATTATGACTAAATCTCCTTTTCTTATCCAGACTCTCTTTTTTATTTTTCCTCGGATTCTTCCAATACGATGTTTTCCATCTTCGCAAAATACTCCCATTCTTTCCTGACCATGTATCTCAATAACTCGAGCAAACATCTCTCCATTTTTTCTAAATGGCATTTTAACACGAGTCACTTCTGGAGTCGAAGAAGGTGTATAGCTCCTCCTACCTCGTTTACTTTGTCTCTTTTTCATTTTTGGCATAAAAGATTTACACATACTTTTATTTTATTAATTATAACATTCCGATTTCCCAATAATATCTAAAATTAAAGTTCAAATATTTAATGTTTAAAAATGTAAATCGGAGAAACGTTTCGAATAAGAAATCGTAATTTTTTGAATCTATAATATAAATCTGAAATCAAATTTGAAACTTTTGTTAATAATTTAATAAAAAAAAGATTATGTGCTTATTTAGTTTTTGTTTTTTAAGATTAATTAAAAAAAATTAAAAATTTAACTTAATTGATGTTCTTCTTTCAATTTTCCATAGAAATCCAGTGGCTTAGGATTTCTTAGAGTAGTTATGGAGCAGTAATAATGGTGAATGCTTCTCTAAAAAAATAAGTTTAAATTATTCATTCAGATCTTTTTAAGATTTAAAAAGAGAAAATCTTTTTCAAATAATTTCATTCTGGGAAAACTAAAAAACTAAAACTTTATTATTTCTAAATGGTTATTATTAAAATGTCTTTCTTAAAGAAAGATGTATCTCAAAATCGAAAATTTGGTTTTAAAATTGGCAAAAGGAACAGTAAAATGGTTTAATAGCCGAAAAGGCTATGGATTTATAAATTCTGAAGAGGGAGCCGATATATTTGTGCATTACACTGCTCTAAGTGGGCGTGATGACGAATATGTAACTCTCCATGAAAATGATAAAGTTGAATTTGAAATTGTTCAGGGTCAAAAAGGTCCTCAGGCTAGTGAAGTTGTGGTTATTGAAAAAGCACCAAGATCTGAATATAGCCGAGGTTACCGCATTTAGTCTAAACCAGGTTTATAAATCTTAAAAAAGAACAAATTAAAATAAGAAGTAAATAATATCTAGTAAAAATATTTTTACATTTGTTATCGAACCTTATCTTTTTATTTTTTTTATTGATATAGTTTACTTCAAGATATTTATTCCTTGAGAGTCTAAACGGTTGATGATTTTAAATATTATAATAAAGGATAAATCTGGTGATTCTGGGTTTCTAAGAGCTCCACGGTTAGCCACTTCCGTTCCATGGATAATTTTTGTGACAGCAATTTCGACTTTCTTGTTGCTAAAGGTGTAAGGAACCCATCATTATAAAAATAGAATAAAAATTTTATAAGTATGAATTCTATTCATATTATAGGAAATGGTAGAGAAAATAACAATTGAACTACCAGCTGACCTTCTTGAGTTAACTGGTCTTAGTTCCATAAATCTTGAAGAAAAAAGTCTTTTAATTAGGATATTAGAAATATATGCGGAGGGTAAGATCACACTCTCCAAAGCGGCTAATCTTTTGAATATGAAGGTGGATGAATTTCTATTGGAATTTTATAAACGCCATTTTCGACATATTGGAGGCCCTGATTCCATAAAAGAAGCTTAAAAGGAGCTTGATGTAGTTCAAAAATTAGCAGATGACAAGTAATATTTATGATTATCCTTGATAATAGCGTATTAAGCTCATTTAAACGTCTTGAGCTCCTTTCTCATCTAAAAAAACTTATATCATCTGCAATGATCTCGAAAGAAGTTTTGAATGAATATACAGAGCAATGGCAGAAGACAATTCCAAATTGGATCAAGATTATGCAACCAAGCGAGGATATAATATTGGAATCAACTCCTATCTCTTTAAGTCCTGCGGACTTAAGTCTTATAAGATTAAGTTTAGAATATAAAACCCTATCGCTTCAGATGATAAAAACTTACGTCAATTTGCTAAGAATTTAGGGATTTTATATTACGGGATCCCTTGGTTTATTAAAATCTCTCTATCAAAATAAAATTATTAAGACAAGAGAAGAATATGCATCTTTCTTGGATTCGCTTAAGAAAGATATTTACATATCTGATGAGCTCATGAAGTGGGCATTGGAAGAGTAAAAAAAATAAATATTTTACAATTTGTGTAGTTTATCTTTAAGGTTTTCATAAAAATCTAAAGATTCTGGATTTCTTAAAGCTCCTCTATTAGCAACAGCCATTCCGTGAAAAATCTTTGTTACTGCTATTTCTACCTTTTTATTGCTGAAGGTATAGGGAATCCCATCTGGAGGAGCTTGAAGAATCAATTTAGGAACATGTCTTGGAGACGTTTTTTCACGCAGAGTTTTTCTAATTTTTACTTTCAATTCGTCACTTAATTCATATCCTTCATTCAATAAAATAAACATTACAATTCGGATATCACCACTGATCTTTTGTCCAATCACCAATGAATCTGCTACCTCCGGTAGTTGTTCCACAATATTGTAAATTTCGGCAGTTCCTATACGTACTCCACTTGGTTTAAGTACAGCATCAGATCGACCCCAAAAAGTAATTCCGCCTGTATCACTATGAATTACAATATAATCTCCATGCCTCCATACATTCTTTCCTATGTCTTTGAAATGATCAAAATATGCTATTTTATATTTTGACATATTCTCATCATCTTCCCAAAAGTAAATGGGCATTGAGGGAGAGGGAGCCTCACATACAAGTTCAGCTTGTTCATCAAGGACTGGTTCGGCATTATCATTATACGATTGCACTTTCATCCCTAAAGATTTACCTTGGAGCTCTCCAGAATAAACAGGTTGTATTGGTAAAGCACATGCAAAACAGCCATTAATATCTGTTCCTCCACTTATTGAATTGAAATAGAGATCTTTTTTAATTTCTCTGTATACATATTCAAATCCTTCAGGTGAGAGTGTTGATGCTGTTTGAGAAATTTCTCGAAGTGAACTTAAATTATATTTTTCAGCAGGTTTAGCACCTATACCCATTAGATGATGGATATACGACGCGCTTGTCCCAAATATTGAGATTTTATATTTTTCCATTAGTTCAAACATACGCAGGGGATCAGGATAAAGTGGGTTCCCATCATAAAGAAATATAGTTGCTCCAACAGCTAAAGAGCTGATTAACCAATTCCACATCATCCATGAGGGAGCAGTTATATAATTTATTACATCTGAACGTTTAAGATCGGTTGATAAAACTAGTTCTTTTAAGTGATTTATTAAGACCCCACCTGCTCCTTGAACCATACACTTTGGCTTTCCTGTAGTACCTGATGAAAACATAATATAAACAGGATGATCAAAAGGTAATTGCTCAAAGTGAAGTTCTATCTCTTCTTCTTTTGATAGAAAGTCATCCCAGTGAACAGCATTTGGAATGTTACTAATATCTGGTTTTCCATCAGAAACATATGAAACAACGATAACTTTTTCAATCGATGGAATTGCGTCAACAACTTCTTTAATATTACTAATAGTCTCAAAAATTTTATCTCTATAATAATATCCATCAACAGTGAATAAAACTTTTGGTTCAATCTGCCCAAATCGATCTATTACTGCACTTGCTTGTAATTCTGCTCCGCAAGATGCCCAAATAGCACCAATCGTTGTGGCGGCTAACATGGCTGTGGGTGTTTCGATCAAATTTGGGATGTATGATACAACTCTATCACCAACTTTAACTCCTATTTCACGAAGAGATTTAGCTAGTCGGGCAACTTCTTTATTTAAATTTGCATAAGAAATTAATTCTGTTTTTTTAGTTTCACCTTGGAATATAAATGCAAATTGGTCATCCTTATATTTTAAAAGATTTTCGGCAAAGTTAAGTTTAGCTCCAGGGAACCATTTTATACCTGGAAATACATTTAAATCATCAACTACTTTATCATATTTCTTAGATGTTATTATCCCTCCAAAATCCCACATTGCAGCCCAGAAATTGGGAATATTTTCAACTGACCATCTATATAGTTCTTTACCTCCCTTAATATTTTGTCCGTATTCCTTATTAACAAAATCAATAAATTTAGTAACTTCCGCATTTTTTATCCATTTTTTCGAAGGTTCCCAGAGTTTTTTTCTAATAGTGCTCATATTTTTCACGAATTATAACTATTATACAATAATTTATAATTATATTGCTCTAAATATAATTTTAAGATGTACTAATGCAAGTACATAATAATCATTAAAATAAGAATGGTTTGGTATAGGAAATTTAAATATTAAAAATATTTTATTACTGTTTTTTAAATCCTAAATTAATATTATACTACAATTTTTTTCAGATATTCAACATATTCACATACTTTTGCAAGAGCATTTACCGGTCTATCCCATAATTTGAAGAGTATTGCTCCATTTTTTCTTAGTCTTTTAGACCAAGGACTTGTAAAACTCATTGGATTAATATATAATATTGGCATCGAATATTTTTTTGAATTTTCTATAATTGGTTTTAATAATGTATTTGCTAAACCATCCATAACCTCATCTGGTTGATGTGTAAAGTTAGCATTTTCAGCAATTTTAGCATTTTGAAGATAATCATCCATAACATCCTGAAATCCAACAACACCGTATTGAATTATAGCATCAATCTCACCAGATTTCATTAAAATTTCAGGTAAGTTAATATAAAAATAGGGCAAATTTGTATCAAAAGCACAATCTACAGGGTTCTTAAAACTTGCATTTGAAGGAAGGATTTCTTTTAATTGTTCTTGAAGCGTATCCGAGAATTCAGGCACCTTTAAACCTTTTCTTTCTGCATTATTAGCGACCATTGCTCCAGGACCTCCCGAATTTGTAATAATCCCTAATCTCTTCCCTTTTGGTAATATTCCTTTTGATAATATTAAAGCGATATCTAAAAACTCTTGGACATAATCTGTTTTAATAATTCCCGTTTCTTTAAAAACTGCTTCATAAATTTTAGCATCACCCGCCAATGATCCTGTGTGACTTTTAAGAGCACGATTTCCTGCTTCAGAACCACCAACATATATTACTATGATAGGTTTTTTAGGAGTGATTTCTTTTGCTAATTCAAGAAACTTTTTACCACGTTTCAATTCTTCAATATACAAACCTATAACTTTAGTATCATCATCATCTTTATAATATTCCAAACATTCTACCACATCGATATTTGCTTCATTTCCAACAGATATCGACTTACTTAAACCTAAATCTAAATTTACAGGGTCAAACCAGATATGACTTGAAAGCGTTCCGCTTTGAGATGCAATAGAAAAGTTTCCCTTTTTTAAAAACTCCCATATCGCAATATTGAATGCTTTATTTTCTTCCCTTAAACCATACCAGTTATTGAAGACGCCCAAACAGTTTGGTCCTATGAATCGCATCCCATAATGATTAGCAATCTCTTTGATTTCTTCAGTGAGGGTGTTTTTTCGATCCCCTACTAATTCTCTGAAACCTCCAGAAATTACAATTATCTTCTTTACGCCTTTTTCACCACATTCTCTAAAGATTTGAGGAATAACTTTAGCGGGGGGTACAATAATTACGAGATCAGGTATCTTAGGAATATCAGTGATGGATTTATATGCCTTAAACCCCATTACCGATTCTAATTTTAAGTGTATTGGAAATATATCACCATCATATCCAGATTTAATTAAATTCATAATTTGAATAGCAGCTAATGAATTGCCTTTATTATTAGCACCATAAAATACTACACTCTGTGGATTTAAGAATTCATGTAAAAAATGATGTTTACTCATATCCTCTCACTTGCTTTTAAGAATATTACATGATTTTAAAATCTAAATTTTACTTTAAATCTAAAAGTTAAAATAAGATTAATAAAAAAAAAATAACTAATTCTTAATTATTCTTCTTCTGCTTCCGCAGCTTTTCTGGCAATTTTTAATTTAATTTTATCCCAAACTTTATCAATCGCCTTTTCAACAGCTTTATCTGCTAATTTCTTAACAATATCAGTATCTAATTGAGGTTCAATCTGTTCCATTACCTGCTCATGAATCTTTCCTTTAATCTCATCTTCAACCATTTCTCCAATAGATGTATCTTCACTCATAGCTTCTGATATTTTATCGACTAGCTCCTTGATTTTTTCAATAATTGCAGGATCTAACCCTTTAACTTTAGGGATTTTAGGTTTTTTAGGAATTTTTAAGGGCGACACATAATTTCACCATTTAGATATTAATAATTTTTAGATTTAGATTAAAACAGAAAATATGTTTAGTAATATTACATAAAATATTGTTCCTATTTAAATTTAAAATATATAGAATAATTACGAAACAATTAAAAAAATGATCACAAATATCCTTAAAACAAATGATTTTGAACCAATTCTTCTCACAAAAGCTAAAGTTTCGTGGATTTATTTGGGATGTAAATGGGAAAAGATATCTAGACTGCGAATCAGGTATGTGGTGTGTAAATTTAGGTCATAATCATCCAAAAATAATACACGCTATAAAAAAACAATTAGATAAATTGATGCATCGAAATAAGGGTTTTCTGACTCCTATTACTCTTGAAGCTGCTGAAAAATTGTTGAAGTTTTTTCCAAATGAATATGATAGACTTACATTTTTGAATAGTGGAAGTGAAGCAATAGAATTTGGAATTTGCTTTGCTAAAAAAGTAACTGGTCGCAATAAAATACTTTCTCTTCAAGATTCTTATTTGGGAGCTTATGGTATAGCAAAAAATTCATCATATACATCCTCAGAAGATCAAAAATTTAAAGTTCCTTATCCAATATGCGATTCAGAAAAATGTGACTGCCTTGAGAAATATAAACCTATAATTGATGAAGTTTTTCATAATTTTTCATCTGATATTGCATGTTTTGCTCTAGAACCAATAATGGTAAGTGGAGGTGTGTTAAAGCCATGTAAAAATTACATCCAATATATTTGTAATAAAATACATAATATTAGTGGTTTAGTTGTAATAGATGAGATAACAACTCGTATGGAAAGAGCAGGTCTTAAATTTGGATAAGAACTTTATGATATTGCTCCAGATGATGTTGTTCTTGGCAAAGCTTTAGGCAATGGGTATCCTGTAAGTGCAATTATAACTAATTCTTCTTTGGAATCGAAATTAACATCATCTGAATTATATTATGCTCAATCTCATCAATTAGATCCATTAGGTGCTGCTGTTGTCAAATCTGTAATTGAGGTATTTACTGAAGAACAAATTATTGAAAAAAGTCAGCAAAAAATCCATAAATTTAATGAGTTCTTACAAACGCTCAATTACCCATTTATTAGGGATATAAGATCATATGGAATGATTTTTAGCATTCAGATCAAACCCTACAATGAGATGTCGGCTGAGGAATTAATCTTAAAAATAAAAAATCAATTACTTGATGCAGGAATAATAATTGGATTTAATTTAAGTAGAGCATTCATACGTCTATTATTTCCATTAAATATCCAAAACGTTGAAATAGAATTTTTATAATAAAAAATGATTAAAATATTTGATTTAATCTGAATCATATGAATTTTAATATTTAGAAAGATTATTAACAATAATTAATACTAAAAAAAGGTTTGTGAATATGGGTGAAGAAGGAGAAGAAAAAGAAAATATCATAGATAAAATGAATTCTGCGTTTGTTGACTTTGTTGGTTCTGTTTTTGGAGATTCTGGAAAAGAATTTGTTGAAGAAACTCAAGAAAAAATCAAAGATTTTTCGTCTGAGGCAATAGGTAAATTCATGGAATTTTCTGATTCTGTTATTGAACAATTAAATCTTCAAGATAATGAACAAGTTGTAAAAACGCGTGATAGTGTAGAGGATTTTTTAAAGCAAGCAGGTCTTCTTAAAGAAGATGAGGAAGAAGAAGAATTTTAATCATAATATTAACATCTAATCTATTCCTATTTTTATTTATTTTTATCTGTAAAAAGAATTAGGCTTCTCTAAAGATTTAAGAGACTTGCCCCAGCATTTCGAAGAAAAGATTCAACTTCTTCCATGGTTGCATTAAATAATTCAGAGATGACGGTTATTGATATTTCATCTCCCATTCCCATTTTTTTATAATCCTGAAATAATTTTATCCATGTCTCTTTTTGGGAGTACTTTTCTGGATGCTCTGCTTGGACATGAGCCCAATATGGATGTTGTAATTCAACTCCACAGTAAGGGCAAAACCGAGATTCTTCTTCGTGAGTCATACAATTACCAATTTTCTTATGAAAATAAAATTTATTCTATTGAATAATTGTAATATACTGTCCTTAGTATAAAAAATTTTTAATTTCGAAAGGTAAAATCAGTTCATATTTTACTTTAAGGTTTCTTAAAAAAATAAAAAATTCTTTTAAATCATTCCCATTTTCTTTTTAAATCTTTAGTTGTCATTTTTCTTACTTTATTCACTCCCCATACAACGAATTTATAACATTTTTTTTCCAAGTGCCTGCTTCACGATATTCCTTGAATCCCTCTGGTGTGCTAAAATCAAATCCACAGAGTTCAGCACAAACTACACTACCAAACTCTTTCTCAAATTCTGAAGCATATTTCGCAGCTTTTAAATATGCCATAGCCATTGTTGGATCATCCATTCTTTCCTTTCCTCCCATAATTGCACCTATTGCAGCACAACCACCTGCAACAGCTCCACATGCTCCCATCCATCCTTTCTTAGATTTATAGCCTCCAAATCCACCTGCTAAAGGCATAGCAATATTATGAAACAGATAATTATCGACTCCAAGCACATCTAAAATATTTGTTAATGTCAATTCAGCACAATTTACCATTTCTCTCATATTAGGAAGATTTTTATTTAATTCTTCAATCTTTTGATCGAATCTTTCATTAATGTTTTGTTTTGCCATATTAAATCCTCTATTTTATAAAGGTGGTTTAAAATCGTTATTTAAAATAATCTTGGTTGCTAGTCTCGCAACGTGGCCTACAAGTTTTGAACAATGTTCCATCATTCCTGATGCAAATGCTTCTTTAAATTCATTCTCATCCCAAAGATTAAAAGTTCTGCCCATGAATGACTCTTGTACATTATAGCATCTACAAGAACCATATTTTTCAATATACTGGTCATGCAACTTCTTAACAAGTCCATAAGATTTCATAGGCTTATACATATCTTTAAAATCTTTATATTCTCTACCGAATAGATATCCTATTACCATTGACGCTCCTACTAGTGCTCCACAAGATCCATCTCCTGTTAACCCTAATCCGTCAGCTAACCCACTTGCTGCTTTAAAAACATCGTCATTCCAAATACCTAAAGCCTCGAATATAGCTGCTATAGAAGTTTGAGCACAGCCAGTACATCGTTTCTCATATTTCTGTCCCAATTCAAAGGCTTTATTTAATATTTGCTCTTCAGAGTCTGTCATAATTATAGTTAATTTATTAGTAAATAATGAATTTTTGGTTTATATAATAAATCCGAATATGCGGATTGATTCGGATTAAGTTTTAAAACTCAACTTCCCTTATAGGTAAAACATCCTTTCCTGTGAGATTTTCTCCACAATACATTGCGTACCTGTCAAAAAAACCCATTGGATCAATGAATGCTTCTTCAGGAGTAAGAACACCTTTTTCTGTAATTTCACCATTTATTACCATCTCTGTGGCAATTGCTAGTGGAACACCGGTTACTCCTGCCATCGCTCCAAATGGAACTTTTTCATTTGCAATTGCTACTTTTTTTCTTTTACCATCTTTTATTCCTGTTGCGATAACACTTAATCCAGGAGGCATACCAATATATTCCTTTACTAATTCAAGATCACTTCCTCGCTCTCTTAATTCGTCAAAAAACTTAATTGATGCCTCAGTAACGGTTAATTCTTTATTTATTATTTTTTGAGTATATTTACGCACTATATCTGTTACTGTTTTACCCATATACATTAAATTTGAAACAGACTTTGCTTTTATTACTCTCGGTAATGTTACGGGCTCTGGATGACCTATATGACATACATAAGTATCTTTAAATCCCGGAAACTGAAATGGTTCTGCATCTGTAAGAGACTTTATTTCTTTAAATTTTCCATCTTTATATGTTGGAATCTCTTCCAATGTTTCATAAAAAAGATGCATAGTCGCAGCATTAGCAATTACAGGCATATCCTTAAATTTTTTATAAAATCTTCTAGGAGATACATAGAATTTAGGTCTATCTCCTACTTTTGCGGTACTCCCAGTACCCCACGCAGTAATAAGGTCATCAACTTGATCTAGTTTTGAACAAGCAAGGACAGCCATTAAATTTGTAATTCCTGGACTCGCGCCTATCCCTATTATAGCAGTAATTCCTGCTTTTTTTGCTTTTTCATCTCGATCTAGTAAATCCAATGTTGGTTTCCAATCATCACATATATCTACATAAGGTTTTTTAGCTTCGATAACTGTATCCAATATTATAGTAACAAATTCATAATATGGACCTACAGTATTCATAACTAAATCATGTGACGATATCAGACCAAGCAATTTATCATGATCAGTTACGTCAATTTCAACTGCAATAACTCTTTCAGATTCTAGTAAGTTAACAAAATGATTTGCTCTCTCAATATTTTTATCTGCAACTGTTATTGATGAAATTCCAGGATATTCGAGGAGTATAGCTACTGCCATCCTTCCCATATCTCCACTTCCACCTAACGCTAATACTTTCATTTTATATATCACTTTTTTTTATTGTTATCTTAATTCTATATTAAAATAAATTACTAATTTTCTCTTCTTAGCCTTTGCCGATAAATGCTTATATTAATTTAATTTATGTATTGGTCAAACTTGTATAAAAATTTATATTGATTAAAAGATGATGAATAATTACTAATTGAATTTATTATATAGGGGAAAAATATCAATGTCTAGAAAAGAAATTGCATGGTATGAAAACGATCTTTTAAAAGATATGTATATCAAAGCTGGAAGTAATGCTTTTAGAGGTTATCATTCACCTATCGTCAGTCCTAAGACTACTTTCGTTGGTACAAACAGTTTAAATGATTTTATCAATCATATTGGCGCTTATTTGTTTGATGAAGAAAAGCGAGTTTTAATTGTTGTTGATAAAGAGTTGCGAAAATTTGGTGAAAGAGTTGCTGATAGGTTACATCGGCGAAATATCGACAGTAGATTTTTTGACAATGTACTCCCTGATGTACCTAGATATACATTACTCGAAGGAGCTAAAATTTGTGAAGAATATGATCCGAAAGTAATTTTAGCTATTGGAGGAGGATCTGCTATGGATACGGCGAAATTAATTCTACTATTTTATGAACAACCTGAGATTAATATCAATAACATGAGTGCTCCATACTATGCTGGTCTTCGTAAGAAAGTCAAAATTTTAGCAGCTATACCCACTACTTCTGGAACTGGAGCAGAAACCACGTTTATTGCAGTTGTAACAGATACAGATAGAGATCCACCTAAAAAGACGGAGGTTGTATTATACGAGTTTTGCCCAGATTTTGTAGTTCTTCATCCTGATTTTGTAAAGACAATGCCCCCTAATTTAACCACAGGAACGGGTATGGATGCACTTGCTCATTCAATGGGTTCTTATATGCTTACAATGAGTACATTATTTACAGATATGCATAATTTGAAAGCAATTGAGTTAATCTTGAAGTATTTACCCCGCTCTGTTAAAAGAGGGAATGATATGGAAGCACGTGAGAAAATGCAAATCGCAGCATATATTGCAGGAATAGGTTTTGGAAATATTTCTGGAGGTATCGAACATTCCTTAGGTCATTCATTTGGAGCTTTGTTCCACGTTCATCATGGAATATGTGTAGGATTATTTTTATGTGCTTCAATCGCTTTTCAAGCAAAAGTTACTAAACGTTTTTTAGATCTTGCAAAACTTTTTAACATTAAAGTTGAAAATCGGCACAGAGATGAGATTTTGAAGGATCTACTAGTTAGTTTAAAGAATTTCATGCGTGAAGTAAATTGCCCTCTATCAATCCAAGAGCTTGACAAACCTAAAATCTCAAAGGAAGAATATTTAGCAAAACTGGATCAAATGGTTGAATTTGCTTTTAACGATTACTGTACACTGTCTTCCACTCGAAGAATTAATCGTCCACAATATAGAAAAATCTTAGAAATTACATATGAGAATAAAATAGAAGATTTAATAGATTTATACTACAAATAGGAGGGAAAAAAATGGATAAATTATACGGATATAATAGTAAAGTAGCTTATATTAATTTAAGCGAATTAAGCGTAGAAGTAAAGGATCTTGATCCTAAAATTGCTGAAGATTATATGGGTGGAGCAGGTCTTTCAGCTAAACTTACTTATGATTTGCTTACTGAAAATGATTATCAAACTTTGCAAAAAGACCCATTAGCAACTATGAACCCATTAATTTTTGCGACAGGTCCATTAACAGGAACTATGACTCCTTCTAGCAGCAGATATTGTGTTACCGGCATTTCACCTCTCACAGGAATTTGGGGTGAGTCAACTTCAGGAGGATTTTTTCCTATTGCTTTAAAGAGGAGTGGCTATGATGCAATTATATTAACTGGTGAAGCTGATGAACCTAAATTCATTTACATTAATAATGGAAAAATAGAAATCAAAAATGCTGGACAATTTTGGGGAAAAAATACACGGGACACAATAGGATCAATTAGAGAGCTTATGAATGATGAAAAACTTAGAGTTGCTTGTATTGGGAGAGCAGGTGAAAATTTAATAAAATATGCCGCAATAATTAACGATGAAGGAAGAGCTGCAGGAAGGTGTGGATTAGGAGCAGTAATGGGTAAAAAGAGATTAAAGGCTATAGCGATTAAAGGAAGTCAATCAATTGAATATTTTGATAAGGAAGAATTAAGAATTCAGGGAAAAGCTACATTAGAAAATGTAATGATCCCTTTTGCCACAAATTTATTTTCTCACTATGGAACCTTAATATATACTGACATGGGTATGGTTATAGGAGATGTTCCAGCTAATTATTTTACTAATACTGAATTTATAGCAGAAGATCTAACAGGTAGAGCTTTAAAAGAACAATTCGTAGTTTTAAAATATGCCTGCGCTGGATGTGCTATCGGTTGTGGAAGAACGACTCTCATAGAAATCGATGGGAATGAGACAGAAGTTGATGGTCCCGAATATGAGACAACTGCTGCTTATGGTCCAATGTGTGGCATCTTTAATTTTAAACCAATAATCAAAGCAAATCATACATGTAATCTTGAGGGTATAGATACCATTTCAAGTGGAGTATCGATCTCTTTTTTAATATATTTAGTAGAAAATGAAATTGCTCTAAAGGAGATTGAGAAATATTTAGGTGAAATTGAATTAGAAGAAATTCGCTGGGGAAATGAAGAATTAGTATTGAAATTATTAGATAAAATAATTAAGAGAGAAGGAATTGGAGATTTATTAGCTGAGGGTACACGAATAATGGCTGAAAAACTTGGAGTTGATTCTGGTTTAGCTGCACATGTAAAAGGTTTAGAAGTACCGATGCATGATCCTCGCGCATATCTTGGGCAGGCTCTTACCTATATGACTGCATGCACAGGAGCTAACCATAATAAAGGTGATTTCTATAACATTGATGGTGATGCAGCTTCTTATACTAAAATCAGGAAAAAGGATAGATTTACAATAGATAAAAGAGAGAGAGCGGTAATAGCATATCAAGATTTGACTAACATTTATGATTCATCGGTAATCTGTAACTTTACTCATATTAACGATATTGCTTTAGCAAGATTGCTAAAAGCATCTACTGGAATACAATCTTTTGGAAGCACGGGTAATTTATTTAAAGTTGGAGAACGTGCTTCAAATTTAAAAAGATTAATTTCTTGTAAACTCGGGTGTAAACGAGAAGATGATTATTTACCAGAGATCGTATCAAAAGCTTTAAAAACAGGAGGATCTGCGGGTATCCAAATTGATTTGGAAGAAAATTTGAAAACTTACTATGAAAAACGTGGTTGGGATTGGGAAACTGGTTATCCTACAAAAGAAACTCTTGAGAGACTCGAAATTTTAAAATCTTAATATTTTTTTTCTTACTTTTTTTATAGTTTAAATTATAGTTTGTCTAAAATTAAATATGAAAATATTTTTTATTTTCGTAATAAAAATTTCTTAAATTATAAAAATATAAATTCAATTCTGAATGCAAATTGAAAGAACTCTATGAATTAGGTTTTGTATTTCGAGGATTTGTTCTTGTTAATCACAACTTTAAGGGTTTACCTATTCAAAAGGAGCATGGTGTCACAGAAGATCTTAGAGGCGCATTTATTTCTGCTATAAACGCTTTTGCTGATACTGCTTTTAATAAAAGCTCATTAGAATATTTAGAATCTGGAAATATCTTATTCATTTTTAAAATAGCTGAAGTTCAATCAATAGATAATAATATTAAAGAATCTTTAATCTTATATGGCTTAGTAGATAAATCAAAAAAGAAATCAGATAAACTTGTAAGAAAATTTTTTGAAAGAGTCGAACCAATGCTTCAATTATTTATACAAAAGTTTAATACGGCAAATTTTTCAGAATTAAACCAATTTGAATCTTTTAAAGAAATAATGAAAGATTTTTTTGTAAAAAAAACACAAGAGTAATTACTCAACAAGACTCCAACCTTTTGGTGCGGATCTAGAATAAATTAATCTGCCTTGTGCTTTTAGGTTATTAATTTCTTTTTCAATATCCTTAACTTCAAAACCTTTTGATTTTATGTCAATAACAAATTCAGCTTTAGTAGCAACAAGTTTATTCTTTTTTAAGTATTCGATAATTACTTCTAGTAAGGATTTATCTAAACTTACTCCTTCTTTTAAAGAGATATCTTTTGCTTCAGTGCTTAATACAGCACTCAATTTTTCTTTATCTGTTTTAATTGGTTCTTCAATTACCATATGTTTAACCGCAACTTTAGGTTTCTCAACTGGTGTTTTAACTATAACCTTTGGTTCTTTAACTCGTGCTTCCATTTCAACTTTTCCTCCTGTCTCTTCCTCTGGCAAGCTCCAGACGGAATATTCCATTTTTTCATAGGATACTGATTTTTGTGTTTTTAACACTGTGAACTCTTCTAATATCTCATCTTCTGAATAACCTAATTTTGTTAACTCTGATACTAGGTCTTTCATATAACCTTTTTCAGTTAAATAGTTGAAAATATGTTCTCGAATGTTAGTCGGTACCTCTTTAACTTCAGCTATCTCTTCAATTTTCCTTTCTTTTTCAGTTGGTTCTACTTCGGGTATTTTTATTTGTTGAGGAATCTCAAGAGATTGTTTATCTCCCCATTCAAAATCCGTAACAATTCTAATTGCACGATCATACCCTCCAAATACAATATTTTTCTTGTTTTCTCTTCTATCTAATTGATAACATATATGCTTAATTGAGGTAGCTACTTTTGTCTTCCATTTTAACTCAATATCCGTAGAACTAAGAGAAGGATTATGAAATACCTTTAATGACCCATCTGCGCACCCCGCAACAATTTCATTTGCATTATCACCATCTATATCTTCTATTAATAGTGCTATAGGGCGACCTTCCTCGGTTTCAATCTCTTTTATAGGTTCTCCTTCCACATTAAGGATTTTAATCGTAGAGTCATCAGCACTTAAAACTATTTCATTGTATCCATCATTTGTTACATCGCCAACTTTAATATCATTTATTTGAGTGTTAAAATTCTTTGACCAAATTATATCGGGGAACCCCTCTTTAAATTGAATTAATTGTATTACACCACTTTTCGTACCAACTAATAATCCATATATAGAGAATTCTTCATCTGGTAATTTTAAATATCCTAATGTACAAGTAGTTACCCAAGAATCATAATATAATATAAATTTTGGCTCTTTTGCTTTGATACTATCAAATATTTTTAGAGTTTTATCTTCACTACCAAATAATAATTCTATATTTCCATCTCTAGTAAAGTCTCCAGCAATACAACAAGTAACTCTATTAGAGGCCTTGTACCGCATTAGACCTACAAGCTTCTTCTTTTCCTCATTTAATTTTAAAACCATAAAACTCCCTTCGCCAGCGCCTACTAACACTTCATCACAACCGTCACCATCAAGATCTATAGGATAACTACATCTACACCATCCATCAAAAGATCTACCATCAACAATATTCATCTCTTCGTCCAATAAATAAAGGGTTTTATCATGTCCTCCAAAAACTAAATAATTCTTTTCTTTGCATCTTAATACTGAGCAAGTTAACACAGCGTCAGGACATTCAAACATAAATTTTAGTTGATAGCGTTTTCTAATAGCCATAATTCAATAATGTTACTTTTGATAATCCAATTTTTCTATGTTTATTAAACTTAATTTTTTTGTTAATTCTTTTAACAATTATTCAAAAATTTATTAAGCTGTTATTGTAAATAAACTTAAACTTATTTTATGTATGTTGAACCTTAATAAAAAGGAATTCACAGATTTATTAATTCCATTTAAAAAATAAAAAAAATAAAAAAAAATATTTTTAGATTTAAAACGCAAGTTGGGCATCTGATGGACTGTATTTTCCTTTTCCAGTTATTTCATAAGAGATCTCTAATTTATCTTCTGGTTCCAACGTTTCAATTTCCCATTTTAAAGTATCTGCTCCAACTTCATCAGTAATCTCTGGTGTCATAGAATATTCCGAATATTCGAACAAATCGGGTACTTTGTCTAAAAGAATTAGGTGAAATAGCTTAGATTCTCCAATATTTTCAACAGACAAGATAATTCTGTAATGTCCAAGATCTCCAATGGGTATAACTTCTTTTCCAATACGGAATTTTCTTCTAATATGTAGAGCTTCAATAACAGGGACTTCTGGTTTAAATTCTAACTCTTGACTAATTGGAAAGGTATTAGCAAGATACATTATTTCAGATTCAAATGTAGATTCTCGTGCAGGATTTATACAGTGAATGGGATATTCAAATTCTAAGGTAGATTCGGGCATAAACATGCCTGTGGAACTGTCTTTTAAATCTTTAAGGTCTATCTTAAATACATTATCTTCAAGACTTACTGCTCCTGAAGAAACTTCAACTTCTTCACCATCCCATAGCAATTTTATTTCATCTGCTTTTGGTGGTTGATATTCATCAGAGAAATATTGTTGGACCACAGAGACTTCATTTAATGGAGCTGAACCGTTATTAACTATTTTAAGAGATGCAGTTACATCTCTCTCTCGATAAGTAGGGACTTCAGTTAGATTATATTCCATTACTCCTGTGATACTACCAATCTCTAATATGACATCTGAAAGAGAAACTGTCCCATTGACGATTGTTTGAAAATCGGGCATTACTCTAAATTCTAGTTTTTTCCTGAAGGTTGGATATTCGTCACTTTCAAATTCCCATTTTGTAGAATGCCATTGAGCGCCATTTGGTAATAGAGGCACATCATTAGGGTCAATATCTACGAATTTTTTAGATTCATCGTCTGGAGAATAAACATCAGCATTAAAAAGTTGAATTATGAATTCCGAGGCATTATCAAATACAAGTTTACAATCAAAAAATCCAGGTTCCTCGTCTCTTTCAACTGTATCAACATAAAATTTATTTCTTGTATATGCATCGAATTTATCTATTGCCAATCCTTCAGCAAAAGAAGATGCTCCTTGATAAGTGATTTCTATTGTTCCTGTTTTTCTTTTGGTAATATCTGTAACCATTATATTACATGTAAATTTCAACATCACTGTATATTCAGGAGCTAATTTGTCAATTGTCCAAACGATTGTATTCCCTTCAATTTCAGCTCTTCCTTCACTAGTGTCTCTAATTGTAGGATTACTGAAATCGTCAGTTATACTTTTTACTACTTTGATATTCGAAATAGGTTTATCAAACATACTTCTAAGTGCAATAGCAAAAGTAACAACATTTTCTTTATCAATTGAGATACCAAAAGATTCTAAACCACTTTCAACGCTAGTTCCACCATCTTCCCATGTTTCTCCTTCTTCATCTTCTTCCTCCTCTTCTTCCTCTTCTTCTTCCACTACAGCGGGTTTTACCGTGTTTGGAGATTTAGAAGAAGCTTCACCAGTTTTATCCTTTAATTTTAATAATTCCATCTCAATATCATTGATATTTAGAACTGAATCGGCGTCCGGAAGTGTACAAATGAATTCTTTTACAAGTAAAAGATTTTTTATATCTTTTGTTATTTTAAAATCTCTTGAATCAACATTTTCTGGTTCTTCAGTGCCTAATTCTTGTATTGAAATCTCTTTAGATTTTAAATTTGTACTTCCTATATTTTCAAGTGAAACATCAATGTCCCACAATCTATCAACTTTACTTGGATTTTCTATGTTTAATTTTCCAGCATGGGTAAATGATTCTATATTACCATCATGATCCTGTGCTACGTCTACATCTTCAATAATTTTTACTAATGCTAATAGGCCTTCTCTATTTCCATTTTTCAACATGATACTACCTTCGAGTTTCCCTGTATCCTCATCATATGTCTCAATAACTGGGGTGGCCGTATCTCTATCAATCAATTCCACAAGACCAGTGTCTAAATCTTTTCTTTTCAATGCTTCAGCTATTAATTCTTCTTCAGCTTCTGTTGTATCCCAACCCACTCGCGATGGTGGCTTTTTCTTTTTATCTTTCTTTCCCATTATTCATTCCCAAGTTTTTAATTATATTTTGCTAGATTGAAAATTATTTAAGGTTTAATAAAATTTAATGTAGATAAAATAAATTCAACAAGATTCCTTAAAAAACTTTTTACTGGACAATAGTGTTATTGAAAAAAAACTATAGCTAATACTCCTTTTATATGAATTTATAATCATTTTCGCTTGGTCTTTTAGGAATAACATCTGGGTCAATGAATTTATAACCACACATTGGACAGATTTTAACTTTCTTATTAGTTTTCGGATCAATAGACCTAAAACTAAAACCACATCGGGGGCAAATTCTAACTGAATGGTTTAATATCCTTTTTATTTTAATTTTTTTCTGATTTTTTTTCATAGCCCTTTATTTTCTAATAAAAAAGATTTTCATTTTATTTTAATATTAAAATTAAGATAAGATCATTTACATTACAACCCGTAGGACCTGTGATTATCTCATTATTTAATAATTTGAAAAAGCTATTAGAATTATTTTTAGCTAAGTATTTCTTAGAATCTAATTTTTTAGAAATAATCTGATTAACTGTAAAATTATCTATTAATGCGCCCATTGCTTTGCTATTACCCTCGATACCATCAAGATTAGCTCCAATAATTAAAAATTCATAATCAATTTCACTTTTTTCTATATGATCAAGAAAACTTAATAACATCTCTTGATTTCTACCCCCAATTCCTTTTCCTTGTATTGTTACAGTTAATTCACCTGTGCCAATTAGAGCTAGTCTCAGTGTATTTACGTGTTCTTTAATTTTTTGAGGTAAAATTCTTCTTAGAGACTTTCCAAATTCTCTTGCTTCACCAGCAATCTCATTAGAAAAATTTTCAACTTGAAATCCTTGTTCTTTTAAATATAATGTTATCTCCTTAACTGCGGATTTTACACTCCCTATTAAGCAATTATACACATTTTTAAAGCAAGGATCATTAGGTTTAGGGTTTTCTAACACCTTATTAGAAATTCCTTTTATTAGTATTTCTTTAACTGATTTGGGAATTTTTTCAAGAAGTTTATATTTTTTTAAAACATCTATTGCATTCTTGAAAGTTGTCGAATCTGGTATAGTTGGACCAGAAGCAATCGAATCTAAATTATCTCCTACAACGTCAGAAATTATTAAAGAAATTAAAGCAGCTGCACTTATATCATAGATTTTTTTTGCAAGATTGCCCCCTTTAAAATCTGATAAATGTTTTCGAACAGTATTTATTTCATGGATGGATGCCCCACAATCTAAAAGAAGAGAATTAGCAATTTGGAGATCTTCTAGAGTAATACCTTGCTTTGGTAAAGTTAGTAAAGCAGAACCTCCCCCAGAAATTAAACAGAAAATTAAATCTTTCTTACCTGATTTTTCTATAATTTCTATCATGGATTTAGTCCCGTTCAATCCAGTTTCATTAGGGATTGGGTGCGAAGCATAATTAATTGAAATATTGCTTTTTACCTGTATTTCGTGTTTTAAAGATTCTTTAGGAATATTAATAATCCCCTCATACTCAATATTTTCAATACGAGATAGGATCTTTTCAAGCGTAAATGCCATCTCAGCAGTAGCTTTGCCACCACCAATGATATAGATTTTATTAAAGCTTTCTAAATCATATTCTTTATCATTTATAATTAGAGTTTTTTCTAGAACTTTAATTGACTTTTCCATTAAGATACTAGGTTTTACCGCTGAAATTGCTTTTTCAAGTGAGCTCAACCCTATTTTTCTCAGCGATATTTGATTTTGATCCAATTCACGTAAAAGAAGTTGAGATGTATTTCTAATATACAATACACAGATCACTATTGGAATGCTTTAAAATTATCTTTTAGTAATTAATCGTAATTCCAAAAAAAATCATAACTTCATTATAAATTTGTTCGATACGCATTTAATAAATTATTGCTTTTAACGAATTTTTTAAATATCTTGTTTTACCAAATATTTGTTTGTTACATTTGTTGCGACTATAACAATTAATATTGATCAATAAAATATAATAAATTTTATGCTCCGTCAAGTATTTGTGCTTAAAGGAAATGAGATTATTTATCAAAGAGTTTATAAAATGCCCTAAATGATTCTGAGATTGAGGATGTTAGTTTTAGAACAATAACAGAGGCAAAAAGAGCGCTTGGTAAAACAGCTAGTTATTTTGATTTTATAAAATATAGAATAACTTATGATGTTGACCTTGAATATAATTTAGCTTTTTTTTTTATTACTGGTTTGGTGGATGATTTTTATAGATCAATCAAAATACAGCTAATGACTTTTAAAGATCTATTCTTAAATCGATTTAGAGATAGATTAAAGGAAAGAAATATTGATGAGCTAGATTTAGTGCTTTTTTAAGGCACTTCAAAAGGGATATATATCATCCTAAAGAAATTAATACTATTCGTAAATATTATTCACAAATTTTAAAAAAAATATAGGCTGATTAATTAAAAAATTAATTCTCTAATAATTATTTATCTGTAAATCCCTTCTGGCAATTCTTTTATAGCTTCCTTATAAGATTTTTTAGCTTTATCTGCTCCTTTTTTTATCTTTTCAATAGCTTTTTCAAAATCTTCATGAGAAATTTTAATTTTTGAATAGGAGTTATGATTTAATACATCAATATCATTTTGAAATACTCCTTTTCGAATTGCTAAAATTGTAGCTTCTTCACATACTGCTTTAATATCTGCACCAGTATAGCCTTCTAATTTTTCAGCTAATAATATAATATCAATATTTTCATTAATAGGGCGATCTTTTAGATGAATTTTTAATATTTCTAAACATGCATCTTTATCAGGAAGAGGTATTTCAACATGTCTGCCAAATCTGCCTGATCTTAGTAGAGCAGGATCAAGTAAATCAGGTCTATTCGTTGCTGCAACTAATATAACATCTCTTAATTCCTCTAAGCCATCCATTTCAGTTAGAAGCTGGGCAACAACCTGTTCTTCTACAGTTGAACCTGAAATACCTGAACGTCTAGAAGCAATTGCATCTATTTCGTCAAAAAAAATTATGCAAGGAGCAGCAGATCTTGCTTTACGGAATGTTTCTCGAACAGCTTTAGCACTTTCCCCCACCCATTTAGATAAGAATTCTGGGCCTTTAATTGAAATAAAATTAACTTCTGTTTCGTGAGCAAGAGCTTTAGCTAGTAAAGTTTTGCCAGTGCCCGGAAGACCATATATTAAAATTCCATTTGGAGGACTAGATTTCATATATTGATAAAATCCAGGGTATTTTAAAGGCCATTCAATTATTTCTTTTAATTGTTGTTTAGCATCCTCCAATCCACCAATATCATCCCATGTTTCTGTGGGTTGAGTGATCAATACTTCCCTTAAAGCTGAAGGCTCGATACTATTTAAAGCTTCTATAAAATAACTCAATTTAATCTTTAATTGATTTAAGACTTCTTCTGGAATTGGCTTATCAAAATCGATTTCGGGAATTATTTCCCGAATTGCAAGCATTGCAGATTCTTTGCAGAGAGATTCGATATCTGCTCCTACAAATCCATGAGTTTTCTCAGCGATTAATTTTAACTAAAATATATTAATTATGGGTTAGATATTCGTGAATGGCTTTAGAAGCTCTTTTTCCCGCACCCATGGCAGATATGACAGTAGCACTTCCAGTTACAATATCTCCTCCAGCAAATACACCTTCTAAATTCGTTTTACCATTTTCATTAGTTTCGATATAACCCCATTTATTAAGCTTTAAATCTGGGATAGATTTTGTTATAATCGGATTTGCTCTAGTACCAATCGCTATAATAATTGTATCTGTATCTATTAAATATTCTGAATTTTCAATTGGAATTGGTCTTCGTCGTCCTGAATTATCGGGCTCTCCCAATCTCATTTTTATAACTTCCATTTGCTTAATATTATCATTTTCATCTCCTATAAACCTTACTGGATTAGTTAAAAATTGAAATTCAATGCCTTCTTCTAATGCATGATGATATTCTTCTCTCCTTGCGGGCATCTCTACTTCTGATCTTCTATAAACAACAATTACTCTTTTTGCGCCTAATCTTAGGGCTACGCGAGCGGAATCCATTGTAACATTACCTCCTCCGAGAACTGTAACAATTTCACCTATTTTAATTGGAGTATCATATTCGGGAAATTTATAAGCTTTCATTAAATTTGACCTGGTGAGGAATTCATTTGCAGTTAAAACGCCATTCAAGGTTAATCCGGGTACTTTAATGAATATAGGAAGTCCCGCTCCAACTCCAATAAATATCGCTTTATATCCCATATCTTTCAAATCTTCTTTATTTAGCGTTTTCCCTATAATTGTATTATAGTTAATATCAACATTTATCATTTTTAAAGTCTCAATTTCGTCTTTTACGATTTCTTTTGGTAATCTAAATTCTGGTATACCATAAATTAATACACCTCCACCAGCATGGAATGCTTCAAATATGGAAACCTCATAACCCTCTCTCGCAAGTTCCCCAGCACAAGTTAAACCTGATGGTCCTGAGCCAATAATTGCGACCTTAATATGATTTGGAGCTTTACATTCGGGACATTCTTTAAGCTTATTTTTTGTTTCCCAATCAGCAATAAATCTTTCTAAATAACCAATAGCTATGGGTTTTCCAACCGAGCCTAATAAACATTTACTCTCGCATTGAACTTCTTGTGGACACACTCTTCCGCAGATGGCGGGTAATAGATTATAATCTTTCATGAGATGAATGGCCTCTAAGAATTTCTCTGTTTTTAATAATTTTATAAATTGAGGGATATTCACATTTACGGGGCAACCTGTAACACAGAGAGGGTTTCCACATTGTAAACATCTTTGAGTTTCTAATTTTACCATTTCTAATGATAGTCCTTTAGGAACCTCTTGAAAGTTGGTTATTCTTATTTTTGGCTCTTGCTCAATCATCTTTTGTCTAGGTATCTCTTTGTACAATTTTTCTTTAGACTTTGCTATTCTACTCAAAGATATAAAACTTTTACTGTCTTCTTTAATATCCTTAATCTCGATTAATTTTTGACTTAAAGTTTCTTGTAATAAATTGGTTCCTTTCTTAGTTCTTACTATAACCGTGGACCACCCAGATTCAGAGCCAATTGAACCTACTGAAATATCAGATAATTCTGAGGTTAAATCATCACATAAAAAACAACCAAATCGAGCATATTTTTTTACATTTTTTATTGGAATATTAAAAGAATCTCCCTTTTTATCGTGAATATAAAAGCGTCCTTTGTTAATATCCATTTTTTTAATCTGTTCTGGAGTTTTTTGGAACTCGCTCTTTAAAATACCAATAATATTTTCGTAATCAAAAGATTCCATACAAAATAATCCAATTTTTAATGTTATATTGTCGTAAAAAGGTCTATTTAGAGGATAAAATGAAATTTTTTTCAGAGCATTGAGAGTACAAGGTGTTCCTACAATTGCAATTTTTTTATATTTTTTAGAGTTTTGGAGAATTTTTAGCACGTGAGCATTACTATATTTTGTTCCAGTGCTTTTTAGTAAATCTGCTTCATTTTCAACCAATGAAGGTAATGGTTCGAGTGGTTTCTCCGATTCTTCAACAACCAGAGCAGCATCAATTAATTTTTGATTGAATGCTGTTTTAAGAAGGGTTGTAATAATACCTCCATCTTGAGCCCTTTCTTTAATATGATCTTCTTTTGTTTGTGCTGTATAAATATTCTTAAAATAATTAAATTCTTTTATATATTTAGTATCAGCATCGATTATTTGCTGATTCTTTTCTAATTCTTTCGGAAAAAACGACCTAGGGCAACACGCATAGCATAATCCACAGTTAAAACATGACTCTTCATTTATTGTTAAAATATCGTTTATAAAACTTATTGCATTTATTGGACAGATTGAAACACATAATCCACAACCAGAACAAATATTCTTATCACGGATTACAGAAACATCAGGAAATAATCCTTCTTTTTCATTTTTTTTTTGTATGCTTTGATAAAATTCTGATTTTTCTCGTATAACCTCTAATAAACCCAATTCTTTTAAGTATTCTATATTTAAAATCAAATTTTCCTCTGAAATCTCAAATTCTTTTTTTAATTTCTCAATATTTAATTCTCCCATTTCCTTTATCTTGTTAAAAATAATTTGTCTTTGATTTTCAGCATGCCTCAAAGAATCAATGAAATTTTCAAATTCTATTTCGTTGTATTTTTCAGCTTTTAGAATTTTATCTTTATTATTAAGTAAAACTTCAATTAAAGGTGTTTGTTGTTCCATTTTAGGATGCCCCTCCTTGAGATTTTTTTAAGGCTTCACATTGACAATCATAATATTCTAAACTCTCTTTTTCTTGATCTATAAATCTTTTAGCGCGTTTTAAAAGATTGTCAAAATCTACAATATGTCCATCAACATCAGGACCATCAACACAAGCAAAATTAATTTCGCCGTCAATAGTCGAAAAACGACACCCTCCACACATTCCTGTTCCATCAATCATTATTGTATTTAAAGAAACATAAGTTTTTACTTTAGGTAAATCATTAGATCCGTTAGTTGTAAGACATACATATTTCATCATAATTAAAGGTCCAATAGCGATTACAATACTCAATTTCTTTCTTTCTAATAATTCCTTAAGTGGATCAGTAACTACTCCTTTTATCCCCTCACTTCCATCATCGGCACATATAATTAATTCATCACTTACTGAACGCATTTTATCCCTCCAAAATAATAGTCCACTATTTCTAGCTCCTAAAATAGAAATAATTTTATTTCCCGCTGCTTTTAATTCCTTAGCTTGAGGATAACAGGGCGCTATACCAACACCGCCACCAATAATCACAACAGGATATTCATACTTTTGAATATGAATTCTATTTCCTAAAGGACCAACAATATCAAGAATCGAATCTCCAACTTCTAAATTTGAAAGTAATTTTGTACTTTTCCCAACAACTTGAAAAACAATAGTTATTGTGCCCTTTTCTCTATCATAATCCGCAATTGTTAAAGGAATACGCTCTCCAGCTTCATTAATCCTAATTATTATAAAATTTCCCGCATACGATTTTTTTGCAATTAAAGGGGTATCTAATAACATTTCAAATAGAATAGCATTTTTTCCTAGTTCCTTTTTTTCTAGAATTTGATAGGGCAAATTTCATCACGCCTTAATTTTTATCTAAAAATAAAAAAAAAATAAAGTTTACTATTCATTAATTTGAAATTTTAATTTCCTTTCCAAATAGTATCTTGGTTGCGAGTTGAAATGCGATGTTATAGTCAAATATTTTTTTACCTTTACTTGTAGATGCTGTTTTAAAAATACTACTCTCAACCTTATATTTAAGTCTCCCTATATCTAAAGCACCAATTCCAAATATACCTGGATAAAATTCCTCGTTATTAAATTTAGGTTTTAAGCCTTCAATTCCATAAGGAGGAACCAAATTAATATCTACAACAATTTTATTTGGAGGAAGCTTAGACATCAATTCTTTTGATAACATTTGTATTCCCGCTTTACCTACAGACCAAATCACATCTGCATCCTTTACAATTCCGAATTTTTGCTCATCTGTAATTGCTGCTACTCCTATAATTTCTGTAGCGCCTTCTCCCGCTTTTATCGTTAATTCCTTTGCAAGCTTTTTTACTGCTTGTTCTCGACGAGATGTTATAACCACTTTGGCATTTAATTTTGATGCAATTAACGCTGCAATTTGTCCAACAGGACCAGTACCCCCTAATATAGTTATTTTTTTTCCAGATAAATCATTTATATTATGCAACCTCGCTATTTCTATACTTTTTGCAACTACAGCCGTTGCTGTAGTATGAGAACCGCGGGGATCTATAATCACAGGAGATTCAAAAGGCGGCACGAGAGTATTCAATACTTCTTCAGCGATTTTATTGGCTTCTTCTACATTTGAGCCACCAACAAAATATACCGTCGGAGCACCTACTTTTCGCGAAAACATAGCATCTTGTACTAAACTGGTTACTTTATCTGCTTGCATTTTACAAAAGGGAATAACTACATCAAATCCTGCATCGTAACCCATATTAATATCAAAAGGAGAAGCATTGTCATCAGTGTCAAAAAAATAGCAGATTTTATCAGATGTATCTTTCTTTTTAATTATTATGGGTGTTAATTCTATAATTGATTTCTTCCCCAGAATACTTTCAATCTCTCTTTCAACCATTTATATCAACTCATTTTTTTAATTTTATAAGAAATATAATAAAGAAATTTTATTTATTAAAAATCAACTTTTAACTCATTTTCAAGCTCTTCTTCAACTTCTTCAGTTTTAATAGTCCTTTTGATTTTTATTTGTTCCGTTTCAATACCTAAATCTGTTGACAGTTTCTCAAGTCCATTAAAGTGTCGAGGATCACATATAAACATACACTTCAATTTCTTCCCTTCCAACTCTCTCGCAAGATTTAAAATATTCATCATCATCCATGCTTCTCGGATTTTATACCTTACTTCATCTTCTTGGGTATTATAATCCATTTGTAAATATTCTTTCCACAATACTATCCGTTGGAAAAGTTCATCATTTTCAGAAACGCCTCTCCTATTATTCATAATATCATTGATCCTTTTTTCAAGATTTTTAATCATAGTCCTGTGTTCATCTAATGCCGCAGAAAGGTATAACTCAGCATTCTCTGAAATATCAGCATACTTGAACGGAATCCCTCTTTTTTCATATTGCGTTTTTAATGGATCATCCGAATTGAGTGTCTTATCCCATGAGTTTGGTCTTTCTTCTAGTATAAAATCAGGTTTATACTTTTCTATCAATGTATCCACTAATTGAAGATATTCCCTTGAAATTAAATGAAGGTTCCAAAAAACATCTTCTTTTAAATTCTTCGGAACTTCAAACCACCAATCGATAGGAAACTCACGCTCTATCAATATCACTTTTAAAGATTTATTCTTTAAAGGTTTTAATTCTAATACTTCTGGCATTTATTATCCCTCTTTTTATTTTTTTTTTTTTAAAATATTATTTTTTGTATAGTATGTTTTTTATTATAAGATATGACCTTTATGCCTAATTCTCTTAAATTCTCAACTATTTGTGGACATATATCTTCACATATATCTTCTTGAACAAAATGTACATAAACAACTTTATCCTTTTTAAAAGACAATGCTAAATCTATCATTTTTTTGACAATCCATTGAGGTCTCAACTTTAAACTTAGAAATATTTCCTTTTCCTGAATTTCTTCTCCTAACATATCAATCCAATTTTTTAGACTAAGTCCCTTATAAGAGTCTTTATCTTCCATACTTTCATATTCTTCGAATAATTCATTTTGGAGTTGTTGCTTATCAATAATCTCCTCGTATAAGTATCCCATTGCATAATCAGGAATATCTACTTGAAAATATGGAATCTTCAATTCATTCAATGTCTGAGCAAATGGTGTTTTGCTGAATTCTCTCATATCAACCTGAAAATCAACTGTAACAAAGTCAATATTATTCTTATTCAAAAAATCTACTAATTTGGAATTATCTGTTTTTTGGAAATATTTAGCATTCTCTTTTGAAGACATATACACAATAATTTTTTTATTTTTTATTTTCTTAAATTCCAAAACTTCCATCTTCAATATCCACCTATATATCTAATTGTCTATATAAATTTTTTATTAAATTGTTCGAATATCTTAATTACTCTTCCTAACAACTCTATGAGTTGTTGATTTTATTCCAATTAAATTATAATCTAAATAATATTTAAATAATTTGATAAGAATAATTTTAATCAGTTTGACAATTCTTCTTTTCGATTTCTATTTTTAACTATTCAGTTTTTCATTAGTAAGATTTGTTCTTTTACATTTTTTCGTATCAATTTATATTCAAAAGATTTCAATTTGAAAATTATTTTTATCAAAATTAATGACAAAAAAATAAAATGAAAAAGTTTGATTACTTTTTATACTAAATTAGTATGAATTTAATAAGTAATCTAACATTTTAAAGCAATTTTTTATTGATAGAGTATTTTGAAATCAAACGCCTTATTAACGAATATGACAAATCTATTAGTTATTAATTAGCAAATTCTTTAATTCTTATAGAAATTTTAAGTATTTCAAAAATATCGTTAAATAAGATTTGTAAATTGTAAATAAAGTTATTCATTTCCGTCATTATTTTATGAGAAATTGTAATTTATTATCATTTTATTGTTTAGAAATTTTAGTT
The DNA here is from genome assembly GCA_964435435.1 of uncultured archaeon. Classification (GTDB taxonomy): domain Archaea; phylum Asgardarchaeota; class Lokiarchaeia; order Sigyniarchaeales; family SOKP01; genus Loki-b32. The sequence continues at coordinate 47,067 of CAYSZJ010000002.1, forward strand.
TTCTATGATTTTAGTATTAGATTAGATCAGATGAATCATGAGAAAGTTATATTTGGAGTAAGGATTTTTAAGTTTAAATTACTTTTTATATCATAGAGATAGATATTTTTGAAAAAATATTTTGAAAAAAAACACACATTAATGTAAAAATTATGTAATTAATTGCTAAAAATATATAGTTTTGGTTTAAAAAATTGGTGATTTATACATGTTAATAGAAGAAAAAGAAAATAAAGAAATTTGCCCTAAATGTGGGTCGAAACTAGAAGATAATAGCTATATATACAGACATAAAGCACCTAGTGGTTTTGAGTGTTATAAATGTGGGTATGTCGAATTTTATCACGAGGAATAATTACCTATGAATTCTTCTATTGGTAATAAAATTAAATTTAGTAAGTCTAACCTTCACATTTCAGAGGAACTTATTAAAAATGTAAGAGGAATGGTAAATTATTGCTATAATTGTAATCGATGTGTAAATGTTTGTCCGCTTTCGCATTTAAACGTTTTTAATCCAAGAAAGTTGATTGAAGATTTAATATTTATTTCATTAGAAGAAGCATTAAATAATAATAATATATGGAATTGTCTCACATGTAGTCAATGTAATATATATTGTCCAATGTGTCAAGAGGATCGAGGATTAAGAATACCTGAATTAATTTTAGAATTGAGAAAGACGCTAAGAAATAATAAAACACAAATTAAGAGAATTTCTCAATGTGAAACACATAATGATATTTTCCCATTAATTTCGAAAATAATGGCAAATAATTCTATTAATCCAAACAAATTAGAATTTTTAGAGGAAAAACTATTAAAAACGACAGACTCGGGCGAAATTGCATACTTTATTGGATGTTTACCTTTAATGGACGAAATTTTTTATAATTTCGATTTCAAATATATCGATATAGCTATTACAATAATAAGTTTACTTAATAAAGTTAACATAGCACCAGTAGTTTTAAACGAAAAATGTTGTGGACATGATATTTTATGGGGAAGAGGTGAAATTAAAACTTTTAAAAAATTTGCTGAATACAATACTCAGCTTTACAGAGATGCTGGGGTAAAAACAATTATTGTTGGATGTGCTGAAGGATATAGAACATGGAAATTTGATTATCCAAAAATAATAGAAGATTTTGATTTTAAAGTCTTGCATTTTTCTGAATTTTTTCTAAAAGAAAAAATTCTTGAAAATGTTAGATTTCCTCATAATTTTGAGGTTAAAGTAACATATCATGATTCTTGTCGAATGGGGCGTTTAGGTGGAAAATTATATAATGCCCCAAGAGAATTAATTAATCAAATTCCAGGAGTACAATTGATTGAAATGGAGAATATTAAAGATGATGCTGATTGTTGTGGTGTTTCAACATTTACAAATTGTAATGAATTTACCCATGTTTTAAGGAAAAATCGTATCAATGAAGCTGTTAATACTGGTGCAGATTATTTGATTGTTCCTTGCCCAAAATGCCTAACACATTTTAATTGCTATATTAATGAATTTTCTTCAAATAAAGAACATAATGAACTAAGAAATAAAATAAAGGTGGTAGATTTAGCAAGTTTTATTGGAAAATTGTTAATGCTTGTTTAAATTATTCTTACAAGCTGGAATTTATAGTTTACAAATTTTTTAGGAGCTATGATAAATGTCGAATTTGCAGAGTAGTGTTTTAGTTATCGGAGGTGGAATTGCTGGTATACAGACATCATTAGATCTCACTAAATTAGGTTTTAAAGTATATTTAGTCGAAATTAAGCCAACGATAGGAGGAACCATGGCTCAATTAGATAAAATATTTCCTACACTTGATTGTAGTTTGTGCATTTTAGCTCCAAAAATGGTTGATGTGTATAGAAATCCAAATATAGAATTATTTTCTTATTCTTACGTCAAAAAAATTCAAGGATCAGTTGGAAATTATACTATTACTGTTGTAAAAAAGCCAAGATATATTAAAGAAGATGTTTGTAAAGGCTGCGGAGAATGCGAAAAATTTTGTCCAGTTAAAGGGATTCCTAGCGAATTTAATACCCATCTAAAAACTCGAGGTGCTATATATATTCCTTTTCCATCATCAGTACCTCCAGTTTATCTTATTGATAATACAAGATGTTTATATTTAAATTATAGAATATGTGGACTTTGTGCTAAAGTTTGTGATGCAAATGCGATAGATTTTTTACAAAAACCAGAAGAAATAAATTTAAATGTAGGAGCTATTGTTATTGCTACAGGAAATAACCAAGAAATGCCAGAGGTATATGATTCTTTTGCTGGTTCCTCCCCCAATGTTTTATCTAGTATGCAATTTGAACGTCTTTTATCTGCAAATGGACCTACTAGCGGTCAAATCATAAGATTAGATGATAAAAAACATCCTCATTCAATTGCTTTTATACAATGTGTGGGTTCTCGAGATGTTCATCATCCTGAATGTAAAAAATATTGTTCTGCAATATGTTGTATGAATTCGGCTAAAGAAGCAATTGTTGTTAAAGAACATGATCCAGATATTGAATGTTATATTTTTAATACAGAAATCAGAGCTAAAGGTAAGAATTTTTATGAATTTATTGAAAAAGGTAAAATTGAATATAACGTTAAATATATTAATGGTCATGTTTCATATATCAAAGAAAATTTAGATAACGGGAAATTAAAATTATATTACGAAGATATTGATAAAGGAAAAGTTAGAACTTTTGAAGTAGATATGGCCATATTAGCTAGTGCATTATCTCCAACTCCCTCTTACTATAAACTTTTGGAACAACTTAATGTGGGTTGTAACGATTTAGGTTATATTCGTGAAGAAGATATAATCTTACTTGAAGAAAAGAATATATTTGTAACTGGTTATTCTAGAAAACCAAATGATATTCAAATGGCTGTTGCTGAAGGTTCTGCATGCGCTGCCAAAATTAGTGAAAAATTATATCCTGTTAGATTTCAAAATATAAAAAAATTTAAATATCCTCCAGAAATACCGGTAAAACCAGAGGATGAACCTCGTGTAGGTATTTTAGTTTGTCAATGTGGTATTAATATCGGAGGTATTGTTAATGTTGCCGAAGTAGTAGATTATGCTTCGAAATTACCATATGTTGTTCATGTTGAAGAAAATATGTATTCCTGTAGTTCTGATTCCCAAGAACGAATTAAAGAATTAATAAAAAAATATAATCTTAATAGATTTATAGTTGCTTCTTGTACTCCTCGAACTCATGATCAACTTTTTAAGAATACTCTAAGAGAGGTTGGATTAAATCCATTTTTATTTGAACTAGTAAATATAAGAAACCAAGATTCTTGGGTCCATCAAAATGAACCTAAAAAGGCTACTAAAAAAGCATGTGATTTAATCAGAATGTATTTGGCAAAGGTAATTAATTTAAAACCATTAGAAAATATTAAAGTTAAAGTTGAAAAATCAACTCTAATAATTGGTGGTGGAATAGCAGGAATAAGTGCTGCACATAATTTAGCAAACCAAGGATTTGAAATTTATCTTGTAGATAAGAAACCTTTTCTTGGTGGCGTCGCACTCGAATTTATTGATTTATATTATATACCTATTACAAAAAATGAAATTTTACGGGAAATTAATGATTTGAAAAACAAATCTAATGTTCATATTTTATTTAATTCAAAAATAGTTGATATTCAAGGTTATGTTGGAAATTATCAGGTTAAAGTTAAGAATATTCAAGATAAATCAAAAGATCAAATTTTCAAAGTGGGTACAATAATAGTAGCCACGGGAACTAAACAAATTAAGACTAGTAGATGGCTAGATTTATCAGAAAGATATCCTAAACGTGTACTTACCCAAACAGAATTAACAGCGATTAAGGATGTAGATATTCCTGGGTTTAAAGATGCTACAATAATATTATGCGTAGATCAAAGAAGAAACGAATTTAATGACGGAGATAATATAAAAACCTATTGTTCAAATATTTGTTGTGGAGTAGCATTAAAAAATATTGAAAAATTATTAAACATCAACCCTAATGCGCATATTCATATTTTATATAGAGAATTTCAATTCTCAGATTTAAATGCTGAAAATCTATGGCGAAGGCTTCGAAAAAAAGTTATTTATGAAAAATATCGTTCAATTGATGATATCAAAATCAGTGATGAAAATGGTAATTTCCATATTTTATATAAAAACATAGGCGCTCAAACAGATATAGAATATAATACTGATTTATTAATATTGGCTACCCCTAAAGTTCCTGCTAATGATACTGACCAATTAGCAAAGTTTTTAAAAGTATCAACAAATAAAGATGGATTTTTCTTAGAAGCTGATGCAAAGCTTAGACCAATAGATTTTGCAACAGAAGGTATTTTCCTATGTGGAGGGGCTCATTGGCCAAAATGGATTGGCGAAAGTATTATTCAAGCTTATGGAGCTGCTGGTAGAGCGGCAATAATAATGGTTAAAGGGGAAATAGAAACTGAATGTATAACTTCTTATATAGATGAAGAAAAATGCATAGGATGCGGTGCATGTATTGAGATCTGCCCTTATAACGCTATTGAATTAGTTGAAACTAATAAACAAATGGGTTTATATACTACTACTTTAAGAAAAGCTCATATAATTGAAGTTGTTTGTAAAGGCTGTGGAGCTTGTGTTGTAGAATGCTCAAATGGAGCGATTAATCAAAATCATTTTAGTAAATTTCAGATTAATAAAATGATTGATTTATTACCCAGTATAGATTTAATCAGTTATAAAGTTACTTAATTTGGGGAGAATTTTAATGTTAAAAATTAAAAAAAAAGTAATAAAAGAATTTGAACCAAATATTTTAGTTTTTTGTTGTAATTGGTGTAGTTACGCGGGTGCAGACTTAGCAGGAGTCTCTAGATTCCAATATCCCCCGAATATTAGAATTATTAGGGTAATGTGTTCTAGCCGCGTTGAACCAGCATTTGCTTTAAGAGCTTTTAATAATGGAATAGATGGAGTATTAATTATTGGATGCCATAAGGGAGATTGTCATTATATGAAAGGATTCGAATATACTGAAGTTAGAATGTATCATTTAAAGAAATTAATAAAATATATTGGAATTGAGGCAAATAGATTTCAATTACACTCAATTTCAGCAAGTGAGGGAAAACAATTTTCAGAGTTAATTAAAGATTTTACAAAGACAATTATAGAATTAGGAGAATTAAAAATCCCTAAAAAATCTGGATTAATTGAATTAGAATATAATTAAAAAAAAAAGAGAAAATTATAATGACTGAATCAGAATCTCAGAAACTTTTGGACAATGAGGTAAAAACATTTGAAGATCTTGAAAATGAAGTAATTAAAAATAATAAGTGCTGTGCATGTGGAGCCTGTGTAGCATATTGTGAGAGTCAGGGTTTTAATGTTATTGAGATGAATGGATATATTCCTGGGTTTATATCAGAAAAGAGTGTTAGTAACTGTACTAAATGTGGTGTTTGTTATTATATTTGTCCTCAAACTTCAACAATAATAGAAGAATTAAATGCTGCATATTCTATTGAAGATAATATTGGACATATTATAAAAATTTTAGCAGCTAAAACAACAGACTCAGCAATAGAAAAAGTTGGACAAGATGGAGGAATAGTTTCAACAATCCTAAATTATTTATTTGAAAAAAATAAAATTGACGCAGCTATAGTTTCAGAATTTGATTATAAATTTAAACCAGTTCCAAAAATTATATTTAATAAAGAAGACTTGTTAAAATCAGCAGGCACACGTTATTCCATTTCTCCTCAAATATTTCCTTTAAAGGATTTATATCATATTTCACAAGAAATAATTAAGAAAAAAAGGATTTTTGACATCGACCAATTACGCGTGGCATTTATTGGTACACCTTGTCAATGTAGAGCAATAAGTAAAATGCGTTTCTTACATGTTAAACCAGCTCATGTTATTAAATATATATTAAGTCTTTTTTGTTTCGAAAATTTTGATTATAGTAAATTATATGATATTTTGAGAAAAGAAACGAATGTAGATCCAATTAACATAAGAAAAACCTGGATAAAGAGAAATTTTTTTATAGCTACTAGAAATAATGAACAATTCGAAGTAAACATCAAAATACTAGACCCTGCTGTTAGAAAACATTGCCATGAATGTAATGAATTTACTGGTCGATTTTCGGATATTAGTATTGGATCATCTGGAGCACCAAAAGAATATTCAATGATAATAATTCGAACAGAAATTGGTTATAAAATAATAAAATCTATTCTTTCTTATGGATTAATTGAACAATTTGTTGTACCAGCTAGCCAAAATGCAGATTGGATAAATAAGAAACTTAATTGGTATAATAAATTAATTTCTTTCAAAGCAAATCATAATTAAATTTCTTTATTCTAAAAGATAATATAATCTTTAAAAAAAGAGTAATTGGTGTTCATATGCTGGTACAGATCTTGCAGATGTTAGTAGAATTCAATATACTCCTCATCTTAGAGTAATAAGAAATAAAAAAATAAGTTTGAAAAAAATAAATGCTTATTTATATTCATTTCTTATATTGATAGTATTGAACTCAATTTACTGATTTGCCCTTAATAAAATTTTCAAATCGTTCTAGTTTGGATTGAGAAAATTGAATAAGTATATTTTTCATTTCATTTTTTTTTGTAACATCTAATTCTCCACAATTAATTATTCCTGCTTCGATTGCTTTTGAAAATACCTTTTTTCCTTTATCAGTTCGAGTAATAACTGTCGTAAATTTTTCTTGCGATCCTAACCCACCAAAAGATATATCTGCATAGATATTAGTAAAATCCTTACATGCATTACATGCCGAACGCATGCAATCATTTAGTTTACTGAATGGGATATGTACGGTTTTTTCTCCTGATCTCCTATTTCTTAATCTAAGTATTAAATCTTTTTTAATATTTATCTTCTTGATATTCTCGAATTTTATTTTAAAATCCTTTTCAAATTTGTCAACTTTTATATTATCAAAAAAGAAATTTTCGTAACAAAACAATCCTAAGCAAATTTCTATATTCTCAGAGGGAACTATGCCTAAATCTTGCATACATCTTATTGTATAAATTTGGCATGGCGTTCCAACTATTGCTAATTTTTTAAATTTAAATCTTTTTAATAATGGAAAGGAACTAGTGTAGGTATGAAATTTTTGAATTTCATCTAATTGCATCGAAATATCTAATTTAATACCTGAAGCATTAATTAAATCTTCTTTTGTTTTGGCGATGATAGCTTCTCTTGCAAAGGGAGTTTTTGTCTTAGCGACAATTGCTCCATCAATTAATTTTTGTTGTAACATAAAATGAATTAGTGAGTTTACAACACCTCCATCCGTTCCATAATTCAAAAAATCTCTTTCTTTCGCCTGACAGGAATAAATATTATCTATATAACCTATAGGCTTTGAAGAAAAACCTGAAAATTTAAAGGTATCATTAAGCTCATCATCTAAAATATGCGTTTGTGGACAAATAACAAAACATATTCCACACTCAAGACATTTTTCCTCGTTTAAATATTCTGGGGGTGAATTAGGTTGCTTATAACCTATTACATCTTGCTCAAGAGAATTACAAAAACTTACACACCCACCACATTGTTGACAAATACCTCTTTCATGTACTTCCTTTATCAAATCTTTAAATGTTTTCATATTAATACCACTTCTTTTCTAATTCCATATTTTTTATTTTACATTTCGAAAATTTTTATGACTAATTAGATAAATCTTATGATCACTATGATAAATATGGTTGTCATAACATTTTAATCTATTCGATATTGATAATTAGCTATAATTTGTAATTTAATATTTTTAAAATAAAAAATATTCTTATAAGAGAAAATAAGTAATAATTTAAAATAATTCCAAAACCTCGTGCTACGAGTTAGTCTTCTCTCAACTATCATTTTCTTGAGAGTATCATTCGTTTTGGATTAAGGTTTTATAGATGAGGAGGGAGTTGGAACACGTTTTATTTCTTCTTCAACAAGTTCATGAACAACTAAAACAGGTTCAACCTCATAACTACAGATTCCTTTGATTTCTTCAATGAGTTGTTTATTTCTATAATATTTTAATTCGATTGCTCTAGCAGGACAAGAAGAAATACATACTCCGCAACCTTTACATTTCAAATCGTCAACAATAGCTACAGCTTCAGAATTAACTTTTATCGCTTTATAATTACAAAGTTTCTCACATCTATGACAGCCCATACAAAGATCTTCATTTACTTCTGCAATTATTAATTCTTGGCTTATATTATCATCAGAAAATAGAGTTGCTACTTTGCTTGCTGCTGCTAAAGCTGTCGATACTGAATATGGTATATTTTTCGGACCAGAAGCACATCCACATATATAAATTCCTGTATTCATTGTTTCTTGAGGCTTTAGGCATCCATGAACCTCGTTTAAAAATCCACTTGGCCCCTTTTTAAGACCTATATTCTTAATGATTTCTTCTGTTCCTTTAGACACAACCATACCTGTTGACAATACGACTAAATCGGCATTAACATCTAATATATCACCAGTTAAAGATGAACAAGCGTGTACTCTTAAGTTTTTAGTTATAGAATCTTCGGTGATTTTACCTACTTTTCCGCGAATCATAAGAACACCCGATTCTCGTACTTTTCGATAATATTCCTCACTTCTTTTGTCTGTTGTTCGAATATCGATATAGAAAATAACAACATTAGTGTTTGGATACTCTTGTTTTAATAATTGAGCATTCTTTAGAGCAACACTACAACAAACACCTGAGCAATAAGTATTAGCTCTTAAAGATCTTGATCCGACACATTGGATCATTACAATCGTCTTAGGCGTCTTACCATCAGTAATTCTACATAAGTGTCCCTCAGTTGGTCCAATTGGACTAAGCATTCTTTCCAATTCTATTTGAGTGATTATATTAGGATAATATCCATAATTATATTCATTAGTTTCCCAAATCGGATATTCATCCCATCCAGTAGCTATAATTACTGCTCCAACTTTAATATCGATATATTCTGTTTCTTGCTCAAAATCAATAGCTTCAGCAGGACAAATTCTCTGACATGATTTACAATTAATACAGACATTTTTATCTATAACAGCAAGTTTAGGGACCGCTTGAGGGAAAGGAACATATATTGCACTCCTTTCTCCTATACATCGGTTGAATTCATTAGGAATTTTTATAGGACATTTAGTAGTACATAACTCACATCCTGCACATTTATTTTCATCAATATAACGAGGATTTTTACGAATTTTGACACTAAAATTTCCAGGAATTCCACTAAATTCAACAACTTCACTATAAGTCAGCAATGTTATATTTGGGTGTTTTGATGTATTCACCATAATTGGGGCTAATACTCATATACCACAATCGTCTGTAGGAAAAATTCTATCTAGTTGTGCCATTTTTCCTCCAATAGTTGGTTCTTTTTCAACTAAGTAAATTTTAAATCCTTGATGGGCTAAATCTAACGCTGCATTCATTCCAGCAATTCCAGCGCCAATTATTAACACATTCTTTTCTATTGGGATTTTTTTATAGTGTATCATTTCTAATTCTCGTGCACGATTTATACCTGCTTGAACTAATCTTTTTGCTTTTTCTGTAGCTCTTTTTTTATCCTTTGCATGAACGAATGAACATTGTTCACGCAAATTAACCATTTGGAAGTAATATGGACTTAATCCTGCTTCAACTAGAACAGCTCTATATGTTGATTCATGTATTTTTGGTGTGCAAGCTGCAACTACAATTCTATTTAAATCTTGCTCTAAGATGTCATCTTTAATAATCTTTTGCCCAGGATCGCTGCATGTAAAATTATTACATTTAGCAATCATTACATTTGGTAATGTTTCTACAAAATCTCTTACTGCGTCGCAATCAATAGTAGCTCCAATATTGACTCCTCATCTACATATATAAACTCCGATTCGAATTTTGGTCTGTTTTTCAGACATATAATACACCCTTGTTAAACGTCACCAAATTTTTATTATTTCAATATATAATTTTTTTATTTTTGATGCATAACCAATAATTATTACAAGCGCTTTTACCCCATGTAAATGGCAATATAATTAAAATTTAAAGAATCTGATAAGAAAAATAATAGTAAATTTGATAATTTTTATTGTCAAAATGTTTTTTTTAAAACAAGTTTTTTATTCATTTCAAAAATCAGGTGATCAATTCTAATACATAACTTTATATGATCTGACAATAATATTTATCATGAAGATCATAAAATTTGTTAATTTAGTCATTTAATTTTTATTTTTGATTAAAGCTAAGATTTATTAAAATTATAAATTTTTAAAGAAAGATGAGGTTAGCTAAAAGTTGGACGTATATTCTATTTTGTCTCACCCCTTTAGAAGGAAGATTTTGTTGCTTTTAGAAAAAGCAGGCTATATTCCGTATACAGAATTAATGGAAAAACTTGGTTTAGAAACAACTGGACAATTAAATTTTCATCTCAAAAAAATTGGTTCCCTTATTGATAAAGACAAAAAATCTTATTTTCTTACGGAAGATGGAAAACGTATACTTAAAATACTCAACCTTAATAAAAGAATTCTTTCTGGAGAAGATATTGATGACTATTTAGAATCGAAGGGGAGCGAAATAAGCAGAATAGGAGTTATAATTTGCAATTGCAATACAGAAATTTCGAGAGTAATTAATATTATATCTCTCGAAAATTATGTAAAAAAATTAAAAAATGTTGTTTCAATTAGAGTTTTCGAAAATTTATGTCAACAAAAAAATTTTACTAAAATTACAAATTGGGTTAAAGATAATTTTTTGAATAAAATTGTGATAGCAGGATGTTCTCCTAGAACGCATCAACTTCTGTTTGAACGAATTTTTGATGAGGTTATTGATCGACCAAATATAGAAATAGCAAATATTAGAGAACAATGTTGTTGGGTACATGAATTTAAAGAAAAAAATATTGAGCCCTTAATTTCTTTAGAAAAAGCTAAACTATTGATTGAAGCTGCTGTTGAGCGGGTAAACCTACAAAAGAAAGTAAAAATTAAGAGAGTTGAAGTAGAAAAGAGCTGTGCTATCTTAGGTGGGGGAATCTCAGGTATGACACTTGCTTTAAATTTGGCTCGAGCAGATATTAAAGTGTATCTCATCGAAAAATCACCCACATTAGGAGGTAAGGTTGCTAGATGGCATCGTGTCCATCAAATGGGTGATTGTTCTATTTGTTTTATTTCGGAATTAATAAGTGAATTAGTGAAAGAAAAAAATATTGAAATCCTTACAAGCACCGAAGTTGAAAATGTATCAGGAGAGGTTGGTGAATTTAGTATTGATTTGATAAAGAAACCTCGGTTTGTAGATACTAAAAAATGTACTGGGTGTAAACAATGTATAGATGTATGTAGCATTGAAAAGTCAAATGAGTATGAGTGTGGGTTAACAAGTAGAAAAGTTATATATATTCCATTTATTCATTGCTATCCTTATGTCCCTTTAATTGATGAAGAAGATATAAAAAATTGTCTTAATTGTAGAATTTGCGAACGGGCATGTGTCAATAAGGCAATAGATTTAACTCAAAAACATGAAAAAATTAAAGTTAAAGTCGGTGCAAAAGTTATTGCTATTGGTTCTGATTTATATGATCATTTAGAGTCTTATCATTATAATCCATACAAAAATATTATAACTTCAGCTGAGTTTGAGCGGATATTATCTTCTGATGGGATTACTGAAGGAAAACTTCTTAGATTGTCTGATAAAAAGCCCATAAATTCGGTTTCTATTCTCCAAGAGATTGGTCCATCAAAATATCTTGCTGATTACTCTGAAATTTTGGCTGAAAAATATATTGAAGATATTAAAATAAAAAACCCTGATTGCGAAGTCAATATTTTTTACGATTTAGGTAAATTAAAAGAAAGGGATAAAGTTTTATTAAGATCAACTAACCCTGCATTTATATACGCAGATAAAATTACTATTGAATCTAATAAAGATGTGAATTATGTCATCGCTGATAGTATCGAATTTCCAAGTGATTTAATCGTATTAAATCTAAAATTTATCCCAAATAAAGATTTGAAAAGACTTCGAAAAGTTATGGATTTTACATTAGATGATAATGGATTTATGAGTGAAGAAACTCTAGCGTCTGGTATTTATGGTGTTGGAACGATTTTCGGTCCATTGGATTATAATTCCACTATTTCAACCGTTAATAATGTTGCATTAAAAATCATCTCATTACTCTTCCAAGATTATCTAATTGCAGAATTTACTGGCATAGAACTTGATGAAAGTAAATGTGGTCTATGCGGATTATGCTCACAAATCTGCCCTTATAATGCTATTACACTAGAGTCTGAAAAAGTATGTATCGATAAATTTAAATGCAAGGGATGTGGGACTTGTGTTAGTATCTGTCCAACAAATGCCATAGATCTCAATTTAGATACATCAGAAAAGATTCTTAAAACAATTGAAGTTTTTTCAAAATTTAATAGAAATCCAAAAATAATTGCTTTTTGTTGTCGTTCTTGTGGTTATGCTGCTGCTGATAATGCTGGTTTAAAAAAGATTTCATATTATCCTAATATTTTTATCATTCGAGTTCCTTGTACAGGAAGGATTGACACTAATTTCATTATTAAATCATTTGAAATGGGATTTGATGGAGTAATGATAATTGGTTGCAGAAAAGAAGCATGCAGATATATTGATGGAATAGAAAAAATCGAAAATAAAATTAAAATATTAAAAAATTTATTAGGAGTAAATTTTAGCAAACGAATTATTCTTGAACATATGAATGCTGTGGAGGGTAATAAGTTTGCTGAAATCGTAAATAGTTTTTATTTAGAATTATCAGAGGAGATTAAATTTGAAGTCTAAAATTATTATAACCTCTCTAACATCATGCAGTGGTTGCATCTCAACTTTAATTTCATTAGACATATTTCCTCAATTCCTTGAACGAACAAGGATAATACATTTTCCATTTATTTCGGATGCTGAAAAAATCGAAGATTGTGATATTGCATTGGTAGAAGGATGTATTTCTAATGAAAAAGAAATTCCACTTCTTAAAAGTATCCGAAAAAATGCTAAAAAGGTTTATGCAATAGGTTCTTGTGCAGCATTCGGAGGGATTCTAAGCCTTTCAAATTCAATTATCGCAGAACCAATCTCTAATTATATTGAAATCGAGGGAATAATTCCTGGATGTGCTCCACCAACAAAACTATTTGGAAATTTTCTAATTAGATTAATTGAAAACAAAGAATTTAAATTGTCTGAAAAAAATATGTGTGCTGGTTGCCCATTAAGAGAAGATATTGAAATTAATTTTACTAATGAAATAAATAAAATTAACCCAAATTTTGAGGAAATTAATCTTGATGATGAGAACTCCAAATGCTTTTTAAAAAGAGGAATCTTATGTTTAGGCCCAATAACTCGTGATGGATGTGAATATAAATGTATAGAATATGGAATTCCATGTGAAGGTTGTATGGGACCTGTTTCAAAAGGTTTTACGTCGAATATTATTAATCTTTTAAGTTTAATTAATTTTTCTGAGGATTTAAAAAATTATGGAGGTTTATTTTATCGTTTTTCAAGACCAAAGATAAAATGGTGATGCTTTATTGTTGAAAACTGTTGATGTTTGTACCCGTGTTGAGGGACATGGAAATGTAAACATATTAATTCAGGATGACAATGTTTCAAATGTTGACTTTGAAATTTCAGCATATCGCGGATTTGAAAAATTTTTAATTAGTAAAAGATTAGGCGATATGCCTAAATTAATTTCTCGAATATGTGGTTTATGTTATGCATCGCAAGCAATCGCTAGTTGTAAAGCAATCGAAAACTTATACGATGTAGAAATTATAGAACAATCAATTCTTTTAAGACGACTATTGCTATGTGGAGAATTAATTAAATCGCATTGTATGCATTTTTTCTTCCAGTCATTACCAGATCTCTTAACAATTTTTAATATAAGCCAAAAACCACTTTCTCTATATGAATTAATTAATTTCAATCCACAGTTAACAACAAACCTGTATGAACTAATTAAATTTGGAAATGAGATTGAAATTTTATTTGGTGGGAGATCTGCACATTTGATTTCTCCGATTCCAGGTGGATTAATTTATTCACCTTCTCGAAAGAATATTACTATAGCTCAAAAATATATGCAAAAAGCTTCAAATAATTTAGAAATGATTATTGAAACTTTTATTGAGTATTTTTCTAATAAAATTCCACCAGAAGAATTTTCACTTCCAAATCCAATTTATATTGGAATAAATAATCTGGGAAATTATGATAGATATTCGGGTATTTTTAAGATCATAGAATCGGAAAGAAAAGCAATTGATTTCCAAGAAAAATCTTATTCTCTTTATTTTGATAAGGATATTGATTTACGTGGAATAGATTTTCATTTTGATAAAAATAATGTATTAACTGGTCCAATAGCTAGGTTTAAAATCATTGAAACCTATGGAAATGATAAAGTTTCCACATATCTTGAAAATTTTGATAAATCTTGGACTAATAATATTCTATTTTCTGAGTTTCTTAAGTTATTAGAAATGTTCGTTGAAACTGAACAAGCGTTAAACATTTTAGATACTCCTTCTTTATCCATAAAGCAGAAACTTCCTACTCTAAGATCCATAAAAAATTCAGAAGGTATTGGATTTGTTGAGGCTCCAAGAGGAATACTTATGCATCATTATTATATTGATAAGAACGACTTAATTATTAAATTGAAGCTTTTTATTGCGACTGAAATAAATATTCCGCTTATTAATGAAATGATTACGAAATATGCCCAAAAATTATATGAAAAAACAGGCGATTTAAATTTAATTAAAAAACAAGTTCAAATGATTATCAGAGCTTTTGATCCTTGTATATCATGTGCTACACATTAATATAGGTGATATATTGGATCAAATAACATAAAATTTTAGAATGTTTCTAATTCAAATTGAATATTGAATTTGTTGCTATTCAAATATAAATATATGCAAAAAGATCATTTATATGTTTTTATTTATATATTATATATGTAATTTTAAATGTATTTTAATTAAAACATATAATATTATAAAAATTCTAAATACAAGATTTGAAAAATGACAACTAGAAAGATATTAAGTGATTATTTTCAATGTGATATTTCAGAATTTGGATTCCAAGACTTATATGATTTAGTCATAAGTAAAAATATTTGCGTTCTTTGTGGAACTTGTATGTTAATTTGTCCCCGCATTGGTATGACTAAGAATCAACCTTCACTTTTGGATTATGATCCAGAATGTTCCTTATGTTTCAAATACTGTGCAAAAACATACTTTCCAGAGAAATTCTTTGAGAAGGAAATTTTTAATAATCAAATCCCAAAAGATCCCTTAATAGGATATTATCAAAAAACTACTGTGGCTAAAAGTACTGATGATATTATTTTAAAACAAGCTCAAAATGGTGGAATAGTTACTACTTTACTTATTCACGCTCTGAATAATAAATTAATTGATGGAGTTCTACTTACAGGTAGAGATGAAAATTGGATTCCAAAACCGATTATTGCTAGAACTCCAAAAGAAATTTTAGATGCAACAGGATCGATATATGCTTTATCTCCTAGTCTAATAACTTATAAAGATGCTGTGTATAAATATAAATTAAAACGGCTTGCATTTGTTGGTATGCCATGCCAAATTCAAGCAGTAAGAAAACTTCAGTTTTTTCCTCCCCTCTCAGATAAATTTGGAAAATTTACACTTATAATTGGTCTTTTTTGTACTTCAAATTATTCTTATGATTCAATGAAAGAAATTATTCAGAAAGAAATAAAAGTGCCTATAACTAAGGTAAAGAAACTTGATATAGCACAGGGTAAATTTATTGTTTACACAAAAGATGGACTGGTTAAAGAAATTCCCTTAAAAAAAGTTAAAAAATATAATTGGCCTAGTTGCCAATTCTGTAAAGATTATACTGCTGAATTTTCAGACATATCTGTAGGAAGTGTTGGCGCTCCTGAAAATGGCTGGAATAGTGTAATTATTCGTTCTGATGTTGGTAGGAAAATATTTAATGATACTTTAGCTTCTAAGAAAATTAAAGTTGACGATCAAATAGATCTTGAAAAAATTAAGAATGATTCTTTAAGGAAGAAATCAAAAGTAATACAGATTGATGAAAAAATCTTATCAGCAATGCGTTTATTTAATGTTTCTAAACTTGAGGGAAAAACTTTTACAACTCTTCTTTCTTTGGAGCATGCTGATTTGTCTATGTTGAGTGCAGTGATGAACAGAGAACAACATGAGATTGTTAATGCTCTTGAAATGTTACAAAAGAGAAATTGGATATTTTCAACTAATGAATTTTATAAGCCATATAATCCAGTCAAGATATTTAAAGAAGAAATATACCAGTTAAAGAAAAGGCTTTATAATGACATAGATAATTTTAAATCAGAGGCATTAAAAGAGTTAAAAACAATTTATTTCCAAAATAATCTCAAAGATGTAAAAGATATGGAATTTATTGATATTTTATTCTAAACGATGAAAATAATTCAAATAAATTATGAGTGAGACTCCGAATAACTAAATAATTATAAAAATTAACCTATTAACTTCTTTTTAACATCAATAATTTTTATTAATCAACTAAAAAAGAGAATAAATCCTCAATTAATTATTCCATCCATTAAAAAAAACATTACCTATTTCAAGAAGGGACATTTGTAAAGAATATTTCCAATTAATCTCCTTAGTTATTAAAAATATTGTTATAAAAATGAGATAAAAAGTATTGTTAATAAACTAAAAACAATCATTAGTGTCTTTCATTGTCATTTTTTAACATTCATTTGTCTTATTCTTTATAGTCTTATCAGTTTTAATCATAATATTATTGAATATAGTATAAAATATATACGAATATAAATATATAAATGATCTATTTGCATATATTATCATAGGGAAAACAACATATAAAATATTAAAATTGAATATTGAAACCTAAAACTTGGTGATTTATAATAAAATATAATTTTATGATAATTTCGAGTGCAGGATGTAAATATGATGAATCACATCTCATAAATACAAAGAAATTCAAAGAAGATGATTCCGTCAAAATTAGTAAGTTGGAAAATTTAGGAACACTTGATATAACACAGTTATTAGAGGCAATTTATATGGGTTTTGATGGTATTTTTGTTATAATTAAAGGGATATTAAAAGGAGATAAGTTTATATCAGAATACAATTCATTTAATAGGCCAATAATTGAGGCTAATCGAATATTAAATAAGAGAGGTTTAGGTAATCAAAGAATTAGGTTATTTAAGTTAAATAGAATAAATAATAAGGATTTAATTGAATCCTTTAGGGCTTTTTTTAAAGAAATAGTTCGATCTGGACCAAATCCAATTAATACAGATAATCAAAAAATATATAGAGATACAAAGGATGGTTATAACTTTAAAGATATTTCTATAAAAAAACTGTTATATGCAACATATAAGGCTTCATACAATTTTCAATACAGATCACTGTTTAAAGCAAAGGAAAATATTTTAAATTCAGGAAAATATAATGAAAATGAATTTATAGGTTTTCTGGATTCGATTTTCGAAGCTGAAACTGCTAGGAAATACATTTTTGAAGAATTAAAAAGATATAAACCATTTACATTAGAAGAAATAATAAATCTTTTTGATTTTTCAGAAGAGAATATAATTCGAGACATTTTTTACTTAAAAGAACAAGGATATATTGAAGAAATTTTTGAGGAATTACCAGATATTGAATTAAATCATAATAATTCATTAGAATTTAAAAAATATTGTTATAAATATAGAATTAAAGAAATTAGGGAAAGTTATGGAGAGAATTACTTCAAATCAGTTTTTATCATTCATGACAATAAAGTTTGTTGTCATTGCGGCTTATGTACATCAATATGTCCAGTAGATTGCATCGAACTTACGACAGATTATGTATATATTGATGATGGAAAATGCATTAACTGTGGTCTTTGTTATAGTATATGTCCACAATCTTTTTCAATCGATAATCTACAAAACCTCATTAAAAAGTCTGATAGTTCTTTAAAATATTCTCAAGGATTAGGTTATTATAAAGATATTTTTTCGGCAAGAACATTAAAATATTCAATTAAAAAAGTAGGGCAAGATGGAGGTATAGTAACTTCATTACTTCATTATTTATTTGACAAAAATTTAATAGATGCTGTAGTAACAATTAAACATTCAAAAAAATATTGGAAACCTAAAGTTAGCATAATAGAAAAAGTAGAAGACCTCTATAAAACAGCAGGTTCTACATATGTTCACGCTCCAATTTTATCAGTTTTAGATAAGATAAAAAAATATAAAAGAGTAGCTATAGTTGCACTTCCATGTAAAATAAAAGCACTATTTAAAGGAGAACTATTTCCTGTAAAAATACCTTTATTAAACAATATAAAATATAAAATAGGTCTTTTTTGTAAACAATCCTTTACTTATGAGAAAATCCTTAAACTTTTTAGTGATAAATTCAGTGTAAATATTGACGAAATAGCTAAGATGGATATAAACAGAGGAAAATTTGTTATAACTCTTGAATCTGGTGATATATTTTCACATCCATTAAAGGAATGCGATTTATATGGTTCTGATTTTTGTAATTATTGCAATGATTTTACAGCAGAATTAGCAGATATTTCAGTAGGGTCGATTGGTTCAAAAATAGGATGGTCTTCTGTTATTATCAGGACAAAAAAAGGGGAGGTAATTTTTAATGATGCTATCAAACATGGCATAATTAAAACTAAAAGTTTGATAGATAAAAAACCTCTTCAGTTAAATATAGAAAAGCTAGCAGAGATAAAAAGAGATACTTCTAGACCTATTCAATTAAATATTATTTAAAAATAATTGTTGAATAACTAATGACAAATGAGAACATAAAAAATAAGATAAAATATAAAAGGCAAATTAAAAACCGTAATGGGCAATATGATGTAAATCCGGATATATTAAAGATGGAAATAGCTCCACCTGATTTTATTGATCTGCAGGAAAGTCTAAATAATCATTCAAACAATTCTAAAATCGATTCTACATCTGTATCTAAAAGCATTTATAAAAACATTAATTTGGAAGCAAAAATAAAACGTAGAAAAAAAAGAGAAGGAGACTAAAAATTTTTATTTAAAAAAACCGAATAAATTAACCTCTCATCAGTGATTTTATTAATTACTTATTTTTAACTTGTTTTAATATTTGAAAATTAAGAACTCACAAAAAGCAAAAAACCCCAGTTAATTATTCCACCTATTAGGAGGGCCATTCCTATTTCAAGAATAGCTATTTGTAGAGCATATTTCCAATTAGTTTCCTTAGCTATTAAAACTATTGTAGCAAAGCATGGGATATAAAGCATTGTTACTAAACTAAAAACAATCATTTGGATTGGAGTCATTAATTCTAAGAGAGTTAAGCCTATAGAATTTGCTAATAAAGCTAAAAGAACTAACGTCAATTCTTTCCTTAGGATTCCGTATATTAGAAAGATACCAGTTATGAGTGGTAATCCTAACCAGTAGACTGTTAGTGGTGATAAAAGGAGATTGATAGGATCTAATATTCGAAACATATACAAAATTTCTAATAAAATTCCAGCTACTATTATAATGGGCATTGCTTTATAAATGAATTCTTTGGTTCTTATCCATGTTTGTTTGAAAATTACGGAATAATTAGGGATTCGATATTCGTGCATTTCCATAATTAATTCAGTGCATTGACCAGGCATTATCTTATTCAGAATTTTGCCAATTATTATTATTACAATGAAATTTATCGCAAACAGTATTAAAACCCAAGTTAATCCTACATATCTTCCTACTAATCCTAAAACTACAGTCATTACAGCAGCACATGGAATTAAAGATGTTAAAGCAATTGAAATTTTCTTTTCTCGTTCTGTTTCCATAATTCTACATCCTGTACAAGCAGGAACATTACATCCAAATCCTAGTATCATAGGAATGATTGTTTTTCCATGCACCCCTAAGAAATGCATGAATCTATCCATAAGAAACGCGGCTCGAGGCAGATATCCAGAATCCTGTAATAACTCGATAATTAAAAAGAAAGGAATCACATATACTAATACACCTCCTATTGCCCCAAAAATACCTCCTAAAGCACCTTCCCAAAATATTTTTACTCCTAAATCATCTTCACCATAAATCTTATAAATATTATCACTTAGAAACCCATATAATTCTTCTATGAGTCCGCCAAAGAAATCTCCAACAATAAAAGTAAAAAGATAAATTGCTATAAGAATTAGAACTAATATAATATAACCCCAAAAAGAATGAGTAGTTAAATGATCCAGTTTTTCTGCCCAAATAACCTTTTTTTCTTTAGGACCTTTAACAGTAAGAACTTTTTCAATAATTTGATGAATATTAGTATAAATTTCAGAAGAGATTATTGTACTGATATCTTCTCCGTGATATTCTTCTAATTCTTTTCGGTATTTATCCGCTAGGTTAAGAATATAGGAAGTTTTTTCGTTAGCGTGAAAAAGCTTTATAATTTCTTCATCTTTTTCCAAGATCTTTATAGCTAAGAATCTTGAAGGGTAATTATAATTTGAAAAATAATCTGAAAAAGCATCAATCTTATCTACTAGATCGTCTATTTTAATTTCAACTTCTTTTCCATAAGTTAAAATAGAAGATAAATCAGGAAATTGAAAATTTTGTTTAATTGAAATATTTTTTTCAATTTTTTTTTCCCCATGAGAAAATTCTTCATGAATTTTTTTACCATCTTGAATATAATGCGCGCTGGATCTATGATAAATATTTAATTCTATTACTTCTTCAAGTAGTTGGTGTACTCCGATACCATGAACAGCTACAACAGGAATAACAGGTAATTTAAAAATTTCTTCTAGTTTTTTAAAGTCAAGTATTTGATTTCTTTTTCGTAATATATCCATCTGATTAATAGCTAAAATAATCGGAACTTTTAATTCTAATAATTGGAATGTGAAGAATAAATTACGCTCAAGATTGGTAGCATCAATTACATTAATAATAACATCTACTTCTTCTGAAACTATATATTCTCTGCTGATTATCTCTTCTAATGAATAAGTTGATAGTGAATAAATTCCAGGTAAATCTACAATATTAAATCGATATCCTAAAAAGTTCAAATAACCTTCCATTTTTTCTACTGTTTTTCCTGGCCAATTTCCAATTGTTTGAGAAAGTCCTGTAAGTTGATTAAATATAACTGATTTGCCAACATTAGCATTACCTGCTAACGCGATATTAATTGGACTCCTATACTTTTCTTTCTTTTTATTCTGTTTTTTTACAGATTTATGACTCCACATATCTCTTTCCAAAAAATAAAGTTTTTTCTAAAAAAAATTATAAAATCCAAATTATGAAAAAAAAAAAAAAAATTATTGAGTATAGTCTGTTGTTACCAATATTCTAGCAGCTAATCCTCTGCCGATAACTAATTTAGAACCTTTCACAAATACCTCAATAGGACCTCGAAATGGAGCAGAATTCTTTTTAACAATTTTAACTCCAGGAATAATTCCTAAATGAGCAAGTCTTCTCTTAGCATGATAACCAGCATTAACTCTTAATACTTTAAGTGTTACTCCTATTGGACATTCAATTAACCTTTTGATAGGATGGGTAAGCATATTTTTACTGCTATTTGAAAGAATTTTCTTGTTTATGATCTCAAACTATTCTTTTTATTATAAAAAAAACATTAATCTTTATTATTATGAATTATTCATTATATTTAAAGTTATTAGTTATACCTAAAATAAAAAGTTTTTTCTCTAAATTTTTATAATTATTTATGGATTAAATATAGTTTTAAGCCCAGAAATAATAATTGAAATTTTAAATAGATGAAAATCTAATATACACCAATTTCTTCTGTACATTATTATAAATAAGTTATAATTTAATTTTACAATAATGGGAATGAATAATTATTCATAATACACAAGCCCCTAAATGCATTCTAATAGGATTAAGAGAGTTTTGAATAATTATTCAGTAAAGCTTAAATAATTAAAATTCTATATATATCATAAGAAAAAAAAATTAAAAAATAAAAGGTGAAAAAAAAGAATGCCAAGAGGAGATGGTACTGGACCTGGAGGATTAGGTCCAATGACCGGTAGAGCTTTAGGATATTGCGCGGGTTATAGTACACCAGGATACACAAAAGGTCCTGGAATGGGACTTGGTAGAGGTTGGGGAGGTGGTCGAGGTTGGGGACGTGGTCGAGGGCTTGGATATGGTAGGGGTTGGGGCTATGGATATCCCGTTTATGGTGCTCCTATGACATATACTCCTACTTATGCTCCATATGCGCCAGGAGTTGCACCACAAATCAGTTCAGAGAATCAATTAACCATGCTAAAACGAGAAAAAGACTATCTAGATTCAGAAATGAAGGGTGTGAAAAGCGCATTAGACGACATCTCTAAAAGAATTGCTGAATTAGAAAAAGAAGAATAATTTTTTTTTTTAATTTTATTATTTTTAACAGGTTAATATCAAAATAATGAAGGTTAATGAAAGCTATGAAGATTATTTAAAAGCAATATATCTAATTTCAAGAAGCAATAAAGGTGGATGGGTCTCCAATTCAGAGATTTCAAGTTTCTTAAATGTTAAACCACCTTCAGTAACTAACATGTTATATAATTTGAAAGCGAAAAAATTAATAACCTGGAAGCCAAGAAAATCTTTAAGATTAACTAAAGAGGGAAAAAAAATAGCTCAAAACATAATAAAATCTTATCAGAATTTATGTGATTTTTTTAGTAATGTTTTAAAATTGGAAAATAGCGAATTAATAAAAAAATTATCATGTGAAATCGAGCATCACCTAACTCCTGAAGTATCTAATGCACTAGAAGATCTCATTCTCGAAAATTAGTAAAATTAAATATTTTATTTTGAATTGAATATCTAATCTGTATTTAATTTCCAAAATACTATATTATTATAGAGAATATCTTTAATTTTTTTATGGGATTTTAGCTTTTTTAACTGTTCTTTAATCTTATCGTTATTGAAATTTGGGGATAAAAATGTTTCGATTATTTGACTCTGCCTCATAGGATGTCTCTCAAGTATCGAAAGAACTTCTTTTTCAAAATCAGATGAATAAATACTGAATTTACCCTGCTCAGGAAAATTAATATTTGAATAATCACCGAAGATTTCATTTAGAATCGGAATTATGCTCTTACTAGGAATTTTTAACCAATTTTCTACGGGAGGTCTTATTGGAACATTGATATCAATTCTATCAGGCTTTATCAAATCTAATTTTTCTTTAATTTTTAGTAATTCATCTTTCGAATCATTAATCCCCTTCATTAACATTACTTCTACCCAAAATTTACCGCGGTAATTTTTCTTAAAGTCTAGAAATCCTTGTAGTATAGCATCAAATTCAAGTGAAGGATGAGGTCTATTTATTTTTATAAATGATTTTTCATCTCCAGCATCTAAACTGGGTAATACAACATTAGCCAACATTAAAGTATTTCTGACATCATTATTATACAACAAACTGCCATTTGTAATTACACAAATAGGTTTTTTCGAGCATTCTTTAGCCTTTAAAATCAAATCTTTTAAATCTTTATATAATGTAGGTTCACCACTACCTACAAATGTTATATAATCAAATTTGTTTTGATTTAATTTGATTGCATTTTCTATTTCATTTATGATTTCTTCTTTGGGATAATAATTTTTCCTAGTATTAGTGAAATTAGTTGTCTTTCCTAACTGACAATATATACATTGATAATTGCAAGTTTTAGAAGGGATTGGATCAATACCTAATGAGTTACCTAATCTCCTGCTAGGCACAGGTCCATATATATATTTCATTTTTTTTATTAAGAATCTTTATCTTAGCCTTGAACCTTGTATTTTTCAATGGCTCTTTCTAATGTTCTCACTGCTAATTCGGCACAATGTTTATGATCATCTGGTAAACCACCTAGAGCCTTGTTAATGTCTATTGGTTTTAATTTTTCAATAAATTTTAATGATTTTCCTTCTATCATCATTGTAGTTTGGCTGCCTGCGGCAACTGTGGCCCCACAACCATCAGTTATAAAGTAAGCTTTTTTAATTATATCATTCTCAATTTTTAAAAAAAATTGCATCGTATCACCACATGATCCCTCATATGCATGCCACACACTTATTTCAGAGCTTTTTGGTTTACCCCAGTTTTTTGGGTTTTGTATTAATTCAACAATATATTTATTATATCTTTTAATTTCCTCTTCTATGATTTCTTTCTGAATTTCCTCTACCCATTTATCTAAATTGTCTGCTGGCATTTTATTATTACTAATTTGAGGTTTTTCTATAAAATAGTATATTATTTTTGATTTGGAAATTTTTAAAATTTAAAGAAAAAATCTATTATTTCTCTAGTATTTCTCGAATCTTTTTAACTGTGTCTTTAAATGCTTTAGCGGAGTTACTATCAGGATACTTAACAACAAATGGTAAACCCTTATCACCTTGCTGGCCTACTTCAATTTCAAAGGGGATTTTTCCTAACAGCCTAACCCCAAAATCTTTTGCTGCTTTTTCTACGCCCCCTGGAGGGTAAAGATCAATGTATTTCCCACAATGAGGGCAATTAAAGCCTGACATATTCTCAATAATACCGAGTACATTCCTCTTCATGATCTGAGCCATTTTTATTGTTTTTCGAGCATCCATAAGAGCGACTTCTTGAGGTGTCGATACAACGATTACATTCTCATCTGGAATCAATTGTAGAATATCTAACGTCTCATCTGAAGTTCCTGGTGGTAAATCACACACTAAATAATCAAGTTCACCCCAAATTGCGTCTCCTAAAAATTGTCTTACAGCACCCATTTTCATAGGTCCCCTCCAAATGACGGGTGAATCTGGGTTCTCAATGAGAAATGCCATACTCATTACCTTAATATTTAGCGGTCCATTAAGTGGATAAAATTTTTTTTCTTCAGGATCTACTCTTGGTCGCATATTTGGGTTGATTCCTAACATCTTAGATACATTTGGCCCTGTAATATCAACATCTAAGATTCCAACACGAAATCCATAACTAGCTAAATTAGTCACTAAATTTACTGCTACAGTAGTTTTTCCTACTCCACCCTTACCAGATATGATAATGAGTTTGTGTTTGATTTTTTCCATGTTTTTTTCAATACTTACCGCTAATTTATCCATTTGTTCTTTCTTTCCTTCTTTAATTGAATCCTTTAAATTAATATCTGGAATATCTCCATCTTGAATATTTTTCCACCTCTTAGTTTAAAATAATCTAATTGTGAATAATTATTCATTAAATTAAAAACTTACTAATAAGGTGATCACTTTCTAATTTGGTTAAAATGGTAGAAATCTGATATCTACCTCTATTGAGCTATTCTTCAATCTCGCTATAATAGGCAAAACCTTTTTCTTTATGGAATTTATACATTTTGGCTAAAACTCTAAGGCTGTTGGTGAAGTATTTTCTACTTAGTTGGGTAATATTAGATGGTAACATTAAGTACACTACCTAATGAATTTATTTAAAAGAAAAAATAGCACTTCATTTGATAATAAATAATATTAAAGACCAGCGCTATATTAATGCTCGTCATTTGATTAGGAACCGAGTCCTTACTCAGCTGCTTAAGATAGGGCATACATTGGTTCCCATTCCTAGTTCAGGCATTGTTGTTGATTTCGAATTTCTTACAGGCAGCTCGTGGGAGGAGCTATGGAGTATTGCGATTGAATATCCATATCAAAAATATCTTAATAAGGTTCTCCGCCTATTTCAAGAGTAATTTTAATATCATTTATTTTTTTCCTTTTTGACGTGGTCCAAAATAGGGCGAAAATAGGTGGTTATTTTATTTAATTCTTTATCAATCTCTTCCAACCACCATAATCCGCCGCATTCCTCGTCGTCAAGGTCTCTTTCGATCGCAATATCTGTTAAATCCATAACTAGCTCGAAATTCCTAATTAATTTACGTTTTTCTTTGGTGTCTATGAATTTCTTAAATTCTTGTGTTTTTTCTTTAATAGCTTGTACCCTATCTGAATAATTTTTATGATTTAGAACCTCATCTTTAAATAGTGAATAAAGCAGGCTGTCAAAGTCAAGAGGGTTTTTATCTCTTACCTTCTCATTAGACATCTCGTCTAAATTGTCCTCTACTTCCTTTAGAACCTGTATGTAGTTGTTAACTAAAGAATAATCCTTGAATTTTGGATCACTATCATGCATTATCGCAAATTTTAAGAGCTCTAAATATGTTTTACAATTCTTTATTATTCTCTCTGAAGGAAGCATAAAGATAGATAAAGAAATTTTGTAATTCTATAATTAAAAAGAAAAATTGGGTAGGTGCAAATGATAGTGCTTATATTTAAATCTTTTGCTACCTTTATTGTTTAAAGAATTGCGAAGTATTGGTTCCAGACTTCCATGTAATTTCCAAACCATGCATCAAGCCTTTTAAACTGCGCCTTAAAGAACATTCCCGCCCCTCTTAAAGTGGGGTGATTCTTGGTTTCTTTCACTAACAACCGATACGTTTCATATCTTACTCGCATTTCAACAAAATATCCGGGAAATTTACCAAAATTATGTCTAAACACGCGATAATCGAGAACTCGCTGTGCTCCATCCGAAGTCATCATACTCTTTTTAAATGCCGGATAATATAAATACTTCTTTTGAAACCCTTCTAACAGGTTATTGGTGGTTGGAATGTTTGGATTTCGCTGATGGGCTATAATTTTCGGAAACCACGATTCTAACTGCTTTAATGCGGTGTGAAGTTCACTAATTTTTTCTCCTTTTAACTTCTCCACGGTCATACGTATAACTTCTAACTGAATATATGCTTCAGTCTCATTTTTTGAATCAATCAGCTTATTAA
>CAYSZJ010000003.1:0-1613 GCA_964435435.1 uncultured archaeon
ACCATAAAATTAGAAAAATCAGCTACCATAATCATTTTTTAATCAAAAATTTCTTAAATTAACTATAATAATTTTTGTTTATATCATTACTTCTAAATTTTAAGAGAGAGTAAATTATTTGTAATTTTTTGAATTAAATTTCAAAACCTTTTAGGTTCTTTAAAAAGATTTAACTCATAAAATATGAAAATTCTATTTTTTTAATCAAGTATTCGACTAATCTTTTTTCCCTTAAGTTAAATAGAGTAGAGTAATCACTTTTTATTGAAGTTCCATAATAAGTATTTCCAAAAAAGGTGTCTGATTTATTGATTGATTCCAATAATGATTTTACACTTCCTATATGGAGATATATGGAAATATCATTAATTATAAGTATTGATGTTGAATTTTTATTAAAAGTTTTTAGCACTTTTTCAGTTTTTTGAAAATTATTACAAGCATTTTCAAATAATTCTGCTTTATTTTGAGCATTTAGGCGAGGTGGAATAATTTCACCCTCGAATGTAATATTATTACAAGATAATGATTTTTTATTAAATTCTTCGATTTTTCCACCTATCTTTAAATTTTTTATTACTTTTAGTTTTGGGGCAAAATCTAAAATAGATATCTCTTTTGGATTGACATTTTTAGTTTCTATTAAAAATTGGATAAATTTAGCAGTATAAAATGTTTTTTTCGTATCTGTTTCTCCATATAACAGAGTTCGATGACTAATAAAATCATCAAAATTAGAGTTTTTAAGATAACCCATTAAATCAGAAATATTCCATTTATTCTTCAAAAAAATCTACTCTACTGATATTAGCTCTCTTTAAAGCTAGGAGGATTATAAAGCCAATAATACTTCCAGGGATACAGCTAGCAGCAAACAATCCCCACCATATAAACAATCCCTCAATCCCTCCTATTGGAGCAATTAATTGTGCAATTGTTCCTCCTATAAAAACTGTTCCAATTGGTTCAGTTAAGGCAGCGAATTCTACATATTTAGGAGTTTTTTTCCATAATATATAAGCAAATAATCCAACAATAAGAGCCCCAGACATTCCTCCATGGAATGCATGAATTGAACCTATTGCTAAAGAAAATCTGAGAACTGCTATGATTGTAGCGGTGATTAGAGCAAAAGCCATTCCAACTAGAACCCCCATAATTGCATTTATAACATGTGCAAATGGGTTTATTCTTGCTCCAAATATAGTGAAATAAGCAAATGGATTTAAATAACTTAGGACTAAACCAACCCCGACCATAATACCAGAAGTTGCAACTCTTTTTGTAATATTAATATGAGATGTTTTTCTTTCACTTAAATCGCTTACTTTCATAGTATCAAAACTATAATATCAATCTATTATTTTGGTTAATAGGTTATTTTAATTTATAAGGTTTAGGCTTTTTGCCTATATAATTTCAATGATTTTTTTAAGTTTATCTATCATTTCAGCTGAAGTTTTCGCAAATAATCTTATCATTGGTTCTTTTCCAATTGCGCCTTTATCCCAAATAATATCTGGTACTTTTCCTGTCTTATCCACACATTCTTTTATTAACCATTGCATCGTAGAAAATTCTTTTTTCTTTATATCTTCAGGTTGTTCTTCTCT
>CAYSZJ010000003.1:1713-44812 GCA_964435435.1 uncultured archaeon
ATTATTTATTCATTTTTATTTAGAGTGCTATTTATGATAACAATCGGAGATATTTCTATAAATCCAACTAAAATTATTTGTTTAGGAACTAACTACATGGATCATATAAAAGAAACTAAATTAGAGATTCCAAAAGAGCCTTTACTCTTTCCAAAGACATTGAACTGTTTAATTACAGATAATCAGCCAATAATATATCCTAAAATACTATATGATGATAGAAGGTATAATCGAGTAGATTATGAAGTAGAACTCGCATTTATCATAAAGAACAAGTGCAAAAATGTAGATATTTCTAATGTCTATGATCATATCTTGGGATATACAGTCTTTAATGATATAACTGGACGAAAAATGCAAACTAAAGATATTGTTTCTCAAAAACCATGGTTTCGTTCTAAATCTTTCGACAGTTTTGGACCGATTGGTCCTAGAATAGCAAAAACAGATGAGATAAGTGATCCACATAATTTAAATATAGAATTAAAAGTAAATGGACAAACTAAACAATCCTCAAATACTAAAGAATTATTATTTAAAATTCCTGAAATTTTGGAATACATTACTAAATATTTCACAATGGAATCAGGAGATATTGTTGCTACTGGGACTCCTGGAGGAATTGGTCCAATTAAACCAGGGGATCTAATTGAAGCCCAAATAGAAAAAATAGGAACTCTAACAAATAAAGTTGTTTTAGAGGTTGAGTAGATGTCAAGTATAAAAATTGGAAATACAGAAATAACTCCAACTAAAATTATATGCTTAGGGAGAAATTATTTAGATCACATAAAGGAAACAAATGCACCTATCCCAACTGAACCTGTATTTTTCGTGAAAACTTTTAACACATTAATTTCTGAGGGAAAACCAATAATATATCCACAGATTTTGTATGAAAATGAAAAATTCAATAGAGTAGATCATGAAGTAGAGTTGGCTTTTACCATTTCTAAACCTTGTAAAAAGATTTCTGCGGATAAAGCATTTGAATACATAAAAGGATACACTATTTTTCTTGATATTACAGCGAGAAAAATGCAAATTAATGATCGAAATATTAAATTACCATGGTATAGAAGTAAAAACTTCGATACTTTTTCAGTTATAGGTCCAAAAATTGTTCCTAGTAAAAAAATTGAAAATCCTCATAATCTTAAAATTGAACTTAAGGTGAATAATGAAATTCGGCAATCCTCTAACACTAAATATATGATATTTAAAATCCCTGAAATGTTAGAATACCTTTCAAAATTTATTACGTTAGTTCCTGATGATATTATTGCTACAGGTACTCCAAGTGGAGTAGGTCCCATTTATCCTGAAGATATTGTTGTGGCTTCTATAGAGAAAATTGGTACAATCCAACATAAAGTCATTTTAGAAAGAGAAAATTAAAAAAACTTTCTAAATAATATAGAGCTAATTTTTTCTATTATTGACTATCTCTACTGGAGATAAACATATGCAGATTACAGCGAAAAACAATAAACCTTGCATACGAACATTTGAAGGGGAACCTGTAAATTTTTGTAGATCGTCTGTTGACATTCTGTTTTATTCAACGGCGCGAGTTTATAAGGAAAAATGTCTTGGTATATTATTAACAGGAATGGGTTCTGATGGCGTCAAAGGACTTAAAGCAATTAAGTCTGAAGGGGGTAAAACAATCGCAGAGTCAGAAGAAACTAGTATATTATATGGGATGCCAAAGGTAGCTGCTGAAACTGGAGTTGCTGAACTGATTGTTCCAAATTATAGAATTATAGATGAAATGATAAAATTTGTAAACTAAAAATTTTTAATTAAATCTAAGATTTTTCATAATAATGAGTTTAGAAATTACTGAAGAAGTTAAAAAAGAAATTTTTAATTTAATTTCAACTCCTGGGGTTGAAATTGAGGAAATTGCAGAAAAAGTTAATTTAGATTGTAAAATCGTAATGAAAATTCTTGAAGATGAATATTTTCGACATAATTTAGATTATGGGCGTCGTTTATGTTGTAGATTTTAATCTATCTTGTTTTAAAATAATTTTCTAACATTCTTCTATTCATACAATTGCTAAATTCAATATAGATTTCGCATAATTAGAACATGAAGTTAGATTTAAAAACTTTTTAATAAACTGTTTCATATAAAGCTTGATCTCTTCATAATCTCAATGATTAAAGTTAGAAACACTTTCTCCACATTCTCGCCTGTTTTTGCTGAACATTCAATATAACCTAGGATATTATAAGATTCTGATAAATTATATGCATCCTCAAGATTTACTTTTCTATCTGCATACAAATCTAATTTACCTCCTACAATTAAAATTGGGATTTGTCCTTTGCGTTCAACTACTTTATTTTGAAAAAGTAAAATCCATTCATTTAAATTTATCAAGGAAGATTTATTAGAAATATCATACATGAAAATTCCCCCAAAAGTCCCTCGAGCATAGATAGGTAAAAGAGTTTTAAAGCGTTCTTCACCAACAAAATCCCATATTTGTAAATTTACACTAAAACCTTCTATATTTACGTTTTTAGCATTAATATTTACACCCATTGATCTCCCAATATCTAAATCAAATTTATCTGTTATATAACGATGAATTAGTGTTGTTTTTCCTACTCCAGAGTCTCCAAAAATACATATTTTAAATGTTAAATCAAATGATATCCTTTATCCCCTGTAAGGAATGCTAAAATTTTTTTTTAAATAGCTAATATTAATAATTAGACAAATTTTTTTTTTAAACTTTTATCAAAGTAGATTAAATTATATAAATCATGAATAACACTCGTAAAATAAAAACAAATGTGCAAAATTCCTAAATTTAAATATTTTCATGAGAAAAACAATACCATAAAAATTTATTTATAAAAAAACTAATAACAACCCATGGGAATTGAATTGAAAGCATTTCATTATCCATTTATCTTTATAATTTTAATAATTGCTTATCAGATAAGCTTTTATTTTTTTTATAGATATTTTCGAATTAAAAATGAAGAATTAGGAATTAATAAATTTTTATTAGCTTTTGGGTTATTGTACGGATTTGGATTTACTGGGGTAGTGATTCGAACAATTAATAGTTATTATGTTGAAAATTCAATATTATCAAATTATTTTCTAAATATTTCACACATTTTAATATTTATTGCAACATTTTCATTTTTATTAATAATCTCTCAAAAAGATTTTAATAAATTAATTAATATAAAGATAACAAGATTAGTTTGTATTATTACATTTATCGTATCTGTTTTTATTTTATTTGTCAATAACATCACACTAGTAGGTGTTCTCATACTAGTAGCTATTTTTTTTGGAGGGATCTATATGTTGTTCTTTCATATCAAATTAATAAAAAACTCGGCTGGAATCATTAGAAATAAATTAATCTTATTGCTTATTGGTGAAATTATAATTGTGGTAATGATAATAATAGGTGCTGAAAAAAATCCATACTTATTTACCCTTAAACAACAGAATATTATTACATTAATTTATAGTCCAATAGTTATTTTAGGACAACTTATCGTATTTTATGCGATTTTTGGTTTTCCAATCTTTTTAGAGTTTAATTGGCAAGATAACCTATTGAGTCTTTATATTATCGACTCAGAGAGGTTTAAAATTATATATCATTATAATTTTGTTAAAAACAATAAAGAACATTTAGAAAGTAAAAAAGATTTTAAAGATTCTAGCGAATACAATATTTTATTTCCTGGTGGTATTATTGGAATAGATAATATCATTTCAACAATTACAAAATCAAAAGAATCTAAAATCGAAAAAATTAAACAGGGAGAGAATTTGATATTATTAAATCATGGTGAGGGTGATTTACCTTTTCTTATGTATTGTATTTTAGTCAAAAAGGAAATGATAAGCATCAGATATTTTTTAAAACTAATAAGAAACAAGTTTATTAAATTATACAGAAATATATTACTTGACTTAGATGCAATTGTGGGTAAAGAAAGCCAAATATTTTTAGATTTTAACAAAAAAATTGAAATATTATTGAACACGAGTTAAAATTCAAGATTTTTTCATGATATGTGAAGAAATACAATTTCCATTGAGAGGTTCTATAGCAGAAATAGCATTGGTAATTGAATGGGTAATAATATTACTATATTTTGAATTTGCATTAATTTTTTTGAATCGAGTTTTTAAATCTAAAAATGAATTAAAAAGTCTTCAAGAGAGGGGATATGTATACTTATATTTAGGTTTTTCATTAATGTGGATATTTTTTATTATAGGAGATCATTATACTATACCTTCCGAATTAAGAATAATATTTTTAAATTTTGGCTATATTTCATTGATGTTAGGAGCGCTTATATTTATTTACACCATAGAAAGTTATAAGATTTTATTAAAAAGATATCTGTTTACATTAATCTTCACTTTAAATATTATTATATTTTTTATAATAATAATCTATAATTTTAATTATGGGCAATTTATATCATTTACATTTTGGCCTATCTTTGTTTTATTTTTTATATTTTATACTTTAGAATTAAATTCAATCTTTAAATCAAACCCAATATTAGGGAAATTTAAGTATAAATATCTTCAATTAGTAATTGGAACGATATTTCTTATTTCTGGATTTGGTCTAACAACAGATCTTATTATTAATTTATTTGGGTTAATCTCTCGAATTATAGGAGATTGCCTGCAAATAGTTGCACTTATTTTCTTATTTTCTTTTTTTTTATCTACTCCTTCATTTTCAGAGTATGATTGGAAAAAAAAGGTTGAGAATCTTTTTATTATGCATAAATCAGGATTATTGATTTATGAAAAATCATTTATAAAAAAGGATCAAAAAAGTTATAGATCATCTGTTTCAGGAGTAATAACAAGCTTAAGAATGATGCTAGAACAGATGAGTGAAGAGGAAGATACTTCTATTATTGAAAAAAAAGGAAAATACATTGTTATTCAACCAGGACTTTATATCTATGGTGTATTAATAAGTGAAGAAAAATTAAATTCTCTTCATATTTTACTAAAAAATCTAATCGAAAAAATAGAAGTAATTTATTACAATCTCTTACAAAAATGGGATGGTGATTTAAAAGTTTTTAGACCAATTGATAAAATTATACAAGATTATTTCCTTTAATTATTAAAAATACCAATTTAGATTCAAAAACGTTCTCTAACAAATTGTCTGAAGAATAATTAAAATATAATATAGACGATGAAAGTAGATTATTTTGTAGATTTTAATCTATTCTTATTTTAAAAAAATTTTTTAATATTACTAGATTTTTAATCATACTAAGCTCAAAATATATTTTTTAAGTGACTTAGAACGCTAATTAATGCGGTTTCAATATAATAAAGATATTGGAATGAAAATTAGTTATACTATGTATATACTTGTGCGTTCTTATCCTTGAGTATATATTTTGAAATCAATTTAATAAGATAATACGGTGAATAAAATGAGCGAAAGAGGAAAAGTTGTTGTAAAGGCTCTCGTAACTGGTGGATCTGCTAGTGGAGGACCACCTATATTAAAGAAAACATAATTTCTTTAAGGGTTAAGGTCCAGCAGTTGGTCCTACTGGAATTAATATTAAAGATGTAGTAGATGAGATAAATGAGCAAACAATGGTATTTAAGGGGTTAACCGTTCCTGTGAGGATTGAATGTGATCCAGAGACTAAGCAATTTGAGATATTTATTGAAACACCTTCTACTGCGTCCTTATTACTTAAAGAAGCGGGAGTTGAAAAAGGGAGTTCAGCAGGTTCTGATGAGAAGATTGGAAATTTAACTCTTGATCAGATTCTTGCTGTTGTAGATGCTAAAAAGGATACATTTTTAGAAAATACTTATAAAGCTGCGGTAAAATCAGTTCTTGGAACGGCTTTATCTGTGGGATTAACTGTAGAGGGAGAAGACCCGAAGATTATCCAAAAAGGAATAGACAATGGAGAGTATGATGAAAAAGTAAAAGGTGAATTGTAAACTGAAAGTAGATGATAAATTATTAAAAAAATCATTAAATGCAGCAATAGATTTTTCAGTAATTAAACGAGAAGGCTTTAAAGAAAAAGTAAGAAAGTTTGACGAATCAATCGACCTTATTATTAATGTAAAAGACATTAATTTAAATGATCCCAAGAATAGAATTGATAAGGAAATTATTTTAACTAATGAAATAATTGGTAAAGATAAGCCTAATGTATGCGTAATTGCTTCAGATGAAATATTACTTGAAGCTAAGAAATTAGGTGTTGATACTCTCGATTCTGATGGATTGATTAAATTAAATAACGAAGAAAAGAAGAGGAAAAAAAAGTTCGCAAAAAAATATGATTTTTTCATCGTTGAAGACAAAATGATGAGAGATGTTGCACGATACTTAGCAAGATTTCTTGGTCCTCTAGGGAAAATGCCTAAACCATTTCCTTCTGGATATGGAATCATCTCTAATCCAGATGATTTAAAGGTTGCTTTTGAAAGATACAAAAAGGTGGTTAGTATTCAAATGAAAAAACAACCAATCATTTTTGTAAAATTAGGGAAAAAATCAATGGAATTTGATAAATTATTTGAAAATATGAAAAGAGTTGTTGATTTCATTGCAGATCAAATGCCACATAAGTTTAACAATTTCAAATCTATGTATTTAAAATCTACAATGGGGACACCAGTAAAAATTACTGAAGATTTTCTAAAAACAATTGAGGTGTAAGAAGTTGATTAAAAAAAAACATATACCACAATGGAAATTGGATGAAATTGAACATCTAGTGGATTTATTTAAAAATTATAAAAATGTTGCTGTAATCGAAGTCGCTCACATTCAAGATCAGCAAATTCAAGCTATGCGTAAACTTTTAAGAGGAGAAGCAGTATTTAGAATGTCAAAAAAATCTCTTCAACTTCGAGCAATAGAGCAATTTAAAGAAGAATCAAAAAAGTCAAATTTGGATGAATTAGCAACGCACATCCCTGGTCAATCAAGTCTAGTATTTAGTAATCTTGATCTATTTGATCTAAAAAAGGTTTTTCTCGAAAATGAATGGATGGTTCCAGCAAAACCAAATGAAATTACACCAGTAGATATTTGGGTACCCGCAGGCGATACAGGATTGCCAACAGGACAAGTCATAAGTGAATTGAATATGACCTTACGATTACCAACAAGAATTCAAAATGATACAATATGGATAAGAGAAAATACTAGGACTCATAAAACAGGTGATTTTGTTAACGTTAAACAAGCAGCAGTATTGAAGAAATTAGGAATTGCTCCAATAGAGTCATTGATTAAGATCCATTTTGCATGGAGTGATGGGGAAATAATTCCTGAACAAATTCTATACATGGATATGGAACAATTTAAAAATGATTTCGCAACGGCTTACAGACAAGCTCTTGGAATTCTTTTTGAAATGCCTTTTTATTTGGAAGAGATGACAGAAGAATATATTCGTAAAGCCGTATCTGAATCTAATATTATGAATACTGTAATCTTTGGAGAAGGAATAAAAATCCCTGTAGAAGAAAAAGTAAAAGTTGAAAAAAAGGAGCCCGAAGAAGAGATCGATGAAGAAGTGGGGATTGGAGGTTTATTTGGATAAAAAATAAGATTTTTTTGAATTTCAATTAAAATTAACAATATAATAATAAAAAAATAAAAAAGAGGTAAGATAATATGGAAAGCATTTATGCAGCATTATTACTCCATAAAGTTGGGGGAAAAATTAGCGCAGCAAACGTAGAGAAAGTATTGACTGCCGCAGGTGCGAAGGTTGATAAAGATCAAATAGCTAAGCTAATTACTGGATTAAAAGGAGCAGATATTGATGAAATAGTAAAGTCTGCTAGTACTATACCAGTAGCTGCGGCTCCTGTTGGAGGTAAAGCAGGAAAAAAGGAGGAAAAAAAGAAAGAGGAAGAGGTTGAAGAAGAGCCTACAGGTATTGGATCACTCTTTTAATTGCTCTAACCATGATACTGGATTAATTCTTGAAGATTTAATGGAATTAATTAATTTTTATGGTAGCAATAAAGCAATTATCATTTTGAATATTTTTTTAATCTTTTTTTATGAAAACTAATTTTTATAATAGTGCTGAAACCATATTTATTTGAAATTAGTTCATAGATCAAAAAGTTTTTTTAAAATTCAATTTTTTCTAGATTACGTTTCAATTTTCAGATTTTATTTTATAAAATTGATACATCTATAATATATAACTAAATAAAACTAACGCTACTGATCAATTATGGCTGGAAGATTTCTTAAGTTCTTTTCTCCTTTTGTTCGGGCAATGCCAGAAATAAAACAGCCACAGCGAGAAGTTTCTTTTAAAGAAAAGTTTATTTGGACCGCTGTTGTCCTTATAATTTACTTAATTATGTCTAACATTCAGCTATATGGTGTTCAGCTTGAGGAATCAACAGATTATTTCTATTGGTTAAGGGTAATTCTGGCAAGCCAGAGAGGAACGCTTACAGAGCTCGGTATAGGGCCAATTGTAACAGCAGGTCTTATTATGCAATTACTTTTAGGGTCAAAGATCATAAATGTAAATATGGCAGATCCTTATGATAGAGCTATGTTCAGTGGAGCCCAAAAGGTACTCTCAGTTTTTTTAACAATTTTCAATGCTATAGCATACTTAGTAGGTGGTGCATTTGGTCGGTTAGGGGGTGCAGAAGGAATAGGGCTTACGAATGCTGTATTCATATTTGTGCAATTACTCTTCGCTGGTATAATAATTATCCTTCTTGATGAGTTACTTCAAAAAGGATGGGGGCTTGGAAGTGGAGTTTCATTATTTATAGCTGCGGGTGTTGCAGGTCAGATTTTTTGGAATAGCTTCAGTTTTATCGAAGCTGAAGATGGAGTTCCACGGGGAATTATCATCGCTTTCTTTTCTGCATTATTCGATCCTGATATCAATTTAGGCACACTACTTATAAGACAACGGCTTCCATCGCTGCTAGGTCTATTTACTACTGTTATTATTTTATTTGTGGTTATTTGGTTTGAATCAACACGGATCGAAATTCCGCTTGCATATCGTGGGTATAGAGGATTTAAGGGAAAATATCCAATGAAACTCCTATATGTTTCGAATATCCCTGTAATATTAGTCAATGCTCTATATGCTAATTTTCTATTCTTCGGGCAATTACTTGCCGGTCCTGACTCCGCCTTGCGTTTAGATAATGGTGGGCTTATCCCTGATATGTGGCTCGATTTAATTGGACGGTTTCATTCAGAGTCCGCTGGGGAGGGCATGGGAGGACAATTGATACCAGAATATGGCTTGATCTATTTACTTACCCCTCCATTGGGTATAGATCAACTAATAGAAGATCCAACTAGAGCAATTATATATTTAATAATTTTTATAGTCCTATGCATAATGCTCGGCCGCGTTTGGGTCGAAGTCTCGGGTCTTGCGCCACGTGATATTGCTGGACAAATAATTGACTCAAAAATGCAGGTGCCTGGTTTTAGAAGCTCTGAAAAAATCATAGAAAGAATACTGAAGCGTTATATTCCAACTCTTGTAATACTTAACGGGATAATTATTGCTGTATTAAGCTTCTTTGCAGATAGTTTAGGCGCATTAACGAGCGGAACGGGTTTATTAATATCGATTGGAATTATTCATTCATATGCCGAAACCATCAGTAAAGAGTTCGCTGCGGCACAATACCCTGGGTTAAGAGGATTTCTTGGAATGGATTAGTGCGTTCCTCTTAGATTATGGCATCCTGGATTAATTCCCAGACGGAAAAAAGATTTAGTCTTTATAAATAAAAACTTATAATATTTTCTAATAATATAAAATTCTAAAATTGTTCAGGCTAAATTAATTTAATTTACTGAATTATCTTATTATATAATAATAATCAGTAGATTGAAATAACCAAAAACATAAAATTCTGAAGAATTTTTATAATAAACGATTCATTTATAAATTTAATTTGTTTATTATCAGATGAGATAAAAAATCTTTTTAATTTTTTTGCTAAAAGAAATAGGTGATTTAATTTAGCAAATATGAATTGAGAAAAAAGTTAAAAAATATAAATGAGAAATTCAACACAAGGAAGGGTTTAATTCTGGGAGGATTACATCTTGGTTTTTTTGTGTGGCTATCCAATAATTTAGACTTAATTTATCAGGGACAAAATTTAACTTCATCTCTTCTTAGCAGTGTAATAATGGGTATAGTTTGGGCTGCTCCTTTGTGTCTGCTTGGAATTTTTAAAGGAAAACCCAAGAACGACAAAAATACACAGCTGTAGATACTAAATTCGATACTATTTATAACGAAATAAATAAATCCCATTTAGTCACTTTTCAGGTTTTTTCTTATAAGTTTTCTTTTTAATAATGGAGTAATGGGTTCCCTTTCTTCTGTAATCACCTCTACTTGAACTATTTCTTGCTCAACAGGAGCTTCTAAATAATTTAAAAATGCATCTTGCCATTCTTCTGATGTGGTAAAGGTCTTACCTTGATATCTGCTATCAAATTCTTCTTCGATTTTTTTAAGAATTTTTATTAATTTTTATTAAGTCATAACACTTAACCTTCTTAAACCGACGAGGAAAGTAAAAGTCTTAGATGAGTTCTTAAAGCAGTATGTCAAGAAACGTGTTATTATATATAAAGGAACGGTGGAGTTCATGGAGCGAAAAACTTCTAGGTATGGAGATAAACACACTGAGTATTTCATTATAACTCTTAAGGATGTGGTATTAGGACCAAAACTAGAAGAATCTGATAAGCAAATATCATTAACCAAATTCCTAAGTTCCGAAACTCAAGATAGTATCATGCAAAAAAAATCGGTATCTAATCTAGTTATTCGAATGAGTGATATAGCTTTTTATGCCTTAGATTTGAATATAGGGGATATGGTTCAATTACAGGGGACAATAAAAGAAATTAAACGATATGGATATATATTGGTAAGAGTTAAGGTGTCTAAAATACTTAAAAAGCCAAGGAATTAATTTTTTTTTTTTATAAAGGTATTTAAGAAGATAATTTAAAAATTTTTTACGATACTTTTTTTAGATGATAGAGAATATGAAGAATAAATCTTTTTAGACGTATAAAGCCCATGTTTTTCACAATTTATAATCATAACATTAGTTTCGAAATTTTCTACTGAATTTACGTTATCACTAAACAAAATATAAATACTATCAGAAAATTCTCCTTCATTAAAATATACTTCAAGATCACTTATGTACGTATTTAACTCATAGATTACGTTTATTTTAAACTCTTATTTTTTCCAATCAAAATCAAAAAGATAAATTTTAGAGGAATTTTCTTCCCATGAAGCAATAATTATTTCTTGAGCTATATGTTTGTCAAAATTACCTATATCTGCTTTATGAATAAACCCAGACACATTCTCTGTGTAAATCTTAGATAAAACGGGAAACCAGATATTTTTATCTTTATGATAAGTATTCATTATCCATTGAACACCGGAATTTTTAATAATTGATTTAAATGTAATTACTTCTGATATTCCATCTCCGTCAATATCTCCGATTGTAAAACATCTAGAGTTATCTAATTTGATTTTAGACTCATCAAGAATAATTATTTCTTCTTGATTATTATCCTCTTTTGTCTTGAAATGAATTTATTTTCGAGAATTAAAGGTGCTGAGATTTTTAACGTTCTTAACCATTTTTTTTTTGACTCTGGATTTTGGCGCACTAACTCTGCATATTGGTAGGCATAAAGAATTCCCCCATATCGATTGAAATCATAAAACGTTGCAGCATGGACAACGTTGCAGTTAGTTAAAAGCGGATCCGCATGGCCTTTTTTTTTCGCCATATTTTTGGAAGAAAAGGGACCTTCCGATATCGTCATTGAGTTCGAAGATAAGAACGGATTTAATTATTTCCCTATTGGTGTTATTCGGGAGTATTTGGCATCTTGTCCTAATGAAATTCAACAAAAAGTCAAGAGCAAATTAGTCCAGCTTGACTTTTATAATATGAGTATATCGCATTTTCTGGAACATATCGCAAGGGGTATTGCTCAAATTCATACTTAAATTTTAATTTTTTTTTTTAGTTCTATTTTCTTGGAATGGATTAATTAGTTAATCTAGCATTACTTGTTTTTTTATATCAAAACAATGAGATAGTATCTGAAAAATTTATAATTATTTCAACATAATTAAAGAATAAGTATGATATTTTTAATTTTTAATATTGATTTTTTAGATCTGATAGGCACTCCTCCAGGTTCTATGATTTTTGTTCTTCTTTTAGCCTTGACAACAGCATTAATTTCTACGTTATTAACAAAATGGTTAGTTGATACTGAGGAGCTAGCAAGAAAACAAAAACAAATAAAGGGTCATCAAGAAGTGAAAGAAAAAATTATTGAATTAGCTGAGGTGGATCCTGAGCGGTATAGAAAACTCAGAAAAAAATGGGAGCGAAAAGATGCGATGTTTAAAAAATCGCAGCAAGGGATGGCAATGCAGAGATTAAAACCAACTTGTATTACATTTCTTCCTATGATTATAATTTTCAGTGTTTTAAATACCATGGTCTTTGGAAGGACCCCTGTAGCCCTCTCTGCCATGCATGCTAATGATGTTCCATTGATAGGGACTTTCATTAGTGCAGGACCAATATGGATAAATTTTACTGCCTGGTATTTCCTATGTTCTTTAGGGCTTAATACGTTAATTCAAAGACTTTTGAGACTTCAAACTCAAGCATCAGGTGGTATGGGACAAATGATGGGAGCCTCTAAAGCTAAATCTTTAGAATTTCCAGATGTATAGTTGCTTTTTAAAGCGATATTCGGAGGATGAATTCATAAAATGATGAAGTTATTTTAGGAATATTTTACAATATTCTTTGTGTATCCTAAAAGTAAAGAAGCGCAGACAGAGGGATTTGAACCCTCGGGTGCATTCACACACTGGCTTTCTGGGAATATTTCCGCTCCAAGCCAGCGCCGTACCAGGCTAGGCTATGTCTGCAAGAAATAGAATCTAATTTTGTTTACTATATTTTCAATATAACAATTCAAAATTTTAATATTTTATTATGGACAACAAGAAAACACTAGATTAAATGTGAGAAAATAAAAAATTAGTTAATTTCAATAAATATTAATAGAAAAAAAGAGAAATTATTTTATAGGAATAGAAACAGTTTCTTTCATTCGTTTTTCTAATTTAGCCTTTTTAATAGCTGCTTCAACGTCTTCGTGTTTTGCCCCTTTTTTGATGTCGATAGAATCTGCTAATGGCTCTATATGATTATAATTAACCTTTCTTCTTCTTACGTTCAATCCATCAATTAATAAATAATTTTTATCAATAATATCGACGATAACACAATATTGGCCTGCTTCTCTTCCCATAGTCTTGACGCAAAGCCTTCCTATATCATAAACGCTCATATAATTTGTCACCAAACTATTTTAATGATTACTGGTTGTTGATACTTCCAGTAAATTATTATATTTTTTAGTAAGTTAGTAAATTTATACAAAAATATATTTTTTTTGATTTTCAAAATTAGATCTTATATTATAGTTTTTTAATAGCAGAAAGAATATTTTCTGAAATTTCGTCAGCTGTTAAGTTTCCTGTATCTATAATCAAGTCGTAAATTTTTCCAATCTTTTCAGCATCATTTAGGTCAATATTATAGAGTTTTTTAAAGCGTTCTAACTCTGATTCTTCTCTTAACAGAGTTTCTTTTAACTTTTCATCATATGAAGCATTATCTCTTTCAGCAATTCGTCTCACACGGATTTCTAAAGGGCAAGTTAATAATATCTTAAAATCTGCTATTGACTTAAGAATATGGGCACTTAATTGACTATCTATAATCACGTCACCTTTATAAGCTATATCAATAATTTTATCATCTAGTCTTTTATCAATATTAGGATTATTTTCTACATATTCAGTGAACTCTTCCAGGGTTAAATTCATTTCTTTAGCTAGATCTCTAAAAATTTGTCCAGTACTATAATACTTAATTCCTAATTTCTTAGCGATTAATTTTCCTACTGTGCTTTTTCCAGTCCCATGAAGACCTGAAATTGTCAAGATCATTATAATTATAAATTTAAGTATTATTAATATTTCAAGTAATTTAATGAATCCTTATTATATAAATAAAAGAAGTTATGAGCTCAAATAAAAGATTATTGACTCCATACTGTTTCTTTTAATAATGATTGAAGGCATTTTGCACAATATCTTCCACTTTCCATTCTATTTGTTCTTCTAGCAGTTTTGTCTGTCTTACGCATTTTAGATGGGCGTAATCGTGGAATTGATTGAAGTGGTTTTTTACAGAGAGCACATTGTGCTCTTTTAGGTTTCCTTCTCCAATAATGACTTACATTTCGATTTCCTGGAGTTCGGATTTTTTTTCTTGCTTGAGCTTTAGATCTTAATCCTGGGCGTGGAATAACAATTACCTTTTTTCCTTAATTTTAAAGCGATAGTTATTATGCTAATATAATTTTAAAGCATAGAAAGAATATTAATTTTTTTGTTTTAATTATTGTTTTGGATTTAGCTTATGTTGAAATTCTTTAAAGAGTTGATATATCTCATCTACTATTATTTCTTTAAACTTGTTAAGATCGTCTTCATTGAGCATATTACTTAATGAACGATTATAGATTGTTTTAATTTTTACGATAAGATCATCTATACCAGGAAATCTCTCCATATTATTGACTAAATCTCTAAATAATTCTTCTATTAATTCTCTTTCTTTGAATCCATTTAATTTTAAAGCGTCCATTAAAGTTATAAAAGAAGAAGTTATTTCTAAAGTAATACCTGGGAGTTCTAATACTGTTGAGCTCATTTCTTTTGAAATTGGAGGTTGATCACTTATATCATTTTCAGAACTGTTCTTAGAGAATTCCAGAGACGAAAGTCTATTGATAATACCAATTGCTTTATAATATTGCTTAGTAAAATTCATTTTTTTAAGAAGATGAGAAAGATTGATTTTTTTTTCATCCAGAATGAAATTAAATTTAAGTAATTCATTTATTGCATTTTTCACTGTTTTTCGAAAATATGTATTATTGATAACACCTTCTTCAAATTTTTCATACGCGTTAAGTATAGTATGAATTAGAGCATATAATTCAGATTCAATATTGGATTCTATATTAGAGTTAAAATTTTCTTTTACCATCGTAGGTTTTACAATTTAAAAACAAGAATTTTATATAAACATTGGAATATTAGTTAATAAATTTAACCAAACAATGTAGGACGTAAGAAATAGAATATTATTGCAACAGCAAAACCAATTATAAAACATGGGATTAAAACACGAGTAGTTGAAGAATTACTAAGTTCTCTAATAGCTAAGGTCGTCAAGATGGGGACCCATATTGCAATAGTTAAAGCATCTATCATATCTAAGACGCCCCAAGTTGGTGAAGCAAATATTTGATCTAAAATTGCATCAATTTGATTATACCTTAGTTCTTCGATA
Source organism: uncultured archaeon (assembly GCA_964435435.1). Classification (GTDB taxonomy): domain Archaea; phylum Asgardarchaeota; class Lokiarchaeia; order Sigyniarchaeales; family SOKP01; genus Loki-b32. Next base: position 17,258 of record CAYSZJ010000003.1, read on the forward strand.
TTTATAGTCTGAAAGCCTACTAGCATAATAAGGAGTTTAATAGTGTTGATTAATAAAAAGGGAGTAAAAGCACATAGCATCATACTAAATTTATGAGATGCTTCTATTTGCAACATAGTACCTCCTTTATATATACTAAATGGACTAATCTCTGCCTCTTTATATTTTTCTTTTGTTTCTTTTAACCCTCCAAAGCGAGTTTCTAATCGCTCTGTAAAACCTACCGCGTAGTTCGCTCCTTTTGTAAATAACCAAATTAAAATCGCGAAAAATATTAATTGAAAAAAGAATCCAAATACAAAGAAAGTAACAAAAAACGTAAGATTAAAAAATATTACCGTTGCCGAATATGGGGAGAAGTTAACAAAATTAAAATGAGAAGCAACTGCTAAACCCATAAGTCCATAAAGTAAAGAACAAAATAATAGAATATATCCTCCGGGTGCTTTACTTCTTTTGTGATTGATGTCCCAGAAACCAGAATTTGGGCGAAAAAGAAGCCAAAAAATCTTAGTGTACCATGGTGCTGGCTTAATCCACTCTTTTTCTATTCTTTTGAAAATAGAGAATTTTTCAATTTTTTCTATTTTTAATCTAACACCACAGAAATTACAAGCAAAACTTTCAGCAGGGTTTTCATTTCCACATCTAGGACAACGTAGGAATGTGGCAACTGTTTGAGACATTCTTCTTATTGATTTTTAAAATTTTATATAATAATCATATAATAAATTGATCTTTTAAAAATTTCTTTTAATTTTTAATCTAACAATAATAATTACTTTAATTAAATATTGGTTTTCATATATTTATTGGAACTCTATAATGAAATGTTTATTTTCTTTAGTTATTCTATAATTTCTATTTAAAAACAATTTAATTAATTCTAAATTAGTTTTTGCATGGCTTGTAAGTTCAAGAACTTTTATTCTCGATGGTTTATTAACGAATCCCATGAGAGGTATTAATTGGTCGCTTAGATAATTGTCAACGGGAATATCATTCTTTATATATTTTATAAGTTCATTGGCCGCCAATTTACCTAATTCTTCCGAAGTAATATTTCTTTCACCTAGTATTGTTCCTGAGGATATGATAGCTCCAGTATCTGAACATGCTCTTAAAGAAAGCCCTACACCTGGGCTCATCGAATTAATATATTTATAATCAATCTTAATATTCATTCTTAAGTGTTTTTTTAATTGTTGTTGAGCTGATTTTCTTATGCGTTCGCCAACATCTTTTTTTTTTAATTGAGTTGTGCTAATTATTTCACCTTGAATTAAGTCTAGATTTCCTAATTCAGTTAAAAAGATTGGTTTAAGTTTATTTTTAGGAGGATATAAGATGCATTTTACATGAGCACCTCCCTTAGGGTAAAACCCATGTTTTTGAATGTCAATTTCCATTTTGAAACCATAATTTCTAAAAATTTTGTAGGTAACATCTTTAAGATAATTAAGACTTGGAGCCCATTTACCGAATGTACCTCCGCCATTTACTATGATTTCAATTTTTTCTGGTTGATTAAAGCCTAAACACGCAATTTGGATCGGTTGAAGTAATAAACCTATACTTCCAGCTGTTCCAATATTAACCTCAACATATTTTTTTAAAGCTTGTTTAGGAATTAGTGTAATTTCTTTAGTTCCAACATCACAATCAGATAAAATACTATTTGTTAGTTCTGATAATGTTTTTAATCCCATTAAATGTTGTAATCTTAATCCTGGTTTAGGTCTATTTGCGCGTATATTTTTTATTCGGATTGGGTGATTGAATAATATTGAAAATCCCGTTCCTATTCGAAGTATTGCGCCTCCACCTTCACCTAAAGATCCGTCAATTTCTAAAAATTTTGTAGTTTTCATGGATTAGTATATTTTTTATGTAAAGATTTAATTCGATTAACTCCATTATATTCCTGAATTAATTCTACCACTTCTTTTGGCACTAAAGTTTGCCACTTTTTATTATTTTGTATTATTAATTTTCTGATATTATTCCCATTAAATTTTTTTTTAAAAATAGTTATTTTTTTCTCTACATTAATTCCTTTCTTAAAAAACAATTCTCTGACCCAATCACTATTAGAAACAACTGAATTAAATTCCCCTACAATTGAGATCACATGATCTACCCATCTTTTTGCATTAAAAATATCTGGAATATTACATATTTCGAATTTTTTAGGTGATATATTTCTTTTTTTTAAAGCAGCACTGACAAATTCTTTTCTTTCTTCGCTAGAAAATGGATCGTTTACCGTATGAGACAATTGAGAGCTGCCTATTCCAATTTTTATTTTTTTATATGTTTTTAAAATTTCTTTAATAACATAGATATGTCCATGATGTAAAGGTTGGAATCTACCAATAAATAAAGCGATGTTCTTTCGATTCTCTCTTATTGGTTCAATTTCTTTTTCAAAAAGAGAGATTATATCAGTATGTAATATTTTCTTCCAAATTTCCTTTGAGTAATCAATGTTTTTCTCATTCTCTAATATGTTTTCGAGTTCAGTTTTATTATAAAATCTGCTGGATTCAATCTCTAATTCTTTAGGATCAGGGTTTAAAGCGACATCGGAGTCAATAATTCCGAAAAAGATGTATGCAATCTCAACTCCTTCAGTATTCATATCATAAAAGAGTACTTTTTTAAGAGTATTTTGAAGAACACCAAACTCTTCCTCAAGCTCTCTAATTGCATTTTTCTTGATTTTATTTAAATCTAAATTTTTTTCCCAATTTACATGTCCTGAGGAGGAGTCAGTAAAATATTCAGGATATGTTTTCTTAGTTTTTCCTCGTTTCTGAACTAAATATAATATTTCTCCTTCAGGAGTTTTGGATATCATAAAAAATCTGGTAATTAAGTGGCTTATCTTTTTATTGTGAGCTTCTGTTCGTTCCATTGGAAAAATATATTTAGAAATTTGGCCTGATTGCAAAAATTTTTTATTTTCATTATCAATACAAGCTAAAATTTCTTTTTCCATAACTAGTTATTCTCCATCACAATTTTATGGTTATAATTTCTCCTAAATCAAAACCCAATGTCTTTGAGGCATTTCCTTGATTAATTGAAATTTCAAGAAAGCCAGTTGATCCAACAAGAAATAAAATTGATTTAATCGGTGCACTCAAGAAATGAGAAGTAAAGAATCCTTCATATGTATTTCCTCTTATATCTAGACTAATCTTTGCACCCTCCTTTATAATTAGGTCAGTATTTTGAATTGTATTATTAACTATCTGAATATTAGTTATCCCATTTCCAAAAGAGTCGACATATTGAATCGAGCATTGGATAGTTTTTTTTTCAATGTTTATTTTGTATAAAACAGGGGATTCTTTTAAATTATTAAGATTAAAGTTAGGACCAAATCTATGTAATGCAATACCTGATAATAAATGAGCACCTATTGGAGCCATTATATCTCTTCCATGAAATGTATTTGAAGTGGGTTTAATAAAGAATTCATCATTCTGAATTTCTACACACTCAATAATTTGATCAATAAAAGAACCAGAGAATACTCCATTATTTGGACCAATAAAATAGTAGTCTGAGTTTGTTTTTAATGCTAAAATTTCTCGAGAACTTCCAACACCTGGATCAACTACAATTATAAATACGGTTCCTTTAGGAAAATATTTATAGGTAGTTTTCAATATATAAGAGGCTTCCATTATCGAATAAGGTGTTATTTGATGCGAGAGATCTATTATTTTAATAGTAGAATTTATTTTAAATATTACAGCTTTCATACTTGCGACGTAATGCTGACCTTTTGAACCAAAATCAGTTAATAAACAGATAATTTTTTGACTAAAATCTGACATTTCAAGAAAAAAACAAGGAATTCATTGAATGGATCTAACTTATAATAAATAAAACAACAGAAATTTATTTACTTTTACTATACTTTTGATCTATTTTATAAAAATCTTCCAATGCTTTTGATTTTAATCGATATTCCTCTTCTTTATCATATTGGATTAATTTTTTAGAAATTTCACTTGCTCTTCTATATGATATATATGCTGTATGAAAGTCTTCATTTTTTAAAGCATTTCGCGCCTCTTGAACTATTTTTTCTCTTTCTTTTGATAATTCAGGAATTTGCTGTAAAAACTCCGCTTTCTCTTTTAAAGAAGTAGCAACATCCATTATATATAATAATTCTGCAATTTCTGCTGCTTTTCTATAAAATTTTGCAGCCTTTTCATAATCTGAAGATTTCATAGCAGTTTCAGCAGTCTTATAATGTTCAGTAATTTTTTCATGCTCTCCCCTCTCTACTTTTTCTAAAAGTTCTTGAGTAATTTTTCTTTCTTTTTTACCACCACTTAACATGAATTTTGTTATATTTATAATGCTATTTTTCAATGAGTCTGGTTGAAGGATATCGATCAATGGTTCTAAATGCTCTAAATAAATATCTTTTAAAATAGATTCAAATTCTTCCCTAGATTTCTTCAGAATATTTAAACTTGGCATTTCAAAAACTTCAGCAGCTTCTTTTAAAGAAGAGAGATATTTATCAGGTTCCTCATCTTCATTTAATAATAATCCAAGTATGATTCCATGGGCATTTCGTAATAGTTTTCCTTTGAATTTATGAAGATAAGAGAAAATTCTAATATCTTTTAATTTTAATAAATTATAATCATTCTTTGAGTGATCAAGATTTAGTCTTAAAAATAGATCACTCGAAATTTCAAAATTAGATTCTCCTTCTTTAAAATAATACCCCATAATTTTATAATCGGAATCAGTTGGTAATAATACCACAAAACTACCTGTAGGCATTTAAAAGATAGCACCTTTTTACTTTTTTATTGTAAAATGAATTTAACTTAATATTAAAAAATTTATTAACTCAAGATTGTTTTGCACTAATTATTCTATTAGTTTCTTCTCTGATCGATTGAATTATATTTAACAATTGAGCATAATAGAGATTATCTGAAACAGCCTTAGAAGCTTGTTTTATTATATCAATAGCTTTTTTCTCTTCATCTGTAATTGCTTCAATTGCTTTCTTATCCCATAATTCTTTAACTTTATTATTAAAATCATCAGAAAGTTCCTGAAGACTTTTACTAGATTGGATTCTAAATTGCTTTAAAACTTCTACAATTAATCTAATGTTTTCTGTTATTGAAACGGTCTGTTCAGAGAAATTCTGGCTCATTTGGTTAATTGAAGCACTCATTTGATTAATTTGTGCTATAGTCCCATCTAATGAGCTCATTATTTGATTAATTTTTTGTATCATTTCATCTAAAAGTTGTTCTGCCAATTTTTTCTCACCTAATTAATATATTTAAAAGAGATATTACTCTAGTACCTCCTCTTCTTTAATAGATTCTTTTAAATTCTTTACTGAATCAATAGCTTCTGATAAAAGTAAATTTACAGTATCTTGATTAAGTACACTTTCAGAAAGCTTAACGATGTCCTCCAGTTTCTTGATTAATGTTTTCAATGCATCTAAACCTAAACCCTCTTGTACTACTTTCAATTCTTTGGTTGTTACATCACCTATCTCTCTAATAGCATCAATGTGTTTAGTTTGTGTTAGATTAATCTCAGTAGAGAATTCCTCCAATTTTGAACTCAAATTTGTGATTTTTTCCTCAATATTTTTATTTAAGGTATTGAGAGAGTTACTTAGCTCCTGAATCGATCCTCCTAATTGAGCTATTCTTTTATAGATATTTTGTAGGAGGTCTGTTAACATTTCAGCCATGACAATTCACGCTCAAAATATCAATTGAAAATATATTACTTTTTTCTTATTTTAAATTTAATTATAAATATAACATATTTCAAACATAAAAAAATTTTTATCTTTTTTCTGATTTTATTAGATTATAATTGTAATCAAGATATAATACCCTAGAAACGGGTAATATTTAGAAAACAACGTTGATAACAAATATTTATGTAAATAATTTTTACACTTCAGGCTACATGGGCCATTTGCTTAGCCTGGTTAACAAGGTTTTATATGCTTGGTCAACAAGCGCAGGTCTTATAAATGACCATCGGACATACAAAATGGAAGAATAATTTCGTGTCCGTTATCAATAAAAACCTGAGAGTTGAAAGGTGATGACCTTTCAGCGGGTAAATCCGGGGTTCAAATCCCCGATGGCCCATTTTATTTATTTACTTCATTTCTATAATAATCACTTCGTGAAACATCTATTTCACGTTATTAGGTATACATCTTTGGATAATCTCAATATATCTCAAGGTAACACTTTGAGATAACATATAAATTATTGAAATAAGAGAATTTTATACTATTTATCCAAACTAGTACTAATTAAATCAAGAAGCCATCTTTTAATTTGGGTTAGGTTTTTAAGAATTCCGGGAGTTATATTTTCAGGGAAATTTTGTTCATGGTCTAGTCTTTGAGCTGCTTCCATCCATTTATTTAATGCTAATTGTACTAAACTTGCACCTTCAGCCTCCATGAACATTGGAACAACAGCAGCCGACTCTCGAGCATCCCCAATAGCAAAATATATTTTTCTATTATTACCTTTTAACATTACTAAATTTACGCATTCATCAAGTTTTCTTTCCACCAGAATACATTTTAATATCTGTGTTTTAATATCTGGCTCTTTATTAGCAAAATTTTTTTTTCTTTCTTTAAAAGTTGGTTGAATTTCAGTAATTAACTTATCGCCTGTGCTTCCTTCACCGAAATATTTGGTTATTTTTAAAGAGATGTCTAAACCTTCTATTGAAATAAATTTTTTTGTATTTGAATATAATATGGCTTTAGAACCACCTTGATCTTCACTTGAAGACTGTTTTATATAAATATTTCTCATAGTTATACTATTACATGTATGGTAGGCTAATTCAAATAATTCTCGAGGGATTAAAGGCTCATATTGTTCTTCTATTTGCTTGAATTGCCATTGAGAAGAAATTACATTATTAAACTGATTTAAAAGTCGGTTTTCCATAAATACTCCCTTATTTTTTGTTAAAATAAAGTTGGAATAAATTTTATTAAAATATAGTTCTTCTAGTTTTTAATTATTTTTATTTCTGATTGAATAGAAAATTTAAATTTGTTAAGGATCTCTACTTGTGAGTAATTTGCAAATAAGCTTTTTCAAATCTTTCTACAGCAAAAGTAATATCTTTTGTTTTTGAGCCTATTGCAGCATTCATTACTATGTATGGAGTATGATAATTTTCACAACATGTACCAAACGCTTTTTCTTTGGGATTATAGACTCGAGGACCAGTAACTCGTAAATTATATAATGCTCCACCAAGAGCAAACAATTGTTCTTCTTCTAAATTTTCCAAAGATAATGCTACTGCTACAGGATTGTAAATTTTAAGTACTCTCTCATTAATCTTTTGGGCAACCTCAGTTATTTTTTCTTCCAGAAGTTTTCGATTTTGTTTTTGTTCTTCAATCATTTTATGATAACCATCAATTCCAATAGAGAGCATAGAGATTAAAAAATTTACAACTGGAGTAGCCGAAGCTCTCCCGGCGTAAGCTTGACTGATTTTAGTAATATTTTCCGTGAAAGGAGAAGCAATCAAGGCACCACCAACAGGAGTAAGAAAATTTTTATCAGTTGACTGAATTATCGCATCAATTCTGCCCGCATCTATCGCAGAACGAATTAATTTCATCCATTCTGGGCTTTGAACACCATAAGCATTGATGACTATATGAATCAAATCCTTTTCTTTTGCTAATTTGCTTATTTCTTTGATATTATCCGGTTCCCGAGGTGGAAAAAAACTTGTTATTGATACAATAGCATAACAATCATCATCAAGACTAGCTTCGATGTCTTCAAATGGAATTCTAACAGCATCTCCAAAAATTTTACCTTTTATAATTTTAGTTCTAAGTCCCACTAATTCAATTGATTTTAAAAGCGATTTATGGTCAATTTGAGGTACCAAAACAGTTCTCTTGATATCTGAATCATTATTTTTCCATTCTGGTCTTAAAGCGCCCAGGGATAAGGATAAAGACATACCTGTGCATAATGGAACAATTACTGCTTTTTTTATATTTGGTAAACCGTAATTTCTTAATATATCTCTTGCCAAATAATTAGAAATTTCATACATTATTGATCCTCCAGGTGCTTTGGGTTGTGGAGCCGTTAAAAACCCACTTCTCCCTATTCCATGGCAAAACCCTGCGGAAGTTTGTAGATGTAATTTCGAAACTATTCTTGCCTCTCTTTCTCCCACTCTTGCCGCATCACTGTCTTTATCAGTATCCATATTCGAAAGTGTGTGTAGTAAAAATTCGATTTGATCATCACTCCATGGTTTTTTTGGAACATTCCTTTGTTCAAACAATGTTTTTAATGGTTTTATGAAATTATTTAGTACTAATTGCCCTCTATTTAGTATATTTTGAGGTATTGCAGAATTATTAAAAAAATCGCTTATTTTGCTAAAATCAACCACTCAATATCACTATAACTTCTTATTTCAATTAATGTTCATACTTAGTAATAAAATAAATAAAGCATTTAATCAAATAATTCTTTTGTTACTTTTTAATAGAAGCAATTTGTATTTTTTAGCAAAATTATTATTAAAAACATCCCATTTAGAGGAGAAACACTATTTCGATTTATCGAATTGGCAACTTTGAGAATCTTTTTATGATTGATGGGGATAATGGTGCAAGATTTCCGAACTGTAATTCCTTTCTATGGATCGATAGAGATGAAATAACTATTTTTGATCCTCAATGTGGAATAAATCTCTTAGAAAGAGGGTTAAAGACTATAGATAAGACATGGAAAAATATAAGATATATAACTAATACCCATTTCCATGCTGATCATACTGCAAGTAATATAATGATAAAAAATAAGAATCCTGAAGTCCAAATTATGATTCATAAAGATGATGGGGAGGCGATGGAAAAATCTGAAGAATATTTTAAACGTTATGGCTTAGATGAAGAGACTAAGATTCAATACAAATTCATATTTGAAACTATAGGATACTGCCAGATGATGCCTAATTCTTTATTTGAAGAAGGAGATTTTATACCTGGTGGCTTTAAAGTAATTCACACTCTAGGTCATACCCCAGGGCATTGTTGTTTTTATAAATCAGATGTTCTCATTTCAGGTGATATAGATTGCACTAAACCTTGGTTAGGAAATAAAACGAGTAATGTTGGAGACCTTCTTAAATCAATTAATAAAATATTGAAGTTAGATATAGAATTTTTCTTACCTGGGCATGGGAATCCAATATTGGGGAGAAAGAATATTCAATCTGAATTAAAAATCTACCGCCAGAAACTTTTAAAGACTGAAAAGATAATATTAAATCTAATTGATGGAGTTCTGCCACTTGAAGAAATCGTATCTAAACGAAATCAAGGTAAAGATTTAGCAATTTGGAGACAAAACCCCTTAATGGGAATCTTTAGAAAATTTGAGACTCTGAATTACCTTCTACATTTACAAGAATCAGGTAAAAATTATCAGGTGGAAAAAAAGGGTATAAATTTTTGGAATAAAAAATAATATTGGCGGCCCTCGAGGAGATTTTCGAAGATCAGACAATATCTAACCATTATCGAACTCCTATCCCTCCGCAGGATAACTGGGTTTGAAGCCCAGCGTCAGAGACCACTTATCGTTGGAGATCGATATGATCTCAAAGCAATTCCGACCGTCAAGGGCCAAATTATTAAATTAATATCTATTAATTGAAATCTATTTATATTTATAAATGAAATTTTTGGTTTTATTTTAAAAATTCTAGATATTCATATATCACGCGTATGTAGTCTAACTCTTTTTTTTTCCAAGCTATTACTATAATTCTCAAGCATTTTATTAAATAATTTTGCTCCTAAATATAAATTATAATTACCTTTATCTTCATATAACTTATTTTGTATATTATCTAAAAAATTAAAATAATTATTAATCAAGTACTTCTGAAACTTTTTTACCCTCTTCAAATAAGGCACAAGCTTTTTCTATAAAAGAGGGAATATCAATTTGTTGGGGACATTTTTCAAGGCACTCTCCGCATTGTATGCATAAAGCAGCTGACCCCTCAACTTCTTCTCCCTGTGCTTTCCTGTTTTCAAAGTCTTCTTCAGTTTTTGCCATTCTATTATAGAAAAAGGCAATTCTCAGTCTCCCTCTATCACCCCAGTAGTAGATTTCATTTACAAATCTAAGAATTCCAGGAATAGCAACCCCATTTGGACATGGTAGGCAATACCCGCAACTCGTACAAGGCACAATTGTATATTTTTTGTATGCTTCACGCAATTCTGAGAGTGTTTGTAATTCTTCCTTTGAAAGGGATTTAATTCCCGAATTATTTGCGGATTCTACATTTTCTACAACTTGCTGCATAGAGCTCATTCCACTTAATACTACTGAAACTTCTGGATGGTTCCAAACGAATTGTAGAGCCCAATCAGGCATACTTCTTTTCACATTTGACCTATTAAGAACTTCTTTAATTTCAGGTTTCTTATTCAATACATGTTCAGGAACGGCTAACTTTCCACCTCGAATTGGCTCCATTATTATCAAAGCGATACCCTTACTGCCAGCATATTGTACACCTTTGGTTCCTGCTTGATATTCAATATCAAGATAATTATATTGAATCTGACAGCAATCCCAATTATAGAAATCGATAATCTCTTTAAAAACTTCAAAATTATCATGAAAAGAAAAGCCGATATATTTTATTAGTCCCTTAGCTTTAGCTTCTTCCATTTTTTCAATCAAATTTAGATTTTTAATTTTCTCAAGTCGATTCCTATTTAATCCATGAAATAAATAAATATCTGGTTTAGTTTGTAATCGTTCAATTTGTTCATTAAGAAATTTATCAAAATCTTCTGTCTTTTTAACCATCCATATTGGCGATTTTGTTGCAAGGTGTACTTTTTCACGATACCCCTCTTTTAAGGCTTTTCCAACTATTATTTCGCCTTCACCATTATGATATGGATATGCTGTATCAACGTAATTTACTCCATTTTCGATTGCGTAATGAATCATTTTAATTGCTTCTTCTTCATTAACTTGCAGCATTTGGTTCATAGGCAATCTCATTGCTCCAAAGCCGAGAGCAGAAACCTCCCAATCAAGTGAACCCATTTTTCTGTACTTCATATTACACTTCTTTATCCTAATTAGTATTTTTAGTGTAAAAAATATAGGATGGTAATTGAATTTTATTCTTTAATTTGACTAAAAATGCTACTCTAAATTATTATTAACTGTCTTGTGTTTATATTATAAGGTTTAATAAAATATCAGCTTTAAAATAGAAGTAATTTAACTAATGAATTACAAAATTTTCACTGTTTTGCTCTTTATTAATATATAATTGTTATTTTTTTTTAAAAAATTAAATAATAGGAAAATGATATGAGTAGTGATACAGATCTCACGATTGTGTTAAATCTAACTGGATGTCCCTTTTATCGGTATTGCTACCTTCCTAAAATTCAATTTTTATGTAGAATTCCAGAATGTAAAACTTGTCCAGAATATCGCACAAAATTGGAAAAGATAAAGTAGGAAAAATATTTGACGATCTTATCTTTAAGATCATCAATAGTTGCTCTTCTTACTCCGGGTCTCATTAATCCAATTTTATATACTCTTTCTATGAAATTATGGATTATATGTGCTGTTGCCCCAAATACGACGTATTTCTTATTTTTAGGGGAAAGATATTCATATCTTCCAAGAGCGATAAACTCATCTTTAACAATAAAGATTTTTTCATTGTAATTCTTCTTATTTGCAAAAAAATTCACTGGTATTTTCACTATTTCATCAACTTCTGCGTCTTGTTTCATCATTTTCTGGTTTTCATTTATATAGGCTACAAATGGTGTTATAATAAACCCCTTAGGGGTAAGATGATCATCAATACAACCTAAAATTTGAATTTCTGAATGTGGGATCCCTAATTCTTCGTTTAATTCTCTTAATGCTGTATCCAGATAATCTTTATCTATTATATGATCAAATTTACCACCAGGAAAAGACATCTCTCCTGAATGCTTATCATTTTCCCTTTTAGTACGCTTGATTAATACTAGATCATATGGTCTATTCTCATAAGGAATTATTAGAAATATAACTGCTGCATTAATAAAATCCTCATGGTGCCATGTTAGCCTATCTTGTGAATGATAGTCTTTTAATTTGTTCTGAATATAATTTTTATCAAAATTAAAATCCATAATTCTTCTCTATAATTAGAATTTTTAAAAATTGCCGGTAATCTCGTTTCTATATTTAATATATTCCTTTATATGTTTAATTTTCTCAAGTTTAAATCGTTCTAATCCTAAATCGGAAATAGTTAAACTATAAATTTTTTCAATGAAAGTTGCTATTATATATGCTGTTGCGCCCCAGACAGTATATTTTTGCCCATTTTCGCGATCAATGTAATTAAAGTAAAAAACAGGAAATTTCTTGTCTTCAATATCAATAGCTTGTTCTCTGAAATTCGATTTACTCGTGAAAAAATCAATAGGAATTTTCAAAATTTTTTGAACCTCTCTTTCATCTCTTATTAGAGTTTGATTTTTATCAATAATTCCTATAAAAGGAGTAATAATATATTGCGTCATTGTAGGAAAATCGTCCAAACACCCAATTATTTTAATTTGTTTCCGAGGGACACCTATTTCTTCTTCAGTTTCTCTTAAAGCAGTATCTCTTAAAGATTTATCAAACTGAGGGTCAAACTTTCCTCCCGGAAACGACATTTCACCCCTATGTCTTATACCTTTATCTGAACGATGAATTAAAATAAGTTCATAAGGTTTATCTTCATAGGGAATAATTGAAAAAATAACTGCTGCCTTTGTAAAAAAATCATCTTCTAGAGTAAGTCTCAAGGGAGAATTATATGGGTAAAGTTTCTGTTTTATCACGTTTTCATTAAAAATTAATTCTGTTTTATCCATAGGGTATAGCAAAAATTTTAAGCCATTAATTATTTAAAAATCATAATATTCTATTCTAAAAAAGTTTTTAGCAAGTGTTTATCATGAAACTTCCGAAGGAAATTAGAGATAAAAAAGATTTAGTTAGATCTGCTAAGATTAGAAAATGTTCAGTAAAAAGTTGTAATGAAAATGCAATTCGTTCTCTATCAGAAAATGCTTGGAAAATTTATATCGAGAAAGCAGGCTTAAAATTTAAAGAAAGTTCAAACCATAGAGTTTATCTTTGCAAAACTCACTACACTCAATCTAATAAAATTAGAAAGGCACAAGAGAAGGCTTTTAAAAAAAAGGGCTTTTTAGATAATACCCTTGCTATAAAAAAAGGAAAATGGGAGATTTAAGGAATAGCTGCCATTTGTTCATAAAATCGATCGATTAAAATCTGTTGACCTTGAATTAGACCAACTGTCAAAAGAGATATTGCGATAAGTAGAATAATTATTGCTATTATTTTATTTCTCATAGTTATAGAAAATTAAAATTTTATGTGATAAATATATTTTATCAATTTTATTTTGTTAATTCTTCTAAGGTTTTGATCTTTGTGTCAATTTTCTTTAATTTTAAGTCAAAATCTTTATCATTCTTATTGAAATTTTCTTCTGAAATTTCTTTTGCATGAAATCGACCCTTGTTGAGTTTTCTCTCACTAGAAAGCTCTGCCTTTTCTAATTTCAAATCTTGAATCCATAATTTCATACCTTCTATTAAATCTTCTTTTTCGTTTTCTAATTCTGATTTTTCTTGTTTATATTTTTTTTTTAATCTTTCAAATGTCTCTTTATCTACTTTGTGTAATTTATGCTCTCGTGATAAATTCTCTAATTGAAATGTTTTTGTTTCAATATCATTAGAAATCCGTTGAACTATAAAAGGTTCTTCTAGATTTTGTTTGATAACACTTTCCTTTTGCTTTAATTCTTCTATAAGTGTTTTAATTGCTTCTAGTTTAATATTAACTTGCTTCTTAAAGTCGGTATCATAATCATATTTAGGATCCTTAGTTAATTTTGAAATTTCTTTTAATTTTTCTGCTAGAACTTTTTTATTTAACTGGATATCGTTATATTCAATATAGTAAACCATTTGTTCTTTTACTTCTTCAGGTAAAGGTTTGATTTCTTCTTTCTCTTTTTGTTTTTTTGATTTTTTCTTTGCTTTTTCTTTCTTTTCCTCTTCAACAATTTCTCCCTCCTCTTCTTCTAATCGTTTTTCTTCAGGTTTTTCCTCAACCTTTATTTCTTCTTCCTTTGTCTTAGATTCCTTAATTTCAGGTTCTTTTACTGATTTTGGAATATCAGTAAGAAGAGGTTTGCCACAAATGATACAAAATTTATCTGTTTCTTTTACTGGGTTGCCACAGTAAGGACAAAACTTAGGCATAAGCACCACGTTTAAAATATTATAATATTCTTTATTATAAGAAATATAAAACTTTAATTATAATTTTATTAGAGTCCAATATTTAAAAGAATTATTTATTAGTATTCATGTCTATTTCTTTAAAGAGAAAGAATGTAATAATAATAATGTATTTATTTTTAAATTTTTTTTAGTAATAAGAGATGCATATTGAAAAAAAAAATCCTGTGCATATCGGTTTATTTGGTCATATAGACTCTGGAAAAACGGCTATAGCTGAGGTATTATCAGAAATCATCTCAACAGCAGGCATTGATGCTCATCCACAAAGTAAAGAAAGGGGTATTACTATTGATTTAGGTTTTACTAGTTTTTTACTTGATAAATATCTCGTTATCTTGGTAGATGGTCCAGGTCATGCTGATTTAATAAAGATTAGTGCTTCTTCAGTTGAGATTATTGATATTGCTTTAATTGTCATAGATATAAATAAAGGTCCTCAAGTCCAAACTGGAGAACATCTCATCATGGTTGAATCACTCAGAATTAAAGATATTATAGTTATTCTTAATAAAATCGATCTTTTTAAAAAAAATATTGAAGAGGAAATAAAAAAAACCAGAGAGTTTTTTGATTCAACTTCCTTTGGTTCAGATGTCCCAATTTATGCAGTTTCAGCTAAAAAAAAAGTTGGATTCGAAGAATTAAAAAAAGGAATCTTAGAAAAAATAAATTCTTTAGAAATAAAAAGGATTACTGATGGAGATCTTATAATTCCTGTTGATCATCATTTTCCAATTAAGGGTATAGGAGCGATCTTAACTGGAACAATATTACATGGAACATTAAATTTAAATCAAAACTTAGAAATATTACCTATTAAAGCTTCTGGTAGAGTAAAAAGTATTCAAATTTTTCATCAAAATGTCGATACTGCGAAGGCAGGTGATCGAGTAGGTATTAACATTAAGGGTATAAATGTTAAGAAAGTATTTCGAGGTTGTTATGCTACAAATAATCCAGAATCTTTTAAATATTGCAATATAGTTGGCGTAAAAGTAAATAATAGTAGATTATTTAAACCAATAACTCGTTTTGGAACTCAAGTTCACATTACTATAGGAATGTTGACTACTACAGGCAATATTTATCCCTATGATGAACTAAATGGAAAAAGAATTCAAAAATCAGTATCGAGTAAAGACAGAGGATTCAAAGCTATAATTTTATTAAAAGAAAAAGTTTTAATAGGAAAAGAAAAATCCGTCTTGCTTATCAGTCGATTAGATTTACCACCCACTAATTTAAGGATCTTAGGATCTGCAGATCTATTAAAAATCTATGATAAGCCTCCATTATTTTATAGATATAAGATTAAAAAGGGAGTCATTAAAAATCCAGAACATCCTCAAGGAATAATTTGCACAGGTTTAGCTCAGAGTGCCATTGGGGCTAAAAAAATTATAGGAAAGAAATTAGAACCTCCCTTTACAACAATTTTAAATACATTTGGTACTAAAGGAGCTGTGATCGTGGGAATTGAAATTAAAGATACTGTAGTCAAGAAAGGAGATCCAGTGTTTTTAAAGGAATTGAGAAGTTTTTATGTAAAAAACATTTAAATTATTAAAAATTATTATTATCATAATTGAGGTGTTATAATTGGAACAAGCTAAAGACTCTGAAATTGAAATAAGTCAAGATATTTTAGATGAATTAATGCGATCGTTAGAACAACTAGAGAGTTCTACTGATTTAGAAGGCTCTGCAATCGTGTCTAAAACAGGGTTACGAATTGCAAGTTCTGAAACAGCTGATGTTACTTGGGATATTTTTAGTGCAAGTCCTGCGACATTAATCTCGCTTGGAGAGAAAATTAGTCAAGGATTAGAACAAGGGGAATTGAAGGATATAGTCATCAGTGGTAATAGAGGATATACCATCATTGTAGTGGGAGATGCTGATAATGATTTTATGCTCTTTACGAATTGTAAAAAAGGTTATAAATTAGGATATTATTTCCATAAAATTAGAAAAGCATTTAAAGAAATGGAAGCTGTCTTAAAAAAAATTGAAACTAAAGATATAAAATATTAACTTTTCATTTTTAATTGAGTGTTCTAGTCTTATATATGGGTCCATTTTACTATATCATTATCTATTAAATTGAAAAGATTAGAAGGAATATTTGGAAGTGATTCATTATTTACTGTATAAATCCAACCTTCGCCAACCCCATTGATTTGCTTTATGTAAATCCCCCACCCATAATCTTGAGTTACGACTTCACAACAATTTAGTAAGGCATGAAATGCAGTTGTTTTAAAATTTGTTAAATTAATATTTTTAAAGATCTCGCTATCTTTAACGTCTGAATAATCAATTATTACAGTGATATTCGTAACCTCAAACAGTAGCTCACTTCTTTTGTCAATTTTGTTGTTTCTAGACGATTGCATCATCGGAATTATAAAAAAACCAAAAAGAATTAAAATGCAAAAACTAGAAACTCCAATTACTCCTATAAGAAGAAATTTGGCTTTTTTCTTCATAGTTTAAATTCAAAAATGTAAAAAAAATATAATAAGTTTGGTTTTCTTTTTATTCTTATTTCTTCTTTTTTAATTTTATTATATACATTATTGAGACGATAATAATACTCCCGTAGATAATGTATATCTGAAATGAAGGGATAGTCTCTTCAGATGGAAAGTCAGGTAGATTTAACAATGTCATTTCAAGAGTATAATTTCCAAAACTAGTGTTTGTATAAACTAGTAATCCAGAAGTTTTATCATAAGTAGATTTAGTTCTTTGTCTTAATCCTGTTTTTTGATAGAAATCAAATGTAATACGTTTACCAGATTCTTGGCTAATGACAGTTGCATTCATATATGGAGGTTCATCTTGGGCATAAGCTTGTTGTTTTAACCATGTAAAATTATTAGTAGGGATTAAAAATCCAGATTTAAATTTATTATACCCAAGAATTAAATTCATATCAGCTTCTCCGTTTGAGACATTATAAAAGGTTGCATTAGTTTCTAAATTCCCTAACCTATTCTCTACGAATTCTATATCTAGATATGGCATAGGACTTTCGAATATGTTAAAATCATTGGGATCTTTATCATAAAATCCAGTAAAGTTAATTCTAATTTGGCCTCCAGGAGTTGTGTTAGCAAATCCTTTTAATGGGGCGGACCAATCTAAAGGTCTCCATTCAAGTTCCTTGCTTGTATTAAAAGATGTTACGTTATAAATATAGATAGTATCTAAATCTAAATTTGTATTAAAATTTTCAGGGATATTTGTTTCTGCTTTAACTGCTGGAGTTAAGAAGAGAACTAAAAGTGGGAGTATAACTAGTGAAACAATAATATACGTAGATTTTTTTAGATTTTTCATCATTTTTTTATTTTTGTTATTTTACAGATATGTAGAAGAAAATAGGATAAATTATCCAATTCTCTTTTATACTTTTATTAATGGAAGATTCAATTTAAATGTATGGGTAACTTATCCTATGAGCTCCAAGGCTCTATTCTTAAAATAATAAGATTAGAGAGGGTGTTATAAAAATTAAAAATAGGCTAGCTTTCCTATAAATTTATAATGTAATATTAATAATATTAATTCAAAGAAAAAATAAAAGTGAAGAGAGAGAATAGTGGAATTAAAATCTGATACAGAAGATCTTTATAATAAAGAAAAATCTATTAATAATGTTCATACAGAGGTCTTAGATACACAATCAATTAAGGAAGTTAAAAAAACAAAAGAAATACCAGATATTGAACTAGAGAAAGCAAATATCTCATTATTCTTGGAGAGAAAATCATTTAGAATTGCTTTACTCAGCACTTTTGCGGCATTGGCTGTTGTTTTAGGTTATTTATTAGCATATTTACCAAATATTGAGTTATTTACCTTAACAATTTTCCTATCAGGTTTTATATTGGGTAGAAGAGATGGAATAATTGTAGGTTTTTTAAGTTCATTCATATTTTGTTTTTTTAATCCCTATGGAGCTTCTCCTCTACCCCTTTTAACATTTCAATTGGTACATTATTCTTTAACAGGATTATTAGGTGCCTTAACTAGTAATTTCTTAAAAAAGACACAATTTTTTGATCCAAATGAGGATTTATATAATATAAATATAATGGCTATATTTGGCATTATTGGAGCTTTAATTACTACAAGTTTCCAAATTGGGGCCTCATTAGTGGATGTTTTTTCATTTTTCGGCACATTTGATGAATTTTTCCCCTATTTTCTTACTGGGATACCGTTTACAATTACACATATTATTGGTAATACCCTTGGTTTTATATTTATTTTACCTGGTTTAATCCAATTAATAAATAAAATGCTTTCTTGAATTATTATACATATTTAAAAAATAGCTAGCAGTGCTAATGTAGAAGGAAGCATCATTATTAATATTATTATGACACAGATTAGAAGAAAGGTGTTTCTTTTTTTGCGATCTTCATCTTTCTTATTGATTTCATTATCATTTCCGAGATCACTCAGATCTGAATTCATTTTTAGATCCTATAAAATAATTAAACTTTTTTTTATTATTTATAAAAAGTAGTTCTGAATAAAAAAGCTGGTAAATTTTATTCTATTCCTGATAATAAAGTGATTTTTCCACCAGCAGCTTCTATTTTTTCAATAGCTCGTTTTGAGGCTTTATTTACTGTAATATTAATTGTTTTATTTAGGTTTCCACGACCTAAAACTTTCTGTATATCAATGTTGCTTAGATTAATATTGAAAGTATTCCCTGATTTAGTTGCTTTATTTTCTAAAACAAAATTCTCGATTTTCTGATCTAAATCTTTAACATTTAAAGCATTTATTTTATAAATTCGGTTAATATCTTGAGGTCTTTTAAAACCTTTTTTTCCCATTTTCCAATCTGGGTCAGGAAATCCGAGTTCTTTTTGCTTTAAATAATAACTTTTTTTACTTTTTTTCCATTGAGTAGTTTTACCTCTCCCAGCACGCTGCCCAGTTTTCCTATGCTGTCCTACTTTTCCAAAACCACGGGTTCGTCGCCCTCTCATTTTTTGAACTTTTCTAGGATATTTTCTCATAGATATAATCACCTTTTTATTATAACATTTTATAAATTAATACATTTATATATAAGCCTACGCTACCTAAAGTACCACCTTCAGCGTAATGCTTTTTAATAGAACCTCGATGTCCTTTTTTAGGCGGATGTAAACGGAATACTGGTTTGACTTTATATAAGTCTTTTTCTTTATATTGAATCTCTCCATTCAATAATGCTTTTGCCAAATCTCTAAAATTTTTATAATTAGTTAAGTTTTTTATATGCTCTTCTGTGAGTGGTCTATTTCCTTCAACCCTACCTCTAACTCTTAATAATCTAATTAGTGTTTTTTCATTAATTTCACCAAAGGCAATATAATCTTTACATTTCACAAGCATTCCATTATAACTCTTATTACCCCAGATTAGAACTCCGTGATTTACTTTATGCATTCTAAGCATTTTAAGAGTATCAAGAATTTTACGTTTCATACCAGGTGATCCTCTTATACGCACTGCAAAGTATAATTTTGGAATATATTCAGTTTCTTTTGATTTGATTTTCTTTTTTACTATTGCCATATTAGCACCACTCTTTCTATATATTGAAGTTAAATTTGTGAGCATTCTTTAAAGCATCAAAAGTCGCTTTCACAAGGTTTTCACTTGTTCTGGTGTCGCCAAAGGTCTTACTCCATATATCTTCAATTCCACATAATCTTAAAACTTGCTTCACCTTATCTGCACATGCTAGTCCAACTCCTGCTGGTGCCGGTATCAATCGAATCCTAACTGAGCCACATTTTCCCTCAACTCTAAAAGGAATACTATGAGTTCCTCCACACCCACATTCTTTACTTCCACATCCTCGAATAACAGGAACAACAGCAAGTTTTGCTTTATCAATTGCTTTCCTAATAGCAGGCCCCACTTCTTTACTCTTTGTCGCACCAACACCAAGAAATCCATCGGCTCCTACAATTACGACTGCTTTAAATCTACTACGTTGACCACTAGCTGTCATTTTTTGAATCATTTTAATAGTTATTACATCCTCTGATAACTGTGGGAGTAAAATATCAATAATTTCTTTTTCTTTTACAATTAAATTATTTTGAAAGATTTTATCCAGAGTTATGAGTCCTTGTTGAACTAGCTCTCCTAGCTCGGTTTTAGGAATCCACTCCTCTTCAATATTTCTTAGGCGACTCATTTCAATTCACTTAATTAAGCTTTAGTTTCAATAGTTTTTAATATATTTGAAAATACTTGATTAAATTTTATAGGATCAATTTTCTTTTTCTTTAAATAACCAGAAAAAATTTGTTCGTATTTTTCTGGATCTTCTTTTTTTAAGAGCTTTGCATAATTTTCAATATGAGCCCCTTTAATTCTTTCATCCAAATTTTCTGGAAAAAATTCCTTACGATAAGGGACTATCACTCCAGAATCAATAACACCTTTGCAAGCAGCAAGTACTCGATTTCTATAATAAAAGATACCTAAATCGAAAATTCCTTCTTGTAAATTTTTATTTTTTGCTCTTAATCCCGCTAAATATCCTGTTAAATATGCTGCAGGTATATTCCCTGTATTAGCTTCCCATCCATATTTAGAGGTTAATTCTTTAGAAAATGCAGCTACCAAGATCCTATCCCCCCCTAATTTGGATTGAACAATTTGAACGCTTATATGATTATTGGAAACTCTAATTACTATTCTCAATTTTTTTGATTTTAATAATTTTAGTCTCTTATGATAGTCGGTTTTCCCTTCGAATCGTCTTCGAAAAGAGCGTCTATATCTTGGACCTTTCGCCATTTTTCTATCTTCCTCTTCTTATTAACTCTTTCTCACTTATATATCGATTTAGTTGAGCAATACTATCGAACATACCACCTTTAGCATTTTTATACAATTTTCTATAATTAGCTACTGTAATTAGTTTTCTATCTCTTAATTTTTTCAGTTCTCTCCTAATTGGACGAATTCGCTTAATCCAAGTTCTTTTTTTAGGTGTTCTTGCGTGTTTTGTGCCCTTTCGTTTTCCTAAACCTCTTGCTCTACCTTTTTTCTTTCTCTGGTGTAGAATATTTTTTCGATATTTTGAAGCTCCTTTTTTATACTTTTTCTGAATAACTCCTTGTTTTATTAAATTGCGAATATCTTCCCGAGTAATTGCAAGACTAATATCTTCGATTAAGTAAGGATCAAAATATACTCGATTCTCTCCACATTTGAGAATCTCTGCCGCCATTCTTCTTTGTGGTTTTAAATTCATTTTTTTATCACCTCATCTTTAAATTCATCAAATTATTCAAGAGAATCATCCAAATCTTCAATATCAATAAAATCTTCACTTTCTGTTTCACCAATAGGAGCTTCAGCCATTTCTTCCAAAGTCTCAATTTCCTTTTGTGAAATTCCGAGGTTTAATATTTTGAAGCCTCTTTTTTGACAGTAATCAATCAGAAAAATTCTCTTCTTGGCGCCTAATTTCCTTGAAATTTTAAGAGCATGCGTATTTTTATTTAAATTTTTTAAATCATTAATAGATACTATTTGAACTTCTTCATATCCAGAAGGGTGTAAGCCTCTTACTTTTTTTGGTCCTCTATATCCTACTGAAGGAGATTTAACGCCTGATTTCTTCTTTTTCCGAGTCTTTGAGTCAATACCTCTAGCTTTTCTCCATGAATCATCTACTCTTTTATATCTCCAAGACTCAACTCGTCTAAATGTTGGTCTTTTTTTATTTATCTTTTTCCGAAGTTCCATTAGTTTTTTATCCCCAACCATACAAACACCCTATTATTATTTTATTTCCCAAATTATTTCATTTCCTGCCATTTTTTTATATAAATATACACCATCTTGAAAGACTCGAGGATCCTTTTTTCTTATGCGACAAGCTCTTTTGATGTTGGCAGCTGTTTGACCAAGAGGTTCTTTATCAGGACCACTAATAATTACATCATCTCCATCTACTTCCACCTTTACATTATCTGGATACTTTGCTTTTCTTGGAGCTCGTTCTCCTAAGAAATTTTCAACATATATCATATTTTTTTTCTCATCTACTCTAACTGAGCAAGGAAAATGTGAATAACAGATCTTTGAGACGTATTTATAATTTGTTTGAACACCACTAATTAAATTATTAACAATACTTAGAATTGTTTTAACCAATGCTAGAGTTCCACTTTTTGGAAAATTAGTTGAGAAAATGATTTTATTATCTTGAATTGAGACTTTTATTCCTCTTATATGGGAAAAATCTTTTGTAATATCTCCATTAGGTCCTTTTACTCTAATGTGGTGACCTCCTTCTAATGCTACTTCAACATTTTTGGGAATATCCAATTCTTCTTTAAAGAATGCAATTTTAACCATTTTTTTATAACCTCATATGTATATTAATAAATAAAGCATAACGTATGGCCTCCTATTTGCCTTTCCTCTGCTTCTTTTATCGTCATTATTCCTTGATTTGTAGTTAAAATAATTAATCCTAAACCCGGAGCTGGTAACAATTTTCTTTCAAGCATCTCAAATTGAGAAAGTTTATAGTTCAGCCTCATTAATCCTACACATTCATTTATTTTACCTAATAATGCAATCTTAAATTTTCCCAGACGACCATCATCATATCTCTCGAATTCTCCAATATAGGCGTTTTTCTGGAAGATACGGAGAACTTGTTGGAGAGATTTAGAAGCTGGACTAATTATAACTTCTTTCATACGTGCTCTTTCAGCATTTTTAAGCGTACAACATGCATCTGCTAGAGTATTTGTCATAAATTTTCACATCCATCTCTTCCCATATAAATTCTATTCATATCTTTTAAATCCAATTTGTCCTCCAATTTCATAAAAACATCGCCTACAAATGTATAATCCATATCGTCGGATTACTCCTCTATGAGTATGACAACGTCTGCATTCCCTCTGACCTTTTCCATAACGTTTACCTTTTGGAATCTTCTTTCACCTTACCTCATTAAATAAATTCTAAATCCAATTCTTTTACAATATCAACTCCAAAATTTTGCTTTAAAAAGTATTGTGCTTCATTACGAGAGACATAATGGTGTTTTGGAATTTTAGCCCTAGCTTTTCTTCTATATTTTACTCTCATTCCAGGTCTAACTATCCTTCCACAAACATCTAAACCCCATAATCCTATAGACGCCTCATATTCTGTTTGAGGGATTTTTATATGTTCGTCAATACCAAAAGCAAAATTTCCAAAATCATCGAAACTAGTTTTTAAAATCTTATTATTGTTAACAATCAATAAACGTTTTAGTAGATTTTCTGCTTCTTTACCTCGAATTGTAATTTTACAACCAATTGGACGTCCTTTTCTTAAATTGAATTCCTTTATATTAACTTTTGAAAGTGTTTTAATAGCTGTTTTCCCTGCAATTTGTTGTAATACTGTTATTGCTTTCTCCAGTTCTTCTCCCCCTGCCCCAACGCCAATATTTAAAACAACTTTTTCTAAATATGGTTTTTTCATAGAATTTTTCCATTTTTCATCAAATTCTTTCGATAAAGCACTTGGAGTTTTTCTTTTGGGTTTTACAGACATTTTTATCTTAATCCTTTATTTTTATTAATTTTCTATTTTAGGTAAACTTATTTCAGATTGGTCTTCACCAATGATAAACGTATAATCATATAATGTTTCAGTATGAGCTCCATTATGCTCAATAGATACTGTACTAGCTTTTGGGCCAAATCTTTTCAAAATATTTATAATTTTTCCTATCTGTCCAATATTTTTTCCAGACATAATAATTGCTAAATTATTCTCTTTAAATCTTAAGGTTTTAAGAATCTCTTGCTCCGGGATAGTAATCTTCAAAACATCCATTCTTTTATATGTATCTTCCTTTGCATTTTTTGGGTCATTAACTCTGATTAAAATATTTCTTCCATCATGTAAATTTAATTGAATGTGACCCCCTTTTATGGTCATTTTGTTATTGATTCTACATAGTTTAAATGAACTTTCTTCTTCAGAAATTTCATGTAGAATTAAACCATGATGAGAATCTGGAAGAATTCGAAAACTTTTATTCATTTTTTCGATTGAAAGGACATCCATTAATCCAACTGGAAATGATTTATCTCTAATTACTTTTCCATCAACTTTAAAATAACCTAAACCAATTAATTTCTTTGCTTCTCTATAATTGTCTACTATTTTAAGAAGATCTCTTACAATATGGAGGAGTGGCAAACAAAATCGACTGGGGTGAGGTCCTGGTGAAGGTTTTTGATAAAATTTTCCATGTTTCCTTTTAATCTGTAAAAAAGCGGGGGTATTAAGTCTTTTGAGAGTCTTTTGACCTCCATGCCTAGTCATTTTTATTTCTCAACCTCTTTCTTTTTTTTTGGAGCTACTAAATCTTCTTCAAATATTCCATATGCAGCTTTTCTTTCTATCATATTTACACGCCAAGGATCCATTTTTTTTTCTTTAGCAAATTTTGTAATAATTAAATTAGAAATATGTATAGCGGGGTGAAATTGGGTTCCATCCGCTTTTTCAAACTGGGCTTCTTTAATTCTACATCTTAAATCTTTTGTAATCTCCAATACTTCTCCTTCAAAGTCTTTGAACTCTCCTTTACATACTCTTACTTGATCACCAACTCTAATAGGAAGCCTTTGAATGCCATATTCCTCACGAAGATAATCAGCTATCCTAGTGCTGAGCAATTTCGATCTTTGATTATTTTTGTATGAATACAAGGCTTTTCTTTGCTTCCTAGGTTGACGACTCTTAACTTTCATTTTAAATCCTCTTTATATTATTAATGATGATATTGATGCTAACCTTGGGAACATTTCAGCTGCTTCTCTAGCAATTGGTCCTCTAATTTCCGTACCTCTAGGATCTCCTTCCTTTGTCACTAATACTCCAGCATTATCTTCAAAACATAATCTTGTTCCATCCAGTCTTCGATAAATCATTTTCTGTCTTACAATTACAGCTTTCATAATACTTCCACGCATCTCAGGTCTTCCTTTTTTGATAGTAACAGTACAAATATCTCCTATTGTTGCTTTAGGTAATCTGCGTAATCTTGATTTATAATGGTCTACGTTAATTATTTGAGCAATCTTAGCTCCAGAATTATCGGTGATAAAGAGTCGTGATCCATTACATAAACCGTAACTAGTCCGTGGTTTAGAAATCTTTTTCTTACCAACCTTTCTGCGAGTCCCCATTTATATCCCACCGCTTGATATTTTGCTTAAAACGATAAATGCTTTCGTCTTTGAAATTTTACGAGATTCTCCTACCTTTACTAGGTCTCCTATCTCAATTTCGTGGTTTAAACACTCAGGTAAATGACACGCAAGTCGCATATTACGACGCTCGTATCTTTGATATTTTTTGACAAATTGAACATAATTACGTCTAATAATGACAGTATTTTGTGATTTTTTACTTACTACAACTCCTTGAGTGATTTTACCCCTTATCCTTGTAGTGCCATGAAAGGGACAAAATTGATCATTACATTCTTCTGTTTTAACTTTAGGAGGAATTACACCAGGAATTCCAATATTCCTACTCATTTCTTTAACCATCTCTTCTTTTTTAAACTTCTTAATCTATTTAATGGATGACCAACTATTTTATTTCCATAAGCTTCTAAATAATACTCATTATCTTCATTTTTATATTTTGGAATTTTAAATCTAAAAATATAATCTTTCTTAATATATTTTTTAATTTTGTTCCCTTTTTCAGTAATTAACATATTTTTTGTGTCATCAATTATTATACCTATATCAGAGAATTGTATATCTATGGATTTTGATTTTAACTTTGCGAATGCATGAATGCCAATTAAATCATGATATATCAAATATTTAGGATTAATCATCGCTTTTCCTCATTCATCACAGTTAAAATTCTTGCTATTTGCTTTCTTATTATTTTTGCTTTAGATGGATTATCAGAAATTCCTCCACCAGTTTGATTTGAATAAAGTAACATTAGTTCTTCTCTTAAATTAACTAATGCTCTTTCTACCTCCCTCTCTTCCATTTCTCTAATTATTTCGGCAGTTAAAATATCAACCATGATTAATCACATCAATTCTTTTTATCCAATCTATTTATCATATTCTTTATCGGGAGCTAATGAAATTTCAGAAATAGCTTCTTCGTCTACCTCATCTATTAGTTGTTTATCCTCTTCGCTTACTACTGTTTCTTCCTCCTTAATTACATACTCTGCTTTTGTTTTAGCTATTTTGGCTTCAGCTTCTGCTTGTGCTTGATTTAAGAGTTCTTCTTTAATTTTTATTTCATCTCCCATCTTTGTATCAACGTGAAAAATTTTTACAATTACACCCAATACGCCTGATTTTTGAATACATTGGGCTACACCCTTATCTACACCCTCTTGGGCAGGAAAGCCACTTTTTGTCATAGTGCCTGCTCTAAATATTTGGGTTCTAGCACGTTGACTAGTGACTTTTCCACTAATTCGAATCTCAGCGCCAAGAGCGCCACCAGAGTCCATTATCTTGCGAAGGATGTAGTAACCTGCTCTACGATAGTGACGTCCCCTATCTAAAGAATAAGCAAGTCTTTCCGCCATAATTTGGGCGTTCAAATCAGGATTCGGAACTTCCTCAACTTCGATTTGTGGCATTTCTAAGTCAAATCGGTCTTGGAGCACATCTGTAATTTCCTGGATGCGCTTCCCACCTTTGCCAATAACCAAACCTGGTCTCGAGGTTCTTAGGGTAATACGCACTCCAAGCGGTGTCTTTTGTACATCAACGCCAGCGAATCCGGCTCGCACTAACTCTGATCGCAAATACTCATTTATCTGCATCAATTTTATACCTTGCTCAATGAAATTTTTCACTAATGGACTCATTTTCTTTCAGTTATCTTTATCTCATTTTTTTATATTTTCATAATTTTACCCAACTTGGAAATTCGTAAATTACAAGCTCTACATGAGTAAGATGTTTAAAATATGCAGTGCTACGTCCACGAGCACGTTCAATATATCGTTTTATTATT
>CAYSZJ010000003.1:44912-72812 GCA_964435435.1 uncultured archaeon
TTTAAAATATGCAGTGCTACGTCCACGAGCACGTTCAATATATCGTTTTATTATTCTTCCCCTATGTGCTGCAGCGTGTATAATTTTACACATATCAATATCCAATCCTTTATATTCACCGTTAGATTCTACAGAAGAAAGGATTTCATAGATTCTTGCGGCAGCTTTTTGAGGATATTTTCCTGCGTACCATTTAAATTGTTTTAAATTTTTTTTATGTGCTAGTTTTTTCTTATGTCGTCTAAATGGGACTGATTGTTTCAAGTTAATTATATCTTCAAGAAATGTTTTTGCTTGATCTACATTCATTCCTTTTATTACAGCACAGATTTCTCGAGCATGTTTGGGTTTTATCCTGAGATCTCGACCTGCAGCCTTTGCTAACCTTTCTTTATCGTATTTTTGTTCAATGAATGAATAACCCCAGTTAGGCATTGTTTTTTCATCTCACTTATTTATTATCTTAATTTATTTTAGTGGAACATATTTGGAACTTCGCGTGGCTCCTATTCCTGGTGAACCATGTTGTACTCTCCTTCTTGTTAAAGAGAATTCCCCAAGATAATGACCAATCATTTCTGGACTAATCTCAACAGGAACGTAATCTTTGCCATTATAAATTGAAATGGTTAGTCCACACATTTCAGGAAAAACTATCATATCGCGGATATGTGTTCTTGTAATTAAATCTTTTCCTCTTTTTTTAGCTCGATATGCTCGTCTTAGCCTTTCAAGTAATTTTTTTTGTCTTGGAGGTAATCCTCTTTTTAAGGAACGTCTTGATCTAGCTGGTAATAACTGAATGAATTGATCCATATTCATCTTCTTTAACTCCTCTAAAGTATAACCTCTATATTTGAACCTTAATCTATCTAGCTCTGCTTCTGTATCTAATTCTCTTTCTCCTTCTTCTTCAAGTTCTTCAACGATTTCTTCAGAAGGTTCTTCCTCTTCTAATTTTTCTTCTATTTCTTTATTGCTTTCTTCATCCGGAGCCATTTTTTAACCAATCTGCTTATTCCAATTATTTTTTTCTGGAAACTTTTTCTCACAAAACTTATTACGGTAAGGATTTTAGTGTTGCTTTTAATTTTAACTTTTAGGTTAAGGAAGCAAAAATCATAAAACTTATAAGTGTTAGATGTAAATTGAAGAGAATCTCATCAAATTTTAAATCTCAAATCATAAAACATTTTTGAATTATGTAATTCATATTTGAAAAATCTTATTCATAATGATTGGGATTAAAAACTCTTTCTATATCGTTTTCGTCGAATTTTCCACTCCACTTCTCCTTTAATACTACAAATTTGTTTTTCTCCTTATTAGGATTGATAACAGAATGATACGTATTTATTGGATTCTGAAACTTTGTTCCGCTTTCTACAAAATAATATACTTTATTTCCAATAATTATAATTGGTTCTCCTTCTAAAATTTCCCAGAATTCATTTCTATCTTTATGAATTTGTATTGAAAGTCCGAACTCTGGACGAACAAAAATAAGATTATAATTCGGATATGTAAATTTAAAACTGTACCATTTAGGAAGTGTGCTAATATAATTTTTTGGGATATCATATTTCTCAAAAAACATTTCAGGTTTTAAATTAATTCTCTCTGAGTGTATATATTTATATGGATCATAGATAATCTGGTGTTTAGTAATATCTTGATTATATGTGATTTCGATTGTTTCTTTTTTATTATTAATTATCATATAATAAGCTTCTGGTATAACGACAAAATCTGAATTTGAAATGTTTTCAGAGATAAAATTTGTTCCATTAATTAGAAAAAGGTTTTGAAAGTGTGGTTGATTTAAAGTAAGCAATAATTCTTTAGAATTATTTTTTCTTAAGGGTGTACTTCTTCCACGAGAAATTTTTTCTTTTTTCAATTTAGCACTCCTTTTATTCTATTTCTATATTTAGTTCTCTTAATTTAGCTTCAATTTCATTTAAAAAAGGCATTGAATCTTGTGCTCCCTTTCTAGTTACAGCAATAGAGGCTGCTACAGTAGAGTATTTCACAGCATTAATAATATTTTCCCCTTCACATAATCTACTTGCTAATACTCCAATAAAACAATCTCCAGCACCTACAGTGTCTATAGCTTTTACCTTAGGGGCATCAATTTCAATGAACTTATTTTCCTCTCTTATATAGATTAAGCATCCTTTATCGCCTAATGTAGTTATTACATATTTTATTCCTAAATTAGTAATGTCTTTTGAAGCTTGCATTATGTTTTCTTTTTCTTTTCTAATTAAACCCTTAATCCCTAAAAGAGAATGTAACCTAAAAAGCTCTCCTTTATTAGGAATAATAACATCAACTTTTTCTAAAACTTCTTTGGGTAGTTGTTTCAATGGTGCAGGATTTAAAATCTTAATAACATTTCCTTGTGATGCTAGATTAAATATTTCTTTTATTGTTTCCATCGGAATTTCCATTTGAACAACTACACATCTGGCATTTTTAATAATACTCGCTTTTAATCTAATTTCTTGTGAGGACAACTTAAAGTTTGCTCCAGGAGCTACACTAATCATATTTTCTCCCTTTTCATCTATCAATATAAACGCAACACCGCTCATCTCTTCAGGATCTCTAATAACATGGTCCATGTTAATACCTTCTTTAGTTAATTGAGAAATCATCTGATCACCAAAAGCATCGATGCCAATCTTTCCTATAAAAACAGTCCTCGATCCAGATCTAACAGAGGCAACTGATTGATTAGCACCTTTACCACCTAAAAATTGTTTAAATATCCCACCTGTAACTGTTTCACCTGGGTTTGGAAAGCGTTTAGAATAGATGTTTAAATCCATATTACTTGAACCGACTATTAGAACATACCCAGTTTCCTCTAACATAGTTTAAACTTAACGTATTGTTTTCATCATTAATTTTCTTATCTTTATATTAACTATTAGTTGATCATCATAATATGATATTTATGATTAAATAATTTTGATTGAATGGTTTTTATTTATGATTTAAATTTCCAAATATTCTAAACAAAAAAACCATTGACTTCTAAGAAAAAGAAAAATCAAAAAATGAAAAAAAGAAAAATGTTTATTTGAAATTATTTTTTTATTCTCCAGATTCTTCAGCTTCCTCTTCTGCCGCTAATTCCTCCTCTAATTCTTCGAGTGGAACAGGTGCAGGAGTAGTCAGCATTGAATAACCAATCCAGATTGCGATAACTGAAATTAGAATCACTATTAGCCACATGGGTAGGACTACAAATAATCTCCAATCAAGCCAATCGATTTCAAAAAGGTGAAGCCATTCATCCCATTCACCCTCGCTTGGTGCCCAGATCGTTGTAAACAAGAGATCTAATATGGAGCCCATTGTATATACAATGGCAATTAAAATACCAATGACCATTACAATGGCGCCAATAACCTTATCTTTTGCTATTGTGGTTCAACTCCTTAAATATTTGTAATTTTTATTATATTAAATGAAATTTAAACATTTATTGTGTTTAATATTATTTTTAAGAAATTATTAAATTAAAATTAAAACCATTAAATTAAAACCATTTGTTTCCTCGATGTCGAGGATGATTAAAAAGGTAAAAAAATTTTATTACTTAGCTAAAATTTTATTTTTTGAAAGCAATTAGCGCTGAACCTTGAGTTGTTACTCTTTTATCTTGATTTTCACTGATAAAATTTATTTCTAATAAATTTTCATTATTTTCTTGATATTTTTTCGTGATTTTACCCTTGAATGTTAAAGTATCATTTTCGTCAGCTGTTGCAGAATAGCGAATTTTGAAATTCCTTAAGTTACCACCTTTAGACCAATTTAATATAAATGTTCCAACCATGCCCATTTGGAGCATACCATGAGCAATACATCCCTTTAATCCCGTTTTTTTTGCAAACGATTCATCATAATGGAGTAGGTTGTAATCTCCCGAAGCAGAGGCATAATCAACCAATTGAGATCTTGTAATAGGGTTGCTTTTTACCTCAGGTAGCTCCATTCCTTCTGTAAGTTCATTATAATTCAATAAATTATTTGACATTTTATTTTATCCCTCTATTTTTTATAAAAATTTATGATTAAGTTAATGGAATACAATTAAGGTGATAATTGCATCAAATACGTTTTCATTAGTTTCTTTATTTTTTCCTCTTGTTATAGCTGTCACAATATCCATTTTCCCTCGCTTACCTTCTTTTTCAAGAATGTTTTCTACTTTTGTTTGATATACAATCGTATCTCTAGCAACACATTGAGAATAATACTTAAATTCTCTTCCACCATCTAACAGCTTTTTGTAGTCTATACCCAAAGTAGCGTAAAAATTTTTCTTACCAGAATATGTCATTCTAGTAAAGAATGTTGGTGGTATGGGTAAATCTCTGTAACCTTGCTTTTTTGCTTCTTTTAAATCATAATATATTGGGTTAGAATCTCTGATAGCATTCGCAAATTGCGTTACTTTCCATCTTGGAATAGTCATCTCGCTAGGCTCAAATTCATATCCAATAAATTTTCTGTCGAGCATAATAAAAATTAAAGTCCGATTGAATATAATATATTAATATTTTAAGTTAGGAGTAAAGATTTAATATATTATTATTTATGCTTTTTTACATATTGAACCTTTTTTTTCAATATCGAATAATAATTTGACATAAAAATCAAAAATCCATATTTTAAAAGTAATAATTCAATGATAATTTTTCTTAATAAAAACGAAATTTATATTTTTTATACTATTTATCAAAGATAGACATTATAAAAAATCAAAAATTAGAATATTAGAACAGAAAGGAGTTAAAAAACAATGTCCTTTGATATAAAAATAGATGAAGATGCGTGTACAGGGTGTGGGACATGCTATGAAGTATGCCCTTCTGAATGTTTTGGCGAACCTGAGGGAGAAAAAGTTAATGTAATTGAAGAAAACAGAGAAGATTGCGTAGGTTGCAGAGCTTGCGAGACACAATGTCCTGAAGAAGCTATAGAAATCATCGAAAACTAACTTATCAGAATCGGTAAATCTATTTTCTTTTTTTTTATTTTTTCTTTGTAATTTTGCTTTAAAATTTATAAATCAGCTCATAGAAACACGATTATTTCTTTTACAAATTTCTTAATATCTTTTAATCTAATTGATTCATTAACACCATGAGTATTAGAGCCTCCAGTGGGCTCTCCACGAAGAATAATATCATGAGTATTTAGAGTCTGTGCGACAAAACCAGCGTTAAAAGTAATGCTCATTCCAGTTTTACGAATTTTTTCCTCAGGGATTTTTTGTACTAATTGAATCATTTTTTGAATCCTTTGAACTTCTGGACTGATAATATCTACTTTTAAAGGAGGATTAGAATATTTAAAGGAAATTTTTTTTTACCAAATTCTTTAGTTGCTATTAAATTAATCCGAGGTCCTTCTAAAGGATAAGGAATCTGTTTAATACACTCTTCTGGCACGATAACTTCTTCTAAACAAAAATCAAGATCCTTAAAAAAAGGTGATATTGCATCTACATATTCTCTATAAGAATTACCTGGAGGAACGGCAGTATTAATGTTTACGAGAGTTCTTATAATTCCTATAATTCTATCTTTTTCCAAATTATCAACTTCTTCATATATTTTTTGCAAATTTATTATATCAATTATTCACCTAGAAATTCCTAATTATTAATATTGAAAATTAGTTTTAGTTTAAATTTACTTTTAAACAAAGTAAAACTATAAAGAAAATCCTATTGAAAAAAAGATGTTATTTACCATAACAAGATTCTACCACAATTCTTACATGTTCCTTCATTAATTTGAGCATTAATGCAATTCTCATGGTAAGGTGCATTACAAGCTTGACATGCATAAATTTTTCCATTATATTCAGCAAAATCGAACCTGCAATATACACATTTACTTGCGAATGAAAAATTAGGATTATTGACATCGAACTCTATGATTTGAGAAGTTTCCGTTAATCCCCTCGCTCCAGTGGTAGGTGTTAAATAATTATTTTCTTGAGTTGGAGATATCCATTGTTCTTCTAAAGAAGGTTGCTGATTTTGTTGCTGTGGATGAATTTGAGAAGCTTGCCAATCAGAAACATATCTGGGTGTTGATGATTTTGAAATGCCCATTTTTTGAGATATTTTCTCGTCTAAAATATTAGTTAGAATTAAGGCAGAGGCATATTTTCCTTTTGTTCCACCTTTCTGTAAATGAGTATGACTAATCATATGAATAATTCGACCACTATTTTTTCCATATTCAAATTCTACAAGTACAGGAGATTCTCCCCATTTATTCTGGATTTCCCATGAGCTTATTAATACTCTTACAGCTTGAGGATTTATAACTTGTATAGGAAATGAACGAGTTTCTAACCACCATCGAAATTCACTTTTTTTTGTATCTTTAACTGTTTGTTTTTGCCATTTACTCTGTTGAATTTCACTTAACACTCCCTCTAAAAAGGGGTGATTTGGCTCAAGAATTTGGCATGCAACAACAGCATCGGCAGTTTTTGCATGATTCCACCTAATATACCCAGGAAAAATAATTTCTACAATACTTCGAAGAGCCCAATCAGTAGTTATTAACCATCCTCCATTGTTTACAAAATCTTTTATTTTGGGATGAGCAGCATAGGGAATATCACTACCGGGGCATCCAATAAGAGTTACATCATATTGAGATAAATCTTCTTTCATAATCTCTTTTTCTCTTATTATTTTTTTCATAGATGCATACATATATTCTACAACTTTTTTAGGCTTTTCATATCTTCCACTAACAGCAAGAATTTTCCCATGCTTTTCTACTGCTTTCACAACATCTTTTTTATCAAGTGCTTCCATTTTACGTTTCTTAACTTCCGAGTAAAGGTCTTTCCAACTCATTTGATCAGCCTTTAAATAAAATTATAAGGAATCTAGTGTTATTTTATAATTATTATAAAAACTTTAATATATATATTTTGATTGGAAGCGATTTTTTTGGTAAAATTAAAAGAGTTAGGCCAACCTCTTGAATTTTGGGAATATTTTGAACAAATTACAAAAATCCCTCGTTGTTCTGAACATGAAGAAAAAGTAAGAGCTTTTATAAAAGAAGAAGCAGAGACTCTAGGATTTAAAACTCAAGTTGATAATGCAGGAAATCTAGTAGTCAGAATTCCAGCAAAATCTAAAAAAAAGGAAAATGTAGTATTACAATGTCACATGGATATGGTGTGTGAAAAAAATGAAGAGATTACTCATGATTTTTCTAAAGATCCATTAAAAATAAAAATTATAGAAATTGAGAATGAAAATTGGGTAACTGCAGAAGGAACAACATTAGGTGCTGATAATGGAGTTGGTATTTGTTATTTATTAGTATTAATGAAAAAAATTCATGATGGAGAACTTGACTACGAATCCCTTGGATTTGATTTATTATTTACTGTTGATGAGGAAATGGGATTACGTGGGGCCTTTAAAATCGACAACGATTTAATCAATGGTAAGTTTCTTATCAACTTGGATGCTGAAGATGAAAATGCTGTAATTATTGGGTGTGCAGGAGGGATAGTAACTTTTTTCCATATAAAAAATGATACTTTTAAAATAAACAGTGAAGAGAGTCTAATTCCAATAAAATTATTTGTTTCTGGTTTAATTGGAGGGCATTCAGGAGTGGATATTCATATAGGAAGGGGAAATTCATTAAAAATTATAGGACAAATACTTTGGAAATTAAACGAGAATTATATGATTAATACTGCCTCTATTGATGGCGGTAATAGAACTAATGCAATACCTAGAGAAGCCAGCGCTATTTTCTTTGCTAAGGAAGATGAATATTCAGATATATGTGAATTTATTAGGGATCTAATTGAGAAAATCAAGGTTCTTTTTGAGGGTATTGAACCAGAAATCGATATATCAATTGAAAAATTAATAAATTATGATAATAAGGAGGTTTTAACAAAAAGAATTCAAGATAACTTACTTAATATCTTATATACAATTCCGAACGGTCCTCTTTCTATGCATCCAAAAATTAAGGATCTTGTTTTTACATCATCAAATTTGGCTGTAATAAAAACTGAAAAGGATAAGATTGAAATAAAATTAAGTCAAAGAAGTTTAAGTGAATATTTCAAAAATGTGATATGGGAGAAGGCTAATTCTTTAGTTGAATTAACTGGTTTAGATATTGAAACCATAATTGATAGTGATTATCCAGGATGGACACCAAATTTTAACTCAAAACTTTTGGTATTAACTAAAGATAATTATAAAGAATTATTCAATAAAGACATTCTTGTGAAAGCGATTCATGCGGGATTAGAATGTGGTATCTTAAAGAAAAAATTTCCTCATATGGAGATGATATCAATTGGTCCAAAAAATGAAGGAGCTCATTCGCCAGATGAACGTTTATCAGTAAAATCTGTAGAAAAGATTTGGAATTTTTTATTAAAATTATTAAATAAACTAAATTAAAATATCAATAATTGTTTAAAGTTATTTGAAAAAATTATTAAGCATTAATTAATAAATTAACTATAGTTTATTATGCAGAAACGACAAGTAGCTAAAAAAGAGATTAAGAAAGAAGAAATAATTGGCTCAGAGACTGTCTTAGAAAAAATTAAAAGAAAAACTCCATGGATACTTGGAAATAAGTTAAGAAAACCTAAGATAAAATTTCCAAAATTTAAAATTCCTAGAATAACACTACCAATGCCAGCACGATCTTTGAGTATTATTGTTATTTTCATAATTTTATTTGTACTTCAAACGGGAGTAGCTTATTTTATAGTTAGAGAGCCCCCAGCACTAGGAGCGGACAGCCAAGGAAATCCTATGTTTATTTATCGCGATATTCATGAATCTTTTATCATTGAAGGTATTGTAGCTTCAATTTTAATATTTTTATGTTCAACTGGATTTATATTATTATACCAAGCGTCAAAATATGTTTATAATCGAAAAATGGCGATATATATCTTAGTAATAGGGTTTTTAATGATAATCATCACATTTGTCGCACTTCAGTATATTTTAGCTTATAAATCAAGAATTTTATAACAATGAAAAGATAATAATAATTTATCTTACTTCACAAATTTTTATCTCATCATAATCAGTAATTATTTTATATAAGCCTTTCATCTTATTGTCTAATTCAGGATCTCTTGTGTCTAATTTTAATATTCTATTATGAATGTTTTGTAATTTAAATTTTGTAGCAACTATTATCATGTTTTTAGTACCAACTTCTTTTAAAACATTAGGAGAAATTTGTAGATTACCTCTTCCAAAGATGAATCCTTGTCTCCCAATTATAGATATTATTATTTTTACTTTCTCAGCTTTGACATACTTAAGAATCTGGTGTTCATTTAAGTCTTTGGATATAATTTTTTTATTCAAAAGCAGAGCAATTCCCAAAAGTGTTTTATTTTGATTCAATTTGTCAACAATGAATTTAACCGTAGTACCTGGGCCTAATAAGTAATAAACATCATCTTCTAAAATCTCTATAATTGTGTTAGCTATTCGTTCTTGATTGTTTAAGTCTGATTTTGGTGTCCCCATTTTAGAAAATTGACAAAAATCAGGATTAAAGGGCGTGTATAAACACCCATATAATTTAGAAACTAACTTACCTGCTCGGTATTGCTCTTCATCAACATCAAGTACTTCAGATTCTTTCAAGGGAATATCATCCCAAAGAAATTGTATAAGTAGATTACTCGCATCTATAGGATTAAGTGCAAATACGCTAGAATATATTTTAACACCAGCAGGTATTCCTAAACATGGTTTACCTTTCTTAATTACATCTAAAATATCCCGAGCTGTACCATCACCACCAACAAATATTATAATTTGTATATCATCGTTTTTCATCATAATCTGAGCTGCTAACTTGGTATATTCTGGGGTTGTGTCTAAGATATTATTACATTTTTCAAATATTGAATCTTGAATGGTTTCATAAATGTAATTCATTTCTTTTAGAGCATTTTCACCCATAATCCCTGGGCAAGTTATAAAGAGCAATTCATGCTTTATTGATTCTAATCCCTTTAGAAATTCCATAGTTCTATTAGTTGCTTTTGGGACCGCTCCTAAATTTATTGCTTTTTTCAGAATTTCTCTACCATCAGTACCTTTTAAACCTACTGTTCCTCCCATCCCAGATATAGGATTTATTATTAAACCTATGGTGAATTTATTGGATTGGTTCATACTTTTGAATGAATTAATTAATAAAAAAAAGAAAAATTTGTATAAATTAATAAAATTAAAGAATTATTTATTGCTCAGCAAAAGCTTTATAAGCAGATTCATCCATTAAGTTTCCTTTTTCAGCATCCCAATTTGATGGTTCGATCTTGAAAAGCCAAGCAGCAAAGGCATCTTCATTAATTTTTTCAGGTTCATCCATCAAATCTTCATTAACCTCAATAACTTTTCCAGAAACTGGAGAATAAATATCTCCAACTGCTTTTGAGGATTCTACAGTACAATCAATAGGATCACTTGCAGGTTCATCTCCAGACATTTTTACTTGTTCAAGCTCAGCATCGATAAGTCCTTCTACATCAACAAAACTTATTTCTCCAAGTTGCTCAGCAGCAAAAGGAGTGAGTCCCACCTCTTTTGTTCCATCATCAAACCATTGATGCGTCTTTGTGAAGTATTTTGTCATTATATTTTCCACTCTTTCTTAATTCATATATGAATTTAAATTAATTTGAATTAATTATTATGTTTTTATTAATTAAAGTAATAATTTAAAATTTTATTATTAAGTTAATTATGTGGAATTTTAAGAAAACATGGATTCGAAATTAATAGACCGCCTAAATTTTTATAGTGAATTTAAAGAGTGGTATTATAAGATTTCAACTGATTTTGGTTTTGATTATCAAAAGGATTCTGAATCTCGTGATTATTTATCAAATTTATTACAAAAAAAAGTAAATAATTATAATCTGGAAGCAATATTAAACAAACTCCAAACTGTAATTACAAGTAAATCTAATATTATAATATATGGTTGTGGTCCTTCCCTTGAATCTACTGTAGATATTTTATTAAAAATTATTGGTAAAAAACCTATTAGCGAGTGTTTAAATTTTACTGCAGATGGTGCTTCCATATTACTGAGAGAGAGAGGGATACCAATTACTAGTATTTTCTCAGACCTTGATGGAATTACTTTTAAAGAATTTAGTGCTACTGATTTCATGATAATCCATGCACATGGAGATAATCTAGACAAACTAGAATTATTTGAACCTGAAATCTTAAAGTTTAAAAACATTATTGGAACAACGCAAGTTGAACCATCCAATAATATTATTAACCCAGGCGGTTTTACAGATGGAGATAGAATTCTTTATTTCCTACGTCCTTTATTAAAGCCAATGCAGAAATTATTTCTAATTGGAATGGATTTCCAAAATATCATTGGAAAATATTCAAAATTAAACATTGATACTGATCAAGAAGGAAGTCCAATAAAACAAAAAAAACTTCAATATGCTGTAGAATTAATCAAATGGCTAAAATATAAAATCATAAACGATATGTATTTTGTAAATTCAAGCTCGATATCTGAAAATTTTACTAAACTTTCAATTAGAGGTTTTATAAATATGATAAAATAGGAGTTATTTAGATATTGCCATCTTGAATTCCAGTAGATGTTATTTTGAAAATAAGTTTTTTATTAGAAACTCTTAATGAGTTAATCATTTGAACATAGGATTTTTTATCATCTTTATAACTTAAATAAATATAGTTTGAAAAGAAATGATTTAAAAATTGGTTCCCAACTGGCAGTTCTGGAATAATTGCATTTTCAGTAAAATTGGGGGAAACTTGTGCTGTTACAACAGTGATTAAATTATATGTTTTAGTAAGTTTATCAATGTTTTCTAATATATTCAGAAAAACATCCTTAGTTTTAGTAAAAGAAAGATTATTATTACTTAAATCAGATCGATAATAATTATTGATTGTATCAATAATTAAGACACTACCTAGATTATTCTTAAGAATTTGTACAAGATCTTTCAAAGCAAATTGTAAAGCAGAATTACTCATGATTTTAGCTACTATTATACTTTTTAATACTTTTTCATATTCAAGATTAGAAGAGGATGATAAATCTTTTATCCTCTCAGGTCGAAATGTATTCTCTGTATCAAAGTAATATATTTGTATCATATTCTTTCTATTTAATTTTACTGAGAGTAGTTTATAAGCTTGAACACATAATTGATGACAAAGTTGTGTTTTACCAGTCTTACTTGCGCCAAAGATTAAATATTTTTTACCTGAGCAGAATCCTCCTCCTAAAATTTCATCAAAATTACTTGAACCTGAAGTTAAAGCTATTTGCTTATTTTTTTCTTTTTGAAATTTATTTAGAACACTAAGTGGATTAATAATTTGGTGTTTTTTAATTTCTAAAATTTCATGAAGACCCATTATTAACTATTAATGACCTTTTAATTTAAAAAAGTACTAATTAAAAAGTACATTACAAATTATAAAAATAGGTTATTGAAAACGAAAATTTAATTTTTAAAAAATCATAAGAATTAATATTATACTACTTGAATATTGAATTTGATATTAATTCATCATTATCAATATAATATATTAAAATCTTACAACCATGGCCAAGAAAAAAAAAGAGACGTGTCCTTATTGTGGCAAAAGTTTTGCTTATCTATCTCGTCATAAATGCAAAGTAAAAGAGCGTGTTGAGGGACCTTTAGATGAAAAATCTGAAGTTGAAAGAAGAATTGAAAGAATAGAAGAAAAGAAAAAAGAATTTGTTCGCACATTACGAAAAGATGAGAAAATGATCCTTGATATCATAAATCGAGAGAAAGACCTTTATTTTAATGATCTTTTAAAACTTTGTGATAAAAAACGGAATGACTTAGAGGAAATAGTAGAAATCTTAGCCTTACAATCAAAAATTAAACTTAGGAGGGAGTTAGTTGATGCTTCTTGGACAAAACATATTTATTCTCTTGAGGATATTGATACAGATGTCAAACAGACTAAAATCGATAAAAAAAGAAAAGATTTCATTTGGAACATGTTTTCTAGACAACCTTGTTTCATATGTCCTTTTCGAGATAAATGTAATGATACCAATTTAGATCAATTTAATCCTCTTCACTGTCCATGGTTAACAGAATGGATTGAGTTGACTTCTAAAGGAAAGGAATATTTTATTAATTTTGATGAGATTGAATCGAATCTGCACGATATATAATTATTTTTTTTGTAAACCTATAAGATAAATTTCATTACTTTTCTTTTTAGAAGATTGAGGCTTAAAAACTTTTAATATTTTGAATTCTGTTTTTATATTTTTAGTTAATTCATCAAAATCAGATCCTTGAAAAGCTTTCAGTACTAAATTACCCTTATATTTTAAATATTTTTGGACTAAAGCAAGAATATCATAACAAAGATTAATCTGTCTTAATTGATCGGTAAATTTATTCCCAATTTTAGATATTGAGGCATCAGATAAGATTAAATCTAATTTATTTTGAAAAAAGGATTCGATTTCATTATTAAATTCAGGTTTAGTAAAATCCATTTTTATTAATTTTACATTTTCAACAGGAGTTATTGATTTAATATCAACACCCATAATTTTATAATATTCTCGATGGTAATATTGATCCTTATATTTTTCTAAATTATCTTCCGCTAATTTTTTTGCAACCTGGAGCCAGGAGCCAGGAGCAGATCCTAAATCTAAAATACAAAATGCTCTTTTGAAAATGTTATATCTCTTTTGAATATCTAATAATTTATAAGCAGATCTTGCTCGATATCCATTATTTTTAGCCCGTTTATAATATGCTTCTTTTTTATGAAAGCGGTGATTATCTGACACTCTTATTCAAATTTCTTTTTTTTTTTGTAAATCTAATAATATATTCTTTATTAATTCAATTTCCATATTAGTTTTAATTGATAAAAAATCAAAATGAGTTCTTGAAACTTTATAACCACTCTCCTTAATTTTTTTGATTATTGATTCTACTTTTGGAATAAAAGGTAGCTTTATTTCTTCACTAAGTCTATGAATATTATAATAAGTAATCGGCATAAGGTTTTCGCTTAAAGCTAAATTTAAGAGTTTATTTATTTTTTTTTTCATTTCAAATTTGAAAATATGATTTGAAACAATAAGTTCTTCTATGAATTTATTATCGTGAAGTTTTCCAAGCCATAATGGTCCTGCATAATCCAAACCTTCTTTAAAGTTACATTGAGGACATTTTTGTGGAATATCGAATAAACTATTTTTTAAGATAGTTCTAAATCCACATTGTCGACAATGAATTATATAGCCATAATTTCTGATATAATCTACAATTCGTTCTTTTGTTTTAAAAGTTAGAGCAAACACCCTAATAAAATGCTTTGAATAAAAAGTTAGTATAGGATTGATTCCTAAATTGTTTACATTTGCCATTCTTGAT
The DNA here is from genome assembly GCA_964435435.1 of uncultured archaeon. GTDB lineage: Archaea > Asgardarchaeota > Lokiarchaeia > Sigyniarchaeales > SOKP01 > Loki-b32. The sequence goes on from CAYSZJ010000003.1 coordinate 59,448, forward strand.
ATAAAATAAATTAGAATTCTCGCTCCAATTTCTTTACAATACTCGTTATGAAGAGGTTTGGACATATATTTACGTAAACATGCTTTTGGTTTAATTCCAAATAATACAGTAGTATCAGTAGCAGTAATACATAATAAACCATTTACTTTTTTTATTGTTTTAAAAGCAGAGTCGATATAATGATTTGGAGTTCCAAAAGGATCGATAATAATTACATCTGGTTTTTCAATATTTTTATTTAAATTAAAAAAGTTAACTTGAGCAATTTCAGAGAAGAGAAAATTAGCATCTTTTCTTGAAATTTCAATCTGAATTTTTAAATTATCCAATTTATTTAATTTGATATTCTTTTCAATTAATTCAACGGCTATTGGGTTTATATCGTTTATATATATTTTTTTTATATTTTTACACTCTTTTAGAATTCTTATCGATCCTATTCCAGATGCTGCCATAGAGTCTACGATTATGATTGAATCCGGATTATATAATTTATTATAAGCATTTATCGCGAGATTAGTGATATCACGACTTATTACCATCTTTTTGTTATAAAAGACATTCATAGCCTTTGATGGGATTAAACTATTATCAATAGCATGAATATAAAAATCTGCTAGACCTTCTCTTTTTATGGTTAAATCTTTTTCTTCCATTGTTTTATATTAATAAAATCTTAAGATAAACTTAAATATTGTACTAGTTGAATACTTGATTTAAATAAATCATGCATAATAATGTTAAGATTTTTTATAAAAATAATAGTTAAAGATCTTTAAAGACTACCTTCTAATTTAGAATTTAAATTAAGTTTAATTACACCTTAGAACTAATGAAAAAATTGAATTGGTAAATTCATGGTATAAAAAAAAAGGTTGATTCTCTAGATTATTTTAACTCAGGTTATTCAAAACCATTATTAGTTAAATTTGCAATAAATTCTAATATTAATTTTTCTCCTTGTCTTATTATGAATTTTCTCTGATTGAGCTTTTCTGTTCTATTTATTTTTATGTTATATGAAATCCAGTATTCCATAACTTTTCCACCTGCTTGAACTTCAACAATATGATCATTTAAAGTTTTTCTACTTATTTCATTAATGATTAGAATTTCAATTTTGTATGTTTTATTGATATAAAATAAATTTGCTAATATTTGATTTAAATGATAATTTAAACTGTAATTTTTTTCTTTTTTCTCCCTATTTAATTCTAATCGATAGAGATCTGTAATTGAGTCAATAATAATTAATTTGAATTGATTCCCGTTATTTTTAAGATGTTCTAAAATTGCAAATTCTAAATTAAAAACAATTTTATACAAATCATTAAAATTTATAGGTTTTATAAAGGTGATTTTATCAAGTAATTGTTTTGAGTATTTAGAAAGGGCAATAATCTTTTCTGTAGGGAAATTGGGTTTAGTATAAAAAAAGAGGATTTTTTTTCTATTTTTAATATTGTTATATGCTGTTTGGAGGGCAAATGTGGTTTTCCCTACACCATAATCACCCCAAACAGAAATAATACCTTCTGAAAAATTAAAATTATTAAAATAAGTATTTAATCTTAATGTTGGAAATTTCATTAATTAAAAGTTATTAATTTTATCTAATATTTATAATTATAATTTGAGAAATAAAACCTTATATATATCCACAGAAAACTTAAATTTTTTCTATAGATTAAATAAGGAATTAAAGCACCTTGGCATTAAATTCACAATTTTAAATACAAGAACTAAAATTCCAGATAATTCATCCTTAATCCTTACTACATTAAGTGAAATTTACAATTTTAAGAATTCTTATAAAAATTTAAAATTTCTCCCGTATTCTGAAAAGATAAGTTTCAAAAATTATATTTTAAAAGTATTAGCTGCTTATCGAATAGGTTATAAAGAATCATATTCACATTTGATCTTTTCTATTGATCCTGGTTCGAAATATGTAGGGATTATCGTTTTCTTAGATGATTTTTATTTAATGTCTCAGACACTTTATGAAAAAAGAGAATTTGTTGAAGTTATCAAAAATTATGTAGATTGCTTTCAAAATGAGAATTCAAATGTCTTAGAATTAACATTCAAAATTGGGAGTGGTGTGTTATCAATAACTATAGAATTAATAAAGGAAATCTATAATGTTTTTAAAAATAGGAAAAACATGAAGGTTTTTTTAATTAACGAATCTAAATCCTCGAAATTGAAATTACAACTTAAAAACAAAAGAATTTCAAAACATGAAATTTCAGCATTGATTTTGGCTCTAAGGCATGGAGTTGAAGTAAATGAATCAAATTATTTTAATACTATTAAACAGTTTAAATTACAAAATTCAGATATTAAATTTAATTCTGAAAATAATTTCAAAAAAATTAGTGATTTGCCATTAGATTTAAAAGATATAATAAAAAAGATATTAGATAATGAAATATCTCTTAATTTATCATATGAATCGATAAGATAAGTAATAAGAATAATAGATTCTCAATTTTGAATGATTTACTTATAGAATTCAAGATTTTAGGGAAAGTAGAAAAAATATTATTATGGAACTTAAAAGATTAAAGAGTATTGATATTTTTCGCGGTTTATGTATGGCTTGGATGGTTTTAAACCATTTATTTGATTGGTGGTTGAAATCTGAATATATTTGGTTGAAATCAATTATGATAAGAATTTTAGATCCTATCGGAGCTACTGGATTTTTATTTATATCAGGAATAAGTACATCATTATCATACAGAAAGAGATTAATTAAAGCAGAGAGATCAGAAACTTATAACTATAGAATGATAAGAAATTCATATCTTTTTCGAGCATTTTTCATATTTATCATTGCTTTGATTTATAATTCAGCAGTTGCAATAAGTCTAAAAGATCCTTCTATGGTTTGGACATGGTTTTTTTTATTAACAGTAGCAATATCACTTTTTTTAGCTTGGCCACTTTTAAAAACTCCAAAATTCTTTAGAATCTTAATTGCAATAATGATTCTTATCGCACATCTATTTATTGTTTTATTATTGACACCCTATCAAGGTGATTCAAATATATATGGATTATTATTTCATATTTTATATAATGATATTCATCTAGTTCCAATAATAATATTTTTTCCTTTTTTTCTATTTGGAACTGTTATTGGAGATATTATTTTTGACACATTATTAATGAATGGTAATAAAAGAAGTATAATTAAGAAAAAATTTTTAGCACCCTCAATGATAGTTGGAATTCTCTTAATAATTGTTGGTGTTTTATATTCATTCCCAGATTTTTTAATACGAGAGAGTCCATCATGGATAATCTATTCTTTAGGAATAAATGTTCTTTTAATTTCTATTTTAATATTGTTTGAAAAATTTGAGATTATAGAAACAACAAAAAGTTATAAATTTCTATTTTATTATTCATATTATTCTCTTACTATTTATTTAGCCCATAATCTACTCTATTTTTTATTTTTACATCAATTAAATGTTTATAATATCTGGTTTTTTGTTGTTGGGGCATTTATTTTTATAGGGTTGATTTTAAGAGCTATCTATAAAATTTGGGAGGACTCAGCATCAATAAAAGTGCAAATTAGTAAATTAAGTCTTGGAATCACAATGAAAATTGAAGAGAGAATAAATAAAAGATATGGGATAAAAGTTAATCAATGAAAGAAAGAATTGATATCCTTTTAGTAGAAAGAAGATTAGTAGAAAGCAGAACAAAAGCACAATGGTTAATAAAGAATGGTTATGTATTCGTTAGTGGAAAAAAAATAGTGAAACCAGGAAGAAGGATAGATAATTCTCTTAAAATTCAGTTGACGAAGAGATTTCCATATGTTGGTCGCGGAGGATTAAAATTAGAAGCAGCATTAAGAGATTTTTCTGTTCCAGTTGAGTGTAAAATATGTATAGATATTGGAGCATCAGTAGGTGGATTTACAGATTGTTTGATAAAACATGGAGCAAAAAAAGTTTATGCTATTGACATTGCTACTGATCTACTCCACCCATCATTAAGTTGCGAGAAAATGAAAGGGAAAGTAATTCCAATATTGGGTGCAGATGCTCGTAATTCTTTAAATATTGAAGAAAAGGCGGATATATGTACAATTGATGTTACATTCACGTCATTGAAAACAATCCTTCCAAATATAAAGAATCTACTAAAAAATAGTGGTGATATTATTGTTTTAGTAAAACCGATTTTTGAGACTGAATTCCAAAATAAAGGTAGATTTGATAATATAGAGGATCCTATAAAACTTTTTCAAATTCTCAATGATTTAATTCAATGGAGTATTAAAAATCAATTTTATCCATATGAAGTTATTAAATCACCTCTATTAGGTAAAGAGGGCTCAATCGAATTTTTTATTCATTTAAAGCTGAAAGAATCTGGCTTAATCTTTGATTTTAAAAAGAAAATAAAAAACATCTTAAAATTAAATCATTTTGTAAGGTAAAACTAACACAATAATTAGTTGCATCCAAATTATTTTTCATAATTTTTGAATATTTTACCCCATTCTGTATGATAGAATTTCTTTATTCTGTGCTTGCCAATTATAGGATACCAAAACATATCATGGTATATCATAGAAGCATAAGTCGGCCCTAAAAAAAAGAGATCGCTTCGAAATAAGGGATAAAGAAATTGTAATGGCCCTTTTCGTACCATTTGATCTCCCCAAATAACTATACTACGTTTAACTTTGAAATTCCAATTTAAATTTGATATATCTTCTCCTATTATTTCAAATTGATCGAAATCTCCACATCCTAAACCTTCATCATGTGCGAGTTTTATGGCAGGCAATTTTAATGGTTCAAATCCCATCATTTTAGCGACAATTGTATCAACAGCAACTTGATCATACCCAGCGAGTAAATAATTCTTTATTCGAGGAATCATTATTCGAGGACCTGCTCCATCCCCACATACAGTTCCATCAACAACAGCGAATATATGAGGATGAATTTGTTTTTGAATAATTAATAGATCAACTAAAACTTCAGACATAAATTGATGCGAAAAATGCCTTCTTTTCGTTAATAGCCCACCAAATGCATTTTTCATAGCACAAGTAATGCCGCCATGTTTTAATTCTTCTTTTGTATGTTTTAAACTACCCCCTACTGCTCCAGTATGTCCATGGGTTTTCATTGTAGGGAGGTGTATTATTGGTTTCCCTACGTAAAATTTAGGTATTCTAAAACCCTCAGGAAAAATTTTAGAATCTAATGCGAATAATTTTTTATTTTTCAGTGTTAAAAATTTAGGTCTTAAAGTATCATATGAAACAAATGGAATCCTAGTTAAAGGCACAAACCAAACACCGTATTTTTTAATGATTGGATTCCACTTATTTCCTTTTAAACCTTTTTCTATATTTGTAACAACAGTTCTATTTTCAGCACTATAGATTTTCTTTGAATCATATCCATCCTCAACCATTGTTTTAAGCACACCTTCAACTTGCCATGGTGGGCTAGAACAAGCAGGAAAAAACTTTGACCAACTCAAGTTTAATTTAATAATAATTTTGCTATTTTTATCATAATATTTTTGATAATCGGCCATGTGCATTAATTTCTGGTAATCCTTCAAAATTGTTTTAGGTGTTGTTTTAATTATGAATATTTGAGAATTCTTTAGTGTCATTTTATGAGAAAAAGAATATGTTATTTTAATATCATATAATTGAATTATTTCAATATGTTAATTATTGAAATTTATAATTAGAAATAAGAATTATTGATATGATAGCGAAAAAAATCGAAAAAAAGATTTGAATTTATTTAATCTGATATATATTCCATGCCTTCGTAGGATTTTTTCTCATCCTTAAATGGTAAACACATAATATAATGGTCTCCACCTAAATGAATTTTCCTTGGATTCTCAACACCACAGCCGATATGTTTGTCTTTTTCAGGACATCTTGGATGAAACGGACATCCTTCTGGTGGATTAATAGGACTTGGAACATCGCCTTCTAAAATAATTCTGTTTGCTTTTGAAGTAGGATCGAATGTAGGTCGTGCAGACAATAATGCTTTAGTATATGGATGAGAGGGATTATAAAATATTTCATCTACCGTTCCAGTTTCGACAAATTTACCTAAATACATTACTGCGATTCTGTCAGCAATATGTTGTACAACACTAAGATCATGAGTAATAAAGAGAAATGAAAGATCAAATTCTCTTTGAAGTTCTTTTAATAAATTCAATATTTGAGCCTGCACGGATACATCAAGAGCAGAAGTAGGCTCATCTAAGATAATTACTTCAGGATTACATGCTAAAGCCCTTGCAATCACTATTCTCTGCTTTTGTCCCCCTGAAAATTCATGGGGATATCGATCCAAGTGTTCAGGCTTCATAGATACTGTCTCAAGGAGTTCTAACACCCGTGATCGTATTTCTCTTTTCTTGGTTATTCTTTCTAATATTTTGAGTGGTTCACCGATAATATTTACTACTTTCCACCTAGGATTTAAGGAGGCATCTGGATCTTGAAAAACCATTTGAATTCTTTTACGGATAAATTTACCTATAAGAAATCCTCTTTGAAGTCCTTTAACCTTAATTTTAAGATTTTTATATTGTTTATAGAGAAATTTAGGTAATCTAGACATCCATTTTTCAAATTTTTCTCTATTTTTCTCATAGATACCTGGAATTGCATAAAGTACCATAGTTTTATATCGTTTTATCCATCTTTCAAGTAATCCTCGAACTTTTCTTGGATCAATTCTCAGGTCTTCATAATAAATCTCTCCATCTGTATTTGGTACTAATCTTAAAATAGTATTCCCAATTGTTGTTTTTCCACAACCACTCTCTCCGACTAATCCTAAAGTTTCATTTCTATAAAAATCAAATGTAACACCATCAACAGCTTTGACTTCCCCTATTTTACGTTTGAATAATCCTCCATATATAGGATAATACGTCTTAAGATTCTTTACGGTTATTATCGCATCTCGCTTTTTATTAAACTTTCTTGTTTTTTCCAATTCAGTTTTTTTCGTTTTTAATTCTGGAACAGTCATTTTTGACAATTTTTTTAGGTTATTAATACTGAATTTTCAATTTTATTTTATATTCTAAGAGAAGTTTTTTTCTCTTCTTCAGTCCATATATATTTAGGTGAATCTTTGTATTTTGGATCAAAAAGATGACAAGCCACAAAATATCTATCTGCAATTTCAGTTAGAATTGGTTTTATTTTATCACATACTTCTAACCTATGGTCACATCTAGGGTGGAATCTACAACCTGATGGGGGATAAATCAGATTTGGTACCATACCGCGAATAGTTTGGAGTTTTTGATCCTTTTTTTCTATACTTGGAATAGCACCTATCAACCCTTGTGTATAAGGATGTCTTGGGTTTTTAAATAAATCTTCCGCTGTTGCGTATTCTACTATATTTCCACTATACATTACTGCAACCCTATCACACAATTCTGCTATGATTCCTAAATCATGAGTAATTATAAGTATTGACGTTCTAAACCTTTTAATTAAATCTTTCATTAAATCAAGAATTTGGGCTTGAATTGTTACATCTAAAGCAGTAGTTGGTTCATCTGCGATTAAAAGCGCTGGATTACAGGAAAGCGCCATAGCAATCATAACCCGTTGTCTCATCCCACCACTTAACTCATATGGATATCTTTTTAAGATTCCCTTTGCGTCTGGTATCCCTACTTCTTTTATAATTTGCTCAGCTTTCTCATTTGCGATCTCCTTTAAATTGGGAGTATGAACTGTTTCCTTTTTAAGTTTATTAATCTTTGATTCAATTTCATTTTTTTCTTCATCTGTTAATCTACTATCATCTTCGTTTAATATTTTCTTTAATCTATTTTTTTCCTCTATTTTTTTCCTTCTTTCTAATAAACGAGTATCAAGTTCTCTTTTCATCTCTGTCTCTTGATGTAAATAAAATACTTCCGAAACCTGTTTACCTACTGTAAAAACGGGATTAAGGGAATTTAAAGGATCTTGAAAGATCATTGTAATATCCCTGCCACGACGCTCTCTCATATCACTTTCTTTTAAATTTAAAAGTTGTGTTCCTTTAAATATAACACTTCCATCAATAATTTTTCCAGGTGCTCGTACAAGACGTAAAATTGAAAGAGCAGTAACAGATTTTCCACATCCAGTTTCACCTACAAGTCCAAGAACCTCGTCCTCATAAATATCGAAAGAAACACCATCAACTGCTTTAACAATACCCTCTTCAGTGTAAAAATAGGTTTTTAGACCTTTAACTTCAATCAATTTTTTAGAAGATTCAGCTTTTTCCTCTATAGCAACTTCACTGGAATCTTCTTCTTTTTCCACAATATCCATTATATTTTTTTTCCTATGGTTAAGTTAGATAAAAAATAAAATTTAGAAAAATATTATAAGTTTTTCAATCTTGGATCCAATGCATCTCTTAGGCCATCACCAACTAACATGAATCCCAACACTGTGAGAAAAATCATGAAACCGGGCCATAAACCTGCCCAAGGTGCTTCATATGGATTCTCTCTTGCTACATTAATATCATTACCCCATTCAACCATTATAGACTGATTCATACCTAAGAATGAAAGTCCGGCTAATCCTAAGATGTACGCGCCAATATCAAAGGTGAAAAAGACGATAATAGGTTGTATTACGTTCGGTAAGATATGTCTAAACATAATTCTCCAATTTCCTGCTCCAGCTACTCTTGCTGCCTCTATGTAAGGAAGTTCTCTTGCTTGTAATACATTTCCTCTAATTAATCTTGCATAGATAGGAATTCCTAAAAAACCCCACACCATCAGAATAATCTCAATATAAGGTCCGTAAATCGCAATAAATACCAATGAAAGAATTAACGCTGGAAAAGCTAAAAAGATATCACAAATCCTCATTATTAATGAATCTATCCACCCTCCATAATAGGCGGCAATTACACCAAGGAGTATCCCGCCAGAAACACTAAGAGCTATTGAAGGCAAAGAAATTGTTAAAGAAGTTCTTGCACCCCAGATTATTCTTGAAAACACATCACCACCCATAACTGTTTGTCCTAATGGATGTTCTGGAGAAGGAGGATTCCATGAACCTGCATGATGTGATAATGCTTCTGCGAAAGATTGAGGAGAAATCCAAGGAGCAAAAACGGCTAAAGTTGCAATAAAGAAAATGATGCAAAAACCTAAGATTGTCAGTGGATTTTTTAATCTCTTCATCAATTTTCGTTTACTTACAGTCCTTTCATATTCAAATTCACGTAATGATAATTCTTCTATTCTGGAACCTGGAAGGATTAGAAATTTAACATTTTTGAAAATCCATGAGAGAATCTTTTTCGGTATATTTTCTTTTTCTTCAATTTCTTCTAACTTTTCTTCTTCGACTACTACATAAGGTTTTTCCATGATTATTTTCACTTCCTTTTTTTATTTCATTATCCATATCTTATTCTTGGGTCTAATATTGCGTATATAACATCTGTCAATAAGTTTGCCACAATGAAGATGATTGTTATCATAAACACTAGTGCATTCAATACCCAATAATCTTTTAAGAGTATTGCATCAACAAATAATTTACCCATACCTGTTAATCCAAACGTAGTTTCCGTAAGAACAGCTCCTCCTAATAATCCAGCAATACTCATTCCTATTATTGTTACAGTTGGGATTAATGCATTCCTTAAAGTGTGTGAGTGAATAACTACTTTCTCTTTACAACCCTTTGCTCTTGCCGTCCTTACATAGTCTTGTTCCATTACTTCTAACATACTTGAACGAGTTTGTCTTGTAATTGATGCAAGCATTATAAATGACAAACAAAATACAGGTAAGAATAGATGCCATATGTAATCTACAATCACATAATACTGCCCCGAAATTAGAGCATCAATTATTATAAAGCCTGTGACAAATGGAGGATTCTCAATAGTTGCACTCAAATATCCTGTTGGTTCAAATACATCTATTACATATCCGAGAAAATATTGAAGTAACATTCCTAGAAAAAATACTGGAAGTGCAACCCCTACTAGGGCTAGCCCTCTTACTACAGTATCGGTTGTTTTATTTCTATGAACAGCAGAAATCACTCCTGCCTTGATTCCCAAAAAAGATGCAATTGCCATTGCAAATAATGTTAAATCTATTGTCAACGGCATCCTCGTTATTACAAGATCCCATACAGGTTGATTTCGAACGATAGAGACAGATATACCCCAGTCGCCTGTAAATAATTCGCCTACGTAGCGAAAATATTGTACTAAAATAGGATCACAGAGTCCGAGCTGACATTTCATCTGGTGGTAGAGCCCCTGTGCTGGGTTATGTTGTCCAGCAGCAGCTAATCGAGCAGCAATTGGATCTCCTGGCATTAATCTATTGAGAATAAAAGTTAAAGTTAATACTCCGAATAACACAGGAATCATTACAATTATTCTCCTAATTATATATTTAAGCAAACTCATATCCTTTATAACCTCCTAATATTATTTTTTTCAAAAACCTGTCGTGCTTGTTTACGTTTTTCATTAATGATAGATGCTAAAAATGCAGATAATAAATTAATACATAATAAGGTTATAATTGTTAGATAACCTTCAATTCTTATGAAATAAATATAAAACACAGTGGCATCAAAACCAAAAATGAACCAATACCAAAACCAAGACATAATCATTATAGCTGGAATATACCAAATACTATTTCTGATGGCATATTCAAAAAATTTCTCTCTTATTGATACGAAGAAAATAATAAGGAAGAGAATAATAACTGACAAGAAAGTACTTGGATTAAAAAATGCCTGATTTAAAAATATAAGTTCTTGTCCAATAGTCTTTTTATAAGCATTACATATATAACCAAAAAATATAAAATAAATCAAAAAAAGTCCCAATATAAAGTTGCCTTGCCTCCCAAATTCAATTTTTGAAAATTTCATATTATTTTCTCGTCAAATAGTAATTTATTCTTCACTTTTCATAAAAATTATAAATATTTAGATTCGATCATTTATTAATTATTCTATTGTTATAATAAACTTTTAAGTTATTAAGACTCATTTTTTTATGACATAATACAAAAATAGTAAAAATTTTATACCCAATTCAATAGAATTGAAAAATACTTTTTGATACTTATTCTCCTCTCTTTTAAAATTTCGATGTGAATAAAAAGTTAATTCTAATAAATAATTTGAATTTAAATCTAATCTAGTTATTGAAGAAAAGAAGGAGACTAGCTTTACCACTCTTGAGTGTAAAAAAAGAAAAAAAAAAAATTTTAGATAATTATTTAAAAGAATTCATTTTACGATTTATTCTTCATAGTACCATCTTTCGATGTGCCAATTTTGCATAACGTTATACTCGTCTCTCATTAATCCTTTTTTATGAATGCTTTGTACCAAGTAAACCCACCCAGAGACATGGGCATGGCTTGCTGGAGTTAATGGTCGATCAATATCATAGATATAAGATTGAATATCCATCCAATAAGGCAATTGTTCTGTCATATTCGTTATAGTAGCACCAGCATTCATCAAGGCGGTTAAACCAGTATCGTTAATTCGAGAGAAGCATGAGGCAGACGCTAAGTTGAATAGAGGATCAATCATATTAAATGGATTTAGGTAATCAGGACACCAACCAATATACCCTATATCCATTACCCAGGGGGTATTTTCACCTGTATCTAAATAATCACCCCATTCTCGCACATCTGGCTCAGCAGTTACAAGCCCTACTAAGGCGAAATTATCGGCTAACAATTGATTTATACGTAGATTTGTAGTACTGCCAAAATGTTGATTTAGTTTGAGTTTCCTACCAATGAGATTTGCTCCTTTCCAATCAGATTCACTAGTTCCAGGATAATCTGTATCCCATACAGAACAATCAACCGTAATATCACCATCGGCATAAGCTTGTTGCATTATCTCTCTTGCTTTTTTGATATTATCCTCCCATTTATAGTCATGAGCTTGTTTAACTGATTCATTATGACCAGGCATAGCTCGTGGAACGGCAGGAACTCCTTCAACTGCATATCCACCTTGAATTTCGTCATAGATGTATGTATAGTTAATTGCTAAAGCCATAACCCTTCTCAACCAACTAGGGTTCTTCTGTTGGGTATAATCACCTTCTACAAGCATATTACCCTTTGTATCTTTTGGACCGCAATAAATTTCTAAATAGAAATAGCACAAATCTTCACCAACAGGCTCGACAATAAATTCGTCTGGTCTACCCTTGAAGGTATCGATCATATCACCTGGAACTCCACCAACATAATCAAATTGGCCAGCTAAACCTGCAGTCATTCTCGCAGTGGTATCCTCAATAATTCTGAAGATTACTACCTCAAAATAACCAGCAGTACCCCAGTATCTTCCCCATCTTTCCATTCGTACTTCACGATCTCTCTTGAAATGTATCCATTGGTAAGGACCAGTTCCAATTAATTGCTCAGTGGCTAACTCTACATATCTATATCTAGGAGTAGATTCAGGAGACAACATTTTAATTGCACCAAAACAGAGTAAATCTACGAAAGCACCAAATACAAAATTTAATTCAATAGTAAAAGTCATACACGGTTCATCAGGGTCTCCCATCCAATAATCTGTTTCATTCGCCGCAAAACCTTTGAAAATAAATTCACCAGTTGAAGAATGGAAGAATAAAGATGAGGGGAATCCTTCCCATGAAGTTTCATTAGCAACAAGTGTTCCTGACCCGTTAAAGAAATAGGCAGCTCTTTCAAAATTCCATTTAACTGCTGCTGCTGTCAATGGATTGTTATCATGGAAGAATACATTGTCTCTAAGTCTAAATTTTATTATTGTATCATTTGAATCTGGTACCCAGTAATAATCAGTGGCCAATTCCATCTTAATTGTATAGTTTGGGTGTGTTGTTAAATCATATTCAACTAAAGATTGTACTACCTGATCTTGTAAGGGATGTGAAGGGATATCCCAAGTATCGCAAGGATCAATTGCGGCAGGATTTGAGCCGAGTCCATAAACAAGGGTTAATTTTTTCTCAGGACGTGCGGCAATTAAACCACCGGTTATAGCTAGTACGACATTGCCAATTCCGGAGGCTGCGAGTACAACGGCTAAGATTATTATAGCTAAATTTTTCTTTTCCATTTCCATATTGAATTCACTATATATTGTGTGTTTTTTTTTAATTTTTTTTAGATTTGTTGTTAAATATGTTTTTAAATTCGTATACTTATAAGTTTTATCTTTTTTTTTTTATTATTTCTTGAAATCATAACTATTTATTGTATGTATGGCACTCATGAATATAAATAAGT
>CAYSZJ010000004.1:0-64262 GCA_964435435.1 uncultured archaeon
TGTATTTGATAATAATAGAGTTTTAATAAAACTCCAAAATCCTTTAAAACCTTGGTAAATTTTTGCGTGTATTAATATATTAGATCCATTTTTGGCAAATGAATTGACTAAAAAATATGAAAATATATGGTTATTTGAAGCTATTAAAGGAAAGAAAACAATATAATGTCAAATGGATAAATTGGTAAAAACCTGTGTTTCTGAGTCGAAAAAATTTAGATTTTTTTATTCCCCTCTAATAAGTCTTTATTTAGCTCTCGATAAAATAAATTCTAACACATAGAACTTTATTTATATATTTATTTTTTAATAATACTAGAATATAATTAGAATAATAAGAAAGAGGAGAATTAAAATAAAGGGGGAAAAAATAGATCAGAAAAAAGGTTTTAATTTACTGAAGGAAAAGGTTCCAGAATTTAGGAGTCCATTAAAAACAATGATAATTATTATCATCGGACTGTTTATTTTTACAGGCATTATGATCTTTTTCTGGTGGTTTGATGGATTGCTATGGTATGGGATTTTCGTCAGTCAATCAATTATTGCGTTTATCGCCTCGGTTTTTATATATAGTTTTACAACAATGGCAGATAAATATAAAAAGAAATACGGAGATCTAGCATACCGATATTTCTTCTTCCATATTGTTATATTAACGCTTATAACTGGAAATGCCGGCATTTTTCATGTTCTTATAGTAGAGGGACCAGCTTTGCTTCCTCTATGGCTTGCTATAGTATTTGGGATCTTTTTTATTTTTATGCGCTTTTTATTCGAATGGCATCTTCGCAATTCTGGTTTCAATGAGATCGGACATGGTCTTGGAATATATATGCTATTTCCAGAAGAGGGAGAGCAAATTAAGTCCGATATTTACTCATTTATTCGACATCCTATGTATGCTGGAGATCTCTGCCTTGCTTTAGGTTTTGCGTTTTTAAAAAACAATCTATTCGCTTTTATTATTGCCTTGATTGCTTTTATCCCCTTTGTCGTTGCAATAAGGTGTGAAGATAAGGAGTTAATAAAACGATTTGGAGAGAAACATAAACTTTATATTAAAGAGACTGGTGCTATTATCCCACATTTGAAGAATATAGGAAAATTTCTAAAATTTCTCTTTTCAAAAGAGAAAAAAACAAGTGAGAAATTAACTTGAATAATTATTATCAAACAATCTAATACTTTTTCCTAAAATAGTATCAAAAAAATGAAGGAGGGGATGATAAATAAATTAGATAGTTAAATAACTTTCTTTTACTTGAAATAGCATTCTTATTTAAAAAAAAATATAATATGTTATTTTTTATGAGTAGTATTTTTTATGAGTAGTTTGCATGTAGTCCAACAGTCTGATTTCTGAAAATTTAGAATCTAGCGTTTAGAATCATTTTTGAACCTAAATATTTGTGTATCAAAAAAGAGATACAATCCCCGGGTTAAAGATGGTGTTTGAACCGAAATATCTGAGGTTTTTCCAAGCAAGATTTGAACCGTTACCACTATGAAATAAAAAAAGTGGATTCCGATCTTACTTTTTATACTTGATTATCAAGTTATTAAAAGTTAAAACCTTTTTTCAAGAACAGTTATGATTGGTTGAAATCCTGCCTTAGCAAAAACATCAAGTAATTTTTTATCTGTTTTATACGCAAGATTTATTCGAAGGGAGTCGCACCCCCATGACTCTAAAATTTGAGTAGCTTTATCCGCTAGAAGTTTACCCACACCTTTACCAATAAATTCTTTTTTAGTAGCCCAATTATCAAGATATCCGATATATTGCCCAAGAGTATTTTTAACAGCCTCAATCATTCCCATACTTACCACTTGACCGGTAGATTTTAATTCTGCGATTAAGGTTATTCTTTTTAAATTGGGTTTAAATTGTCTTAACCCAGAAGACTCTCTCCATTGAGCTTCATTAAAGCCAATATCATAATATTCATTTAATTCTTTTAAGATCTCTAAAGTAGCTTGATAATCTGAAGTACGATAATTTCTAATTACTATATCTTCTTGCTTAATTTCTTCCTCTAACATAGTATACACTATTTAACTTGTAATTTTTTCTACTAATTTTAAATCAATTCTTTGTGTAAGAATTTTTTGATCAATTCCACCATCATCTAATTGACGAATAGAGAATAAATATTCGTCAATATAAGGAACGATTGGTGTTACAAATAAAAGTTCCTCTTGGGGAAACCACATATCAACTTGTTGGGTCATTACTTCTTTCTCAAAAAATTCTTTAACATGAGTAATTGTAATAGAGATATTGTTCAATTCCTTATCTTTATTATTTTGGACAGTTATTTCTATTTCTTGACTATTTTCAATAAAATAAATATTTTTAATTGATAATGGAGTCGTGGTAGAAAGATCTACAGCAACCTGTTTTTTAGGATCAAATAAACCTACATTAGAAAATCTATTTTCCCCTTTAAGACTACTTAGAGGAGAAAACTCAAATCCTCTTATAGAGAAATAGGAAATAGCTTTTTGCGCTTTAAGAGAAGAAGCATCTGATTTTTTTTCTATAACTTTTGAGAAATAATCTTTAATAGTGTTATCAATTAATTCTCTCATAAAGACTTTTATTTTCATTCCCTCAGATATTCGCTCTTGAATTTTGGGTGTTTTAATAATCATTTCGGATGCAATTTGACTTTCAATAACTTCAGATAATTGATCTTCAAATGTAATTCGTAAGTTATGAGTAAGTATTCGTATCAAATCATCTCCAAAAATATCTATCTCATTAGGTAAAGATACTATAAGTACTATAGTTTCAGGAGTTTCTTCTTTAAGTCCTGCCCTTCTCTTTTCTCTTTCTGATTTTGCTAAGAATTTTTTACCAAAAAAGGTGTAACCCTTATATTCTAAATCAATATGGTCTAACTCATCAGTTTCTAAAAACCAAACAGGATGATAATGGATCGGATGCATATATTTTTTATTACTTCTGAGTCTATCATCAGGATACATTAACAGTGGAATTTGTCCCTTTTTTTCATCAAAATACAATACATATACAACGCATAAATCTTCATTAGGGTTTTTTTCCACTGCTGTGTTGTTAAATACGTCCGCCACTTGAAACCATTCTAAGAAGTAATTTTAAACATACAAATTATACTTTTTTCAAAAGAATTAAATAATTCTTATTCTAAAAATTTAACTATAAAAAAATGTAAATAAATAGTAAAATTCTGTTTGTTGAATTGTCTCACGTTTTTAGCTTAGGACATCAAGTTGCTGCAAATATGCATTTTGTAATGTCTACAAGATGCGATTAGCTAGAATTTCCTTTTTGGCTGGAACAATATCAAATTTTAGAAGAACCTATTAAAATTGAAAAGGGTTTTGTGAAGGCAATAGATAAACCTGGGTTAGGAGTAGAAATTAATAAAAAAATATTTGAACAACATGTAATAAATTAATTTTATTTCTTTCTACTTTTATGGAATTGAGATAATAAAAATAGAAATTTAGAAATCCTGTTTAAAAAGAATCAATATATTTTTATATTAACTTCTTATAATGAATAATAAGGAGAATCCAAAATTAAAAAGGGTCAATATGATAATTGATGGGCATTGTCATGTGTGGGATGAAGAATCCATATCTGGTGAATTATATAAAGTTCTTAAATTAATAGCAAAGCAATATAACTTTGAGCCAGATTTAATTCTTAATGGCACACATGAAAGATTGGTTGAAGAAATGGATGAAGCAGGTATAGATAAAACGGTAATCGTATCTTTAGATTATGAATATCTATATAGAGGAGATCTTAGTTACAAAGAATATAATGATAGAATTGCTGAAATGGTAAATGATTATCCTGACAGGTTAATTGGGTTTGGGGGTATAGATCCACGGAGAGGAAAAGCCGCAATAAAAGAATTAGAACGATGTATTGAAGAATTAGGATTTAAGGGAGTAAAATTCTGGACATTGACTGGTTTTTATCCAGATGATTTAAAGTTTTATCCTTTCTATAAAAGGGTAGAAGAACTGGGAGCGTTAATATTCTGTCATACAGGTATGGGTCCTGCTACTACCTATATTAAATATTGCAGACCTGAATATGTAGACACTGTTGCTGTGGATTTTCCAAATATTAAATTTATTATGGCACATATAGGTGATCCGTGGACAAATGAGGCAATTGCTGTAGCTACAAAAAATCCAAATGTCTATCTTGATATCTCTGCATGGGAACCAACGTTAAAAATGGCCCCATTTTTGTTCTATCAAACTCTTATACAAGCAAAGTTATCATGTGGTATAAATAAGATATTATTTGGAACAGATTGGCCATTGTTTACTCCCATTCTATCTCTAAAAAAATGGGTAAATGGAATTAAAAAAATGAAACTTCCACCGCCCCTTCAATTGATGGGTTTACCTGAATTTTCTGAAGATGAAAAGAATAAAATACTTGGAGAAAATGCTACAAAACTCCTAGGATTATAATTTTTAATTAGTTTAAAATATTAAAAATATTATTTTTTGTTTTTTATATTCGAATATAGAGCGTAAGAAAAAATATAATTAATTAACTGGATTTCCTTTCTAGTTCTTTTCTTCTCTTTAGCATAAAATTTCTGCATTGTTCAGATTCTTTTGAATAAAAGAAATAAGGTAACAACCAAAAGAAACTTCCAAATAAATAGATGAATAGCACTATAGAAATAGCAAAAGGTAATAAAGCTATATTCTTTTCTATCAAAGAAGACAATAGTAAATTACCAATAATCCCTCCAATATTTACCATTAAGCCATTCATAGCATTAGCAGTACTCCTTGCTTCAGGAGGGCATACATCAGCATATATCGCAAATTGATTACCCATTGGGAATGCTACAAAAAAGAATCCTAGATAGCCCAAAATTAAGAATAATATCCAAGAAAAGATTACTTCTAAGGGAGTTGATGCAAAGAAAGGAATTAAATAGAATGCTAATAACAATAAAACTCCAAAAATTAGACCTAAAATTGAGATAATCACTCGACCATTCATTTTTTCTTTATTAAAATAAGAATCTCCTAACTTCCCTCCTATAATTGATCCCGGAAGTGCACCACTACCTGATAGTATATAAAGAATGATAGCAATTAATTCAGCATCAGCACCATTAATTTTTGAGCTTAAATAAAAAATTGCCCAGATAGCAAGTGTAGCATTAGCTATCCCAGCAGAAAGCACTGAAATTAAAATACCTAATATTGATTTTGTCTTAAATAATTGTTTAAGGTTATTAAAAGTTATTTTATAATTATAATTGATTTCTCCTTTAAAATTCTCGAATTCTGGCTCAGTTCGACCTTTTTCCGGTTCTATACCTACAAATACATAAAATAATAAAGCTAAAAACCCTAAAATAAATCCTAAACCATAAGAAAATCTCCATCCTAATGGTCCTGCGTAGCTTCCTAAAAAACCTCCGAATATAATTCCCATTCCAGTTCCTAATACCAAACCAAATTGCATTCCGCCAAATCTTTTGCCTCTTTCTTTTGAAGGGAAAAAATCTCCTATCATTGCAAATCCAAGTGGCATAAATGCCCCTGTGCCAATTGCACTTATAGTGATAAAGAATAAATAATAGAAGTAGTTTAATGATAATGAAGCTAATCCATATGAAATAATCCATACGAGATTAATATAGGCAAATACTTTTTTCCTCGAAAATCTTTCAGCTATTTTATCTCCATAATAACCAAAAATTAATATACTAAAAATTCCAACAATTAAATTGATAGCTGTTAATATACCTATTCCGAATTTTGTGGTGTTAGGAAGAGTTAGTAATAAATTATCTATATTCACAGGTAAAATTCCAATACAAAAAAAAATCATAAAATAAAGAAGAAACAATGAGAGGAAAGTCTTTCTTCTTTTTATTTGATAAATTTCATCCATTTTTTCGAGTCAAAATCGTCTATTTAGTTTAAGTGAATTTGTTAGGATCTTTCGAATAATAGTATTTGAATTTCTTTTTATAATAAAGTTTATTTTCATTACAAAGAGATAATTCTAATATTAAAAAAAGGAAAATATTGATAATTAATTTAATTCTACTTTTGTGAATTTTCCTATATCCTTAGAAAGTGTTGTTAAAACTTTCTCTTCTAATTCCTCTGGTATATGCCTAAATGAAAAATCTTCTAATTCTGGTAAAAGATTTTGAATAGTTAATCTAGTAATATAATCTAAATGATCACATAAGGCAAATAATTGAAAATGATCTGAGTTATCTATTAACACAGCACCTCTACTTACAGTGAAATAATTTACTTGTTGTTGTAACATGTTTTTCGTGAAATTATTCCAGAGATCATGAAATCCTAGTAGATAATGAGTATCCATAGAAGAACCATCCTTTTCATTCTGTAAAACTAATTCCCACATGGAATCTTGTGTTCCTATGAATATTGTATAAACCACACTTTTTTTTTTGGATCTAGTTTCCTCAGATTTTCTGAATGTTAATCTTTGAAACATTTTTCGTAGAATCGAACCAGAAGATTTTTCTATAATGCCAGAATTTAATTGTTCTAGATTTTCAGATATTTCTTTTTGTAAATTTGAAAGATTATAGTTCTGTGCTATTTTCAATGCTTCTTCAAAATAAAGCTTAGCTTGTTCGGGTAATTTACTTTCTGCTGCTAGTAATCCTTTAAGTATGACTAACCTACATAGATCTAAATAGCTTTGATTTTCAATGGCAATAGTTTTCGCCAGATCTAAATGGTTATACGAATGATTTAAATGTTCAAGGTCACCCGTTTCCTGAAAATATTTAAAATATGCTTCTGCAAGCCTGATTTCAATATCACTGGCATCTTCAACGGATTGATTCTTAAACATAATCTCTCTTTCTTCTTTCAAATGAGTGATCAATTCTGACCAATTATTCCTCAATTCTCCTTCTATTGCTTGTAAATCATGTATAAAAATATGACCTACAGGTGATTCTAGGAACTCTGAATCCTCTGGAGTGTTATTTTTCACAAATTCTAACAATTCAAGAGAATCTGTTTTACCAGCAATTCTTTTGAGAGTAGAAAGAAGATCAATTTTATAATATGTAGGTAAATTCTCTTCTAAGAGTACCTTTTTGCATAACTCTCGTGACTCATCATAACGTTCAGAAATAAAAAGTGTTTCAGCAATAATACTCATTATAGAACTTCTGATAAAAAATTCTTCTTGAACAACCGGTAATTCTAATATGGCTTTTTGGCGTCTTAATGCCTGATCATATAGACCTTGTTTGGATTCTAGGACCGACATATTTGTAGAAATAACCGCATTAGTTCTTTCATCTCCTAATTCTTCACTGACTTTTAGTACAATCTCAAATATTTTTAATGCTTTTTCTAAATCCCCGCTAGATTGCGTGACAGCTGCATAAAAATTTCCAGTGACACTTATTACTTCTCGGTTTTCTAAAACTTGCCCAAAATTAAAAACTGGTTCTATTAAAGTTATTGCTTCGTTTATTTTTCCGAGAAAATATAACCTAAAACCATAATATCCTTGTAAAAGCATTAATCCCGTTTTCATTTCTATAGAAGTCTGATCGCCCCATTCTTTGTGATTTTTATCATATAATTCTTCTAAAAGATCATAAGCACTTAAGCGAAGAAATACTTCAGCTTTTGCCACAGCTTCTTCTAATTGAATAATCGGTGGAGCAAATTTAAACTCAATTCTCTTAGCTATTTTTATTAATTCTGATGAGGGCGTAAACCTTGCTTGTAACCGTAAATATATTAAATAACTCCAAGAATTAGGTTCATACTTAATTTTTATAAGCTCTTTACCTTTTCCAATAGTAAAACCCCACTTTACAGCAAGAAATGTAATTAATTGGCTATTTGGATGATTAAGCCATAACTCTGTTAAACATACGTACCACTCTTGTGGTGATTTATTAAAAGGTTCTGATAATGATGAAAGAATTATTTTCTCTTCATCATTTGCCAAAGATAGGTAGATTCGAAGTTCTAATGGAATATATTGATGAAGATTGTTCCATGTGTCGGGAGCTCCTTTAATAGTTAATTTTTCTTCATAATAATCTTTATGAGCGCGATATTCGCCTTTATCATCAATGACAACAACATTAATATGTGATGAACCTGAATCAGCCGGATGACCCACCCTAATTGTATACAACTTTCCAATCATTAAATTACCTGACTCAGATTTATGGATATATGTCTTAGGATTATTCGGATCAAAATTGATCTTTTCATCACATATTTTACAGTTAATCTCAGTCATTATAATACCTCATCTTGCCTATTTGAAGATGAGAATTAATATTTCATTTTATAACACTTTTTCTCTCATTAAAAAGATTTTTACCAATTTTGATAATCACATTTAATAATTTATCAATACCTCTTCCATCTAGTGAACAAGTTTCAACATATGTTTGAAAAAATTTATCTTTGCCTACTACAGCTTCGATTAATTCTTTTGATATATTTTTGTCTAAATCAATTTTATTTCCGACTAGAATTATAGCAGTATTATGATTATTATTTTTATTATTAAGACCTATAAGTTGTATCCAATTATTAAGATTTTCAAATGATTCATATCTATCTACAGAAAAAACAAAGATATAAATATCTATTAATGTGATTACTTGATCTTTTAAAATATCAAGAGGATGTACACCTGGCGTTCTTTGTCCAGCTAAATCATAGCACTGAAATATTAAACTTTTATAGGTCCAACTTTCGATTTCAATAAAGGGAGTACGAGCGATTTTTTTATTATTTATCACTTTTTTACCTGAAGAATTTTTTATTTGATTAGTGGTTTTTTGAAGAAGTGCTTGAACTAATGTTGTTTTTCCAACCGCTCCATCCCCCACAACTGTCATTCGCACTATTTGCTTTGATTTCTTTAACCGAGATAGGAATTTAGATAGTGTCACTAATTACATTACACCAGCTCTTAAAAAATATTTTTTTTTGAAATGTTCCCTAATTAAGGATGTAGTTATCTATCTATCTATCAAAAATCAAAGAATTTAAGAGAATTCTTTCGAACTGTTTTACGTGTCATTCATAGAAACAAAGAATTTTTCCTGAATTTCATTTGATAAAGATGAAATTATATTTCGACCAAAAAAAAGTGAAAAAAAATAAATAATAAAAGAAAGAGATATTCATAATCAAATAATTAAATTATATGAAATTTCAATCAAATAGAAAAAGTTGATTTTGAATGAGTCAAAAAATCATAAAGAGTATATGTTTTGAATGTCATTCCCGATGCGGTGTTCTTCTTGAAGTTAAAAAGGGAAAACTTGTAAATATCAAAGGAGACAAAGATCATCCCTTTAGTCATGGCTATACATGCCCAAAGGGTCAAGCTGCGAATGAGATCATATATCACACTGAAAGGATCACACATCCATTAAGAAGAGTAGGTGAAAAAGGAGAAGGAAGTTTTGAGAAAATATCTTGGAATGAAGCACTTGATATTATTTCAGAACGTTTGTTAAAAACCCGGGATCAGTACGGTGCTGAATCAGTTGTGTTTGGGGGAGGCACTACACGAGGCTTTCGTCCTTGGATCATACGATTTGCAGGTCTCTTTGGAACTCCTAATTATTATGTACCTATCAACTATAGCGGGGGTCCACTTGAATTTGGAGTTGGTGCTGTTTGCAGAATAGGGGCATTTCCTCCTGATTTTGCCAATAGTAAATGTATAGTCTTATGGGCACATAATCCTGAACAGAGTTTACCTGGTCTTTTTATGTATCATATAAATCAAGCGCTTAAATCTGGCGCAAAGCTTATTGTAGTTGATCCTAGGGGTATTCCACTTGCGAAAAAAGCAGATCACTGGCTCTCTGTTAGACCAGGAACAGATACGGCATTAGCATTATGCTTTATTCATATAATAATAGAAAATGGCCTTTATGATAAAGAATTTGTCGAAAATTGGACTGAGGGTTTTGAAAAATTAAAAGAACATGTTGCTTCTTTTACCCCTGAACGAGTTGCTGAGATCACATGGATTCCTGTAGATGAAATCAAGCAAGCTGCATTTACCTATGCTAAAACAAAACCAGCTAGTTTCATGATGGGTATAGGTGGTGCTTGTCAATCCATCAACTCTTTTGATCTTAATCGTGCTTTAATGATCTTAATAGTAATAACAGGGAATTTAGATATAATTGGTGGAAATTTAGAACATCGAAATCCTTTGGGTTCCAGAGCTATTTATGGTAGTGATTTTGCTGATATATCTAAATTTTTATCTAGAAAGCAAATACAAAAAAAATTAGGTTCAAAACGTTATCCACTCTTAAGTATAGCCTCAATGATACCACCAGAGCCGGTTTGGGAAGCTATCTTGGAACAGAAGCCATATCCAGTCAAAGCAATGGGTATTTTTGCAAATAATGCAATGTGCTCATTTGCAAACTCCACACAGATTAAAAAAGCCTTAAGTGCTCTGGATTTTCTATTTGTTGTTGACTATTTTCACACACCTACAACTGAAATGGCTGATATTTTACTCCCCCCTGCTCATTGGACTGAGCGGGATGATGTGGAAGATTTATTGATGAAAAATTATGTCTTTTGTCAACCAAAAGCAGTAGAACCAGTACCAGAATGTCGGAGTGAGCCCCAAATACTAATTGATCTTGCTGAAAAGATGGGATTTAAGGACTACTGGAAATCAACTGAAGAACAATTAAAATATAGACTTGAACCGATAGGATTGACATTTGAAGAATTTAAAAAAATTGGAAAATTTTCCGGTCATGTTGAAGAGAAGAGATATGTAAAGCAAGGAAGATTCCCTTCTCAATCAGGGAAGATAGAACTCTTTGGAAAAGCACTTGAACTTTTTGGTATAGCCCCATTACCTGATTTTCAAGAACCGCCAGAAAGCCCTATAAGCACCCCTGAATTATTCAAGGAGTATCCTCTGGTGCTTACAACAGGAGGTCGAAATGTTGTTTATTACCATTCAGCTCATCGTAATATTCCTTCTTTACGCAAATATGCTCCAGATCCAGAACTGCAGATTCATCCTGACACCGCGAAACAGCTTGAAGTAAAAGATGGAGAATGGGTTTATCTTG
Organism: uncultured archaeon; assembly: GCA_964435435.1. Classification (GTDB taxonomy): domain Archaea; phylum Asgardarchaeota; class Lokiarchaeia; order Sigyniarchaeales; family SOKP01; genus Loki-b32. The sequence continues at coordinate 11,145 of CAYSZJ010000004.1, forward strand.
CGACACCACGAGGTAAAATTGAAATTAAGATAAAATGTTTTGAAGATATTCATCCAAGTGTTGTAAATGCTCCACATGGATATTGGTATGGTGTAAAAAACGGGTGGAAAAGATTAAATATCAATATGATCACTGACAACCAGCAAACAGATCCAGTAGTAGCATCATGTCCCATTAGAGGATTATTATGTCGGGTTGAGAAAATGTAAAAGCATAAGTGTGTGTTTTTTTAATTTGAAATAATGAATAAGGTTCAGTTAAATATTGAATTAAAATCCAAGTATAGATTGAATTCTTTCTTTTCATTATCCAAATCTTGAGTACCATTTTTGATTGTATAATCAAGGGTATGATAATTTAGTTCTTTTTTAAATTTTCCATCCCATCTCCACCAATTAGGCAAACCTATGAAATGTATATTCCATATAAATCCCTTCTCTTCTATTGTTCTCTTGGTGATTTCTTTTGAAAGTAAAACCCAAAATAAAAAAAGATTATTGGAAATATTATTTTCCTTCCTTATTGGACCTCGAAAGAATTTACCAAATGCTAACAACATTAAAATACCTAAACCATATTTTATTTGAATTTTCCACGTATTCATTAAATAATTGTCCTTTACAATATTCCAATCGAATACCTCTGTTATTCCCTCTATTGGCTCATGTGTACTTTCTTTTATTTTTTCAAAAAAAAAATTCTTAGTTAAATATGGTTGAGTATCAATGAATTGAAAAATCCTAAGAGCTCCTGCAATTCTCCATTTTATCCATTCTTGAGAAAATTCTATTGCTTTTTTTAAAATCAAATTCTTATCTGACCAAAAACCTAAAAGCGTCTTCAATTTATAGTTAATTTCGTTATAATATGTTATATAATGATCGTAAATTACAGCATAGGAATAACCTAAGATATCAATATAAGTAAAAATCTCTAACAAGTCTATGAATCTATTGCGAGATTTCTCATTAGAAAGCAATTTGATAAATTCATTATCGTTTATTAAAGAATAGATTCCATAAAAAGTAGATTCGCCCGTGTAAATAGTAGCAAACAATAAATGGTATTGAATAACTTTATTTATTAGGAGCATATCTAAATCTGAAATATTAAATGGTTCGAGTAGTTTTTTATTAGAAATTAATATGTAGCTTTGATTAGGATGATTTTCCTTATCATAAAACCTTCCAATGTCATGATACATTAAGATAAGAGGTAAAATTAACTCATTATGTTTACATTGATCATTTACTTTTTTGTTAATAGTTTGTAGAGAACTCATTGATAATGTTTTATGAACAAATTTGTTATTCTTCAGAAGAAAATAAATTTTAAACGATCTAAATATGTGCCTTAAAGTCCTGAAAAACTCAAATTCATCCTCTTTTCTTCCTTTCTCAAAGATTCCCTGTAAGTTAGGAAAAAGTGATAAAAGCTCATTATAATGACTGCTATTCATTATTTCATTTGAATTATCAATCCAAGTTAGATCAATATTATCAATGATATTTTCAAGTGATTCAATTATTTGCATTTACTTTCTACCTTACTCCGTTTTGGGGTTCAATCTTACCTTTTAAAAGTGGATCATTAGTTTTCATCATCCAGTTAAGTAATCTTTGTCTTAGTTCCAATAGAATCTTTTGATAGTCTGAATTATTAACTATGTTCTCTTGTTCATTTGGATCATTTTCTAGATTATAAAGTTCTTCATCACTTCTAGGTTTTTTGATCATTTCCTGTAAGTATTTTCCTGAGAGTCCTCTTTGAATATCAAGCGGAATCTGATATAAAGTATCCGAGCTCTCAAAATTTCGAATATACTTATATTTTTCAGTTCTTATACTTCGCATAGGGTCATAAATTTCATGAAAGGTTTTCTCAGTAAAAATCTCATTTCTAAAATTTCCAAATTTATCTTGCAATACTGGTAAAAAAGATACACCTTCAATATTCCTCGGTTTTTTTGCTCCAATAAGATCTAGAATTGTAGGTAAAAGATCAATATTACTTATCATATAATCAATTACTTTACCTCCACTAGCAATTTCTAGTTCTGGACAATTCATAATGAGAGCAATTTTAATTCCTGGATCATATAATGTGCATTTAGCTCTTGGAAATGGACTTCCATGATCGGTCGTATATATGAATAAAGTGTTTTTTCGTAATCCTAATTTTTCTAAAGAACTTATGATATTAGCTATTGCTAAATCTACGTTATTGATAATCCCATAAAAGAGCCCAAGATCTTCTCTAATCATTTCATTGTCAGGTAAAAATGGAGGAACTTCCACAAATTTAGGATCAACTGGATCACTCCATATTACAAATGGGCGATGAATCTCAATTGTACCAATATTTACAAAGAAAGGTTTATCTTCTTTTTGTCGTTCTTCAAAAAATCTCAAATATTCTTCTTCCATTCTTTTAGTAGAATATTTATAATCCTTAATTCTCTTACTTACATTCTCATATCCTAATGTGGAGACTTCCTTACTTTCATGTTGTAATCCAAGTAGATAAGTGTTATAACCATTTTCTCGTAAATACATTGGTAACGTCTTATTATTTTCGGGTAAAGTCCATCCACGGTTGACAAGTCCCATTAGCCCATTTTGATGTGGATATAAAGAAGTCATTAAGCTTCCTCTGCTTGGACTACATTGAGGAGCAGTACAAAAATAATTTGTAAATCGCACTCCATTTTCAGCAAGTCTGTCTATATTTGGAGTATAAAGTGATTTTATAGTCTGAGGAGTCTCATAACACCCTAAAAATTGTCCTTGATCATGAGTCATAAATAATATAATATTAGGTTTTTCTTTCATGCTAATTTCTTGAGATTTTTGTTAAATGATTATTAAATTAATTATATAAACTTAATTTAAACTATTAATAAATTAGAAATTCAATCCTATATTTCATTTTTTATTTTGAATTTCTTTAATTCTTATAATGTGTTATGATCCAAGCCTTAAACCTTCCCAAAAAAAGATTGAAAATCCATTTATATTAGATAAAGATGTATTTAACCTCATTTTAAATGAGGAGTTATCAGAAGACATTCGAATAATTTTAGAATACTTAGATTTAGAAAACCATCCCACATATAGGTTATTTGAAACAATTAGAGAAGAAATTAGTAAATTTTATAAAATTAAGATAAAGAATAATAAATTAGGGAGGTTTCTTGGTTTTTCTGATCGCTATATTACTAACAAATATTATGATATTAAAAATGGAAAGGTAGGGTGCATTAATTTTGAAAAGTTCCAAGATAATGTTAAAAACAACCTTAGAAAAACATTTGGAAATTCGATTTCTACAAAATTGAAATCGATTTTAAATAATTACGACCATCTTTTAATAAGATTAACTCAGACCAGAAATTATAAAAAATCTATTAAGGCATCTAAGAAATATCATCCAAATTTAAAAGTGAATTATTTTGAAAATATTGATTCTATTGATAAAGCCTATTGGCTTGGTTGGTTATATGCTGATGGTGCTATCACTGAGGGACACCCTGTAAAAAATAATCATAAATCTAGTAGAAGAATTAAATTTCAATTAAAAGCTGATGATGAAATTATAATAAATCGTTTCATGAAAACAATAGGTCTTGAATCAAAATTTAAGCGTCTTGAAAAAAGTTATAATAAACAATATGATAAGTGGTATTATTCATACGCGATTTCATTTTCTAATCAAAAAATGATTGATGATTTAATTAAAAATGGTGTATTCCATCGGAAATCTAAGGAGATTGAATTACCGTATCTTAATAATCATAATTTGTATTTAGCATTCCTTCTCGGTTATTATGATGGAGATGGAGAACAAGGTACTACTAGAATACAGTCAGGAAGTTATGTGTTTTTAAAGCAAATTAAACGAAAATAAAAAATAAAATTGACTATGAATCAGGTGGATATCGTCTCTATTTAGGGCCAAATTTACTATGTAATATGTTAAATATTTATAAAGATAGTATACCAAGAAAGAGAGAAGCAGCAAAACGTTTTTTTCATAAACATTAATATTCCAAAAATAAAGAAAAAAATAAATTCCAGCAGCTGATTTGAGAGGATTTAATTAAGAATTAACTTTTATAATTAAAATTTCAAATTAGATTTTGACAAGGATTTTAATGAATTCTCTTTTCTCAGGATTAATTAATCTTTCAAAAATTTTTTGAATATCTTCTAAGGGTACGATTTCAGAAATAAAATCACTAGCATCTACTTTATTTTGCGCGAATAAGTTAATAGCTTCTAAAATATCTTTTTGATCGTGACCTAATGCACCTTTTAAGCAAATTTCTTTATTAATAATTTGAAAGGTAGGAATAGACATACCTTTTTGAATTCCCTCAAGTAACACCGTTCCACCTCTCTGAATTAAATCAATTGCCATCCTTAAAGTGTCTTCACTTCCTACACAATCAAAAACAAAGGAAGGTTGCCCATGTGTCTTTATAAATTTCTTTATTTTAGCTTTACTTGGAGGAAAAGCATCAATCGCACCAAATTCTTTTGCTTTTTCTCTTAAGAATTCATGCGGTTCTATTACAATTACATATTCAGGACTTTTTTCACTTAACAAGGTGACTAGAAAAGCTAATCCAATATTTCCTCCTCCAATGATCATGATCCTCTGGTTATTTTCTATCTTTGACGTTCTTATAGCTCTTATTATATTAGCGAATGATTCAATCATGACAGCTCCTTTAGTAGAAATTGATGTAGGTGGATAAAATATATTACTCCTTCGCACTTTCACATATTCTGCAAATCCGCCATCTTCAAATATACCTAAACCTTTTAATTGACCCATAATGTACTGCGAAACATTCATAGCAATTACTTTATCACCAACGTTAACATCCTTAATATTCTCCCCTATTTCTACTATCTCTCCAGAAATCTCATGTCCCATTATTAAGGGAACTTGATACATCTTATATTTGAAATTTGTTACGTCACTCCCACATATTCCACAGTAATGAACTTTTACCAGAACATCATTTGGGCCAGGTACTGGTTTAGGATAATCTTCCCTATACACTATTTTTTGAATATCTTCAAAAACCGAGGCTTTAATTAGATAATCATCTCCAAAAATTGTTTTGTTAAAAGAATTTTATAATAACTCAATTATGTTAGGAGAAATAAAATAGACATCTTTTAATTTCTTATGTGTATCCAAAAAATAGTATTATTAAATTGGTTCCTCAATTTTTTCGGGTAAAATCTTCCTTAAGTTGTTCATTAGATTCCTAAATGTCCATTTCCGATGGATAATGGAAGGATCACATCGTAGTAAGAAATCTTCAGTAAATTCTTTTGAAACATCTTTAAATTCTATTGTTGTGTACGTGTGACCATAAATCCAAGGTCCTCTTACTTTTGAACGATCAAATTTTAACCTCAGATCAAGTAAACGCATATTTTTTCTTTCAGTAATTAATGGAACTAAAACTACAAGAATAAATCCAATTTGTGCTGCAATATCATACCATTGGTCTCTGCTAATTATCATTGTAACAAAAAGCCATGAAAAAAATACAACCCAAATTACAGAGAAAATAATTTGATAGAATGGAACTGCCCTCTTTTCTTTAACTTTTTCAAGAGTTTCTAATGGTATTTTTCCATAGTCATATAAACTACTATCAATTGACGCCAATCGGTTATATTGCATCTTTTTAAGCGCATTTCGATAATTAGAAGGACTTACAGGATTTAACACAAGCTTGAGAGCGATTTTTACATCATTGATTCTGGATATCTTTGTTTTATCTCGTATAAAAAGGTTCTTATTTGAAAGCGACATTGCAGATTCTTTCTTACGAGTCTTGAGACCCCAAAATGCTAGATAAATAAAAAGACATGCAATCCCGGCTACTGTATAATAATTTGCCATTACGCTATCTGTCATTTCAGCAATGAATGTTAAATCATTTGGATCATACGGTGAAACAAATTCATTAATTATACAATTAATAAACTCAGGTGGATTAATAAAGAGGAGTTGTATGATGTGAATTCCGTAAAGTAGAAGGTATAAATAATATATATAAAAAATACCATTTGCTGTGATAATCCCTGCTTGAAACATCATCATAACCAAATATATGTAAAACAACATAACTGTAGCAGATTTAGCTAATTTCGGTACGCTACGAAAACCTAAAATAAAATATATCATTATCGGAAGAGAAAAAGCTCGAACCGTAGCATCGATAGGAGTCGTCATTCCATCTTCAAAAAAGAATACTATAATTGAGTAAATCAAAACATAAAAATACATTATAAGCACATTATGGGATTTCTCTCGGATTGATGTAACATATTTAGTTCTTTGAGGGATCCATTCAGTAAAAACGAATTGATCACTTGAATCGAGTTTTGGTATCTCGAATTCACTATCAAGCCATGAATATTCATAAGGTTCTTTGAAGATCCTTTTTATTACACTCTTAGTCACGGGTTTTTTTGAAGGTTCAAGGATTTTAAACCCTTCAGCTTCTTTTTTCGTGTATTCTTTATTCAAGCTTAAAACCAAAGCTTTTGGAAATGTTTTGATCAATAATACTATTATAACGCCCTTGAGTAATTTTTTAGAAAAGCCAATAGCAAATTTGAATGATTTATTGAATGCTCTTCGAAATTATATGGATTTTTATCTTGGTAATTTATGTGTTTTTACTCATTGGTCTTTTCTCTTAATTTTTCAATATGAAATAAATTTTCAAATAAATAAGAAAAAGGTAGAACAACTTTTTGAATTAATTATCTTCTGTTTCTTTTGTTCCAAATCTTGAGAGTTTTCTGATAATATATCCCCCCTTCCGAGACAATAAAATCATTATAACAGGCACCACAAATCCAGAGAGTCCAATTATCATCAGTGTGCTCGTATAGTATAATAACTCTAACTGTGGAATGACTAATGTTCCTTCAAGAAGAGAACCTGTGATCAATCCAAAATAAAAATCTCCTTCAAAATAGCTCTTTGTACTAAAAAGGAATTTTCTTACATAATCTATAACTGTTAACCATAAAAAAGAGAAAAATGCCGCAAACAAAATCATTTTTTTGTTGCCACTTCCCGAAGTTAATCGATTATGGGTCGAATATGCAGTCACAACTCCACTGATAGTTGAAAAAATGCCTCCCATTCCCGCAAAAAACATGATTGCAGTAAACCAAGGTATTTGAAGAAATCCCATTGGATCCGTAAAGAAGAAATCTGCACCTGGCCAATCATACATAAACCTATGAAAAATGATAACCATTATAATGGCAATACCCCTGAAAAAATCAAGTGAATATAATCTTCTCTTCATTTCTGATCACTTTCAAAAATTTGATTCATTTTTCTAATTTTTAAATAAATATTTCTTAATGAGAGATATAGATTTATAAAGATATCAATTTTAAAAAATAAGAAAAAAAAGAATTTGTTTAGGGATTATAAAGAGTCTTTTATTTTTTTTTTGTTAAAAATGCTATCAAAAGATGTGCTCCTAATCCTATCGCCCATCCTCCTAATGCAATCGCGCTTGAAAGAAATTCTGGATAATATATCATATTAACGGTAATCAATAACGGTATACCGCCTATATAAGCAGCAGTATGAAGAACGGCAGTCCACATTAGAAAACCAGTGATGTTTCTCAACACTACAACATAGATACCACCATGGACTAATAACCCGATCAACCATCCCAATGCTATCATGACTAACAAAAGTAAATTAACACCATAAATCCCAAATTCGATACCTAAAAGAAGGATTCCAACGATATATATAAAAATGTGGGCTATAAATGACCAGTTCCAGAATATTAACCAATTAGCAAGTTTTTGATATTCATAATCCTCAAGATCTTTTCTATATCGACTTTTAACTTTTTCGAAGACAGGTGGTTTAATTTTATTCCATTTTACAGTAATTAGAGCATGAATAGCAACAAAGATTCCCCATAAAATGACCGGGATATGCCACCAGAATATGTCATGCTCTGGTCCAGGTTCTTGTAAGAAAGCCCATTGTTCATAAAGCCCCCAGGCGGCATATCCAACATAACCTATTATATGTACTATTAATCCTTTCATCTCCGGTTTTAAAGTTTCATTGTAAGTGAAAAGATAATACCCCACTAAGTGAACAATAAAGAAAATCCCCCATCCAAGGGAGGTCCTAATTAGTTCTCCTAGGTGAACATCATATATCGTTCTGGTAGTATACATTATGATATTAACTACAACAAAGTATGTGATGTGTGTCAGTAAGATCACAAATCCTATGATTCTTTTAGTTGTAAGATCTTTTAGTCTTTTTTCTGAGTAATCTGGATATTTTTGACCGAATTTTGTCATTTGTTTTTCGAAAGATATATCCCAAGCAAAGAATCCATATGCATGGAAACCAAAAGCTATACCCCACATTGATAATGGCCAATAAAACCAAATTAAGCCCTGAGTTGTCGTGAGATCAAGGATAATCATAAAAACATTAATAGAACAATAGAACCACGCATGAAAAATGAATAAAATTTTGAAGGGAGCTTGCCTCCTGATATCGGACAGAAATTTAACTTTGTCGTTAAACATCAAATATACTAAAGCATGAAAACCTATACCAAAACCCCAACCAAACATCGGAAAAAATGGTGTGAAGTAAAGAACTTCGGCTTGTGGTAAAGTTACCGCCCAAATTAGTATAAGTAAGAGGGATACTGCTACATATGCGAACAGATGTAAGAAAAAAAGTATTCTATGTGATAGTAGTTTTACTAAACCTGATAATTCTTCGTTTTGACTCATATTTATCTCCACTTTAATTTTTAAATGTCAGTAAACGTTAAAATTTTTATTTAGATTTTATTAAAAATCTTTTTTATTTTATATTACTTTCATTTATAAAAGATAAGAGAGTAGAATTTGCGCTTTTTCTATTTAATCTTTGATACTTATAAGAGATTGAATATTTTTTTTCTCCAATTTAGTATATAAATTTAAAAAAAAGAATAATGAGATATTAGAAAAAACTAAAAAATGGAATTATTTATCTAACAATGCACTCATACTCTTGACAATACTATCTATTTCGGTGTCAAAAGCTTTAACTTGATCGAAAAAAATGTTGTTTACCTGTAACAATTGATTGATGACAAATTCTGGAGATTGAATAATCTGTTTTGCCATATTAATTGCCCCATCTAAAACTTCACCTTGCTCCACTAATCTGTTTATAATATTTAATCGATATGCTTCTTCAGCAGTGAGAAAAGTTTCCTGTGTTCCAGTATTCAAAGCAATTTCAATAGCCTTACCACGCCCTACAAGAGCCATATAGGGGAAAAATAGTGGACAGGCTCCAAATCTTATTTCAGGATGACCAAATAAAGCAGTTTTTGACGCAACACGTAGATGGCAAATAACCGCAAGGTCAAAAGCACCTGCTAAGGCAAATCCATTCACAGCAGCTATTAATACCTTTGGAAAATCAAAAATCTTTTGATGAAAAAGGTGATTGGAATCTATGAATTGCTGATAATCTCCATTACCTTGAATAACAGCTTGAACCTCGTCTCTATCAAACCCAGCAGAGAAAAATTCTTCTCCTCCATAAAAAATTACAGCTTTAACTCGTTTTTCTTCCTTAAGAGTTTCTAATGCATCTATAATCTCCGTTCTCATGGCTTTGCTTAAAGCATTTTTCTTTTCCGGTCGATTAAACTTAATTATCGAGACTTTACCTTTTTTCTCGATTTTGATAAATTGATATTTTTTATTTTCCATATCATTCAACTTAATTATTTTTATTTTTAATTATTTTAAATTTAGATAAGAAGCTTTAAATTTATTATATTTTATCTAAAAATAAAAAAATTTTTCAAATTTTATATCTTTATTATGAGACCTCCTATATGTAGGATATGTGATAAGAAATTAGCAGATTTGAATGGTGGTGGTTTAATATGTTTTAAAAAAAGCCTTTCGGATATTGAATGGGAAAAAAAGATGGAAGAAATTGGAGGAGTAGGACATCCCCCCTATGCAGAATGGTTCTGCAAAAAACATTATAATAAAGCATATGAGTTAAAACACTTGCTAATTGTTGAAGCTATAAAAATTTTAAGGTTTGAAAGGACCTAATTCTTTAATTTGATTAGTAAATTCTGTGATTACTTCAGCAAATCTCTTCCCTTCAGATGCACTGACCCATTCTAAACGCACTCTTTTTGGATCTACTCCTAATTGCTTAATCAGAATATTATGTAATCTTTCGAACCGTTCCTGTGTATATTCATTTCCAGTAATATAATGACAATCTCCAATATGGCAACCACTTACAAGAACTCCATCAGCGCCATTTTTTAAAGCTTTTAGCACAAATGATGGATCTACTCTTCCAGAGCACATTACCCTTATGATTCGAATATTCGGAGGGTATTGAAATCGTGAGACTCCTGCTAAATCTGCTCCTGCATAACTACACCAGTTACAGCAAAATACTAAAATTTTAGGTTCGAATTCTTCTTTTATTACTTTTTTTCTTGATCGCGACATCTTCTTATTCACCTTTAGAATTAATTTTTGCTTTTTCTAATAAATAGGAATCAATCATTGTATTGATCTGGTCAAAATCATAATGTTTTACTATTATTGCACCCACAGGACAAGTTGCAGCACAAGTTCCACAACCCTTGCAAACAGCTGCAATTATATTCGATTTTTTAACTGTGATGCTTAGATCTTCAAATTCTTTCGTTATTTCTGTAAGCTCTATTGCTTTATAAGGGCAAACTTCCTCACATTTACCACATCCTATACACTTTTCTTCTAAAACTTCAGCTACTAATCCAGATGTGGTAATTTTATCAGCACTTAAAAATCTACTCGCTCTGCCTGCTGCACCATTTGCTTGTGATATTGAATCTTGGATATTTTTGGGCCATTGAGCACATCCACATAAGAAAATTCCATCTGTAGCAAAATCTAAGGGTCTTAATTTAACATGAGCTTCTAAGAAGAAACCATTTTTATCCAACGGGACTTTAAGCATCATTGCTAATTCTTTAAGATTATCTGCCGGAATCATAGGTGTTGAAAGTATTACCAAATCTGTTTCAAATTCAATATTATCTTTTAAATTTGTATCAAATACTTTTATCTCAAATTTTTCTGGGCTTCCTTTTTTCTTTTTTACTGTTGGTAGATTATCTAGGTCATATCTTAGAAAAATTGCATCTTTTCTACGTTCTCGATAATACGCCTCAAATTCTTTCTTAGCCATTTGCAAATCCCTATAAATCACAACTATTTCTAACTCAGGTTTCATTTCTTTTAAGATTCTAATATTTTTAATTGAATTCGCGCAACATATATTAGAGCAGTAAGTAATTCCTTCAGTTTGTCTAGCATTTACGCATAAAATCATTGTTATTCGATTTATATTTTCTAACCATGATTTATCCTTGCTTTTTAATTTCTGTTCTAACTCCAATTGGGTGATTACATTATCATTTTTATCGTTATAGCCAAAAAGGCCATTAGGTTTATACTCTTGACCGCCAGTAGCAACTATAATAGTTCCAATTTTTAACTCATGGATTTCGTTATTTGAATCATTTAACATCACGTCATAATTTCCAACATACCCTTTAACATTCTTAATTTCAGCATTAAAAAAGGTTTGGATGTTATTGTTTTTCTGTATCTTTTCTTTTGTTTCATTTAATAAATCTAACGCATTTTTATGAACTGGATACAATACATTCAGAAATCTTAGGTTTCCCCCTAATTCACTTTCTTTTTCAACAATAATAGTTTTAAATCCTTGATTAGCAGTATTTAATGCAGCAGTCATTCCCGAAATACCTCCACCAATAATTAATGCTGTGTGTGTAATCTCTATTTTATCTTCCCTCTGTGGTTTTAATAATCTTGATTTAGCAACATGCATTCGAATTAAATCTATGGCTTTTTCTGTAGCTGCTTCTTTTTCTTTCATATGAACCCATGAACATTGATCTCGAATATTTACAAGTTCAAAGAGATATTTGTTTAAACCCGCTTCTTGACAAGTTTCTTGAAATAGTGATTCATGGGTTCTAGGAGTACAGGACGCAACAATAAATCTATTTAAATTATATTCATCAATTAATTCCTTAATCCTTACTTGAGAATCAGGTGAACAAGAGTATAGATTATCTTCACACACCACTACATTTGGGAGGTTTTTTACATATTCTACAACTTTAGGGACATCTACATAATTTCCTATATTAATTCCACAATGACAAACCATTACACCTATTCTTGGTTCATCTGTAATTTTAGCCTCTTTTTCTGGTATATCAAATATTTTCTCTTTCATTTGAGTGAATTTAACAGAATTTAATAAATCGGCAATTTGCGCAGCCACCCCACTGGCATCTGCAACTGTCTCAGGGATGTCCATTGGTCCTTGACAGAATCCACACAAGTAAACTCCGTCTCTTGTGGACTTTAATTTATTAAAATATGATTTTTCTTGGAAGAAATTGTATTTATCCAATTTAATACCTAAAGCTTCTCCTAATTCATTAACTCCTTTTGACGGAACTAAAGGTGAAGCTAGAACCACTAAATTTGCACGGAAATCCTTAAATTCACCTGTCTTTAAATCTTCATAGTGTATGATTAAATCATTTGTTTCTGGATCTTCTTCAATAGTACTAATCTTAGATTGAAAGTATTTAACGCCATATTCTTCTTGTGCTCTTCGCGTGAATTCGTAAAAGTTTTTACCATACGCGCGAATATCATGCCGAAATATATAACATTTAGAATTTTCAGAATGCTCTTGAGTAATAATTGCTTGTTTTGCAGTGTATGTGCAACAAACACTAGAACAAAAAGGTACGTTTTCATGAAGATCTCTAGAACCCGCACATTGAACGAAAGCGATTACTTCAGGTTCTTCATCATCACTTAATCTCTTAACATGCCCACCAAATGGTCCAGATGCGCATAATATTCTTTCATATTCAAGAGCACTTACAACATTTTCGTATCGATAACCCCATCTAGAAGATAATTTTTCTACAGGCATCTCAAAACCTGTAGCAACTACCACAGCTCCAACTTTAATCTCAAATTCTTGAGACTTCTGCTCAAAATCTATAGCATCAGCAGAACAAGATTTTTTACATACTTGACATACACCCTTCGTTAAATATAAACACATTTCTGGATCAATTAAATAAATAGGTGGTACTGCTTGAGGAAAAGGAATATATATGGATTTTCTTGCACCAATATTCATTTCAAAAGGATTTGGAGCCATTATTTTTGGGCACTTGTTTGAACATTCTCCACATCCCATACACTTTGTCTCATCAATATATCTAGGTTTTTTTAGGATTTTAGCAGTAAAACTTCCAGGTTCTCCATCAATTTTAAGAACTTCATGATAAGTCATTAATTCAATATTAGGATTACGATAGACTTCAACCATTTTAGGAGCAAGGATGCATAATGAACAATCTAAAGTTGGAAAAGTTTTATCTAATTGAGCCATTCTTCCTCCAATTGAGGGTGACTTCTCTACTAAGTAGGCTTTAAATCCTAATTCTGTTAGATCAAGAGAAATCTGAATTCCTGCTATTCCTCCTCCAATTACTAAAACTGAACCTTCCATTATTTTACTTCCTCCACTTTTTCACTTGATTCCACAATAATAATTAAATCCACTAAAAATTCAGAAAAATCTACTATTTCTATTGAAGAGATATCTTCATAATCTTCTTGTAAACATGATAAGTGCATTTTACACTTTGGACATGAGGTCACCATTATTTCTCCAGCTTCTTTTGCTTCCAATAGTTTCTTGTAGCGTAAAGCTTTTGAGCGATCATTACAATTCATCCAAGAACTCACACCACAGCATAAAGAATCTGTTTTATTATGTGCCATTTCTTTGAATTCATAACCCAAATCTTTTAAATAAGAGAAAATTTCACGTACATTTTCTATAATATTACTTTCTTTTGGTAAAAATCTGCTTAGACGACAAGGGTCATGATATGTGAATTGAATAGATTCCATTTTATCACTTGGATTTTTAAATTCTATCTTATTTTCTTTCCAATTTTCGTAAATATATTCTATTAAATGTTTAACTTCAAATTTTTTGTTAAAATCCTCAAATAGATTTTGATAATCCACTTTAAATGTTCGATAGCATTCAGCACATGCAGTTATTATTGTTGAAATCCCTGCTTTTTCAAATTTATCCAAATTCTTTTTTGCTAAATTGATGAAAGCATTAAGCTTCCCCTGACCCCAATATAGGTCATGACCACAACAAATTTCATCTTTAAGGACTACAATTGGTTCTTTTTCAACCTGACAAATGATTTTTAAGGTGCTTTCTGCTATCGAGTCTGAATTTTTAAATTCAAAATTAAAAAAGGGTAAACATCCAACATAATACATGATATTTCCTTGTTCTGAAATCTTACATCCTTTGGGGACCCAATCAAGAGATCTATTTGGCTCTATATCACACTCACTCATTATTTCTGAAACTATAGTATATATACCTTTATGAGCAATATATTCATCTGGATTTTGATTATAAGATGTCCGCATTTTATATTTTGCCATTCTTACAATATCTGCAAAGTTTATTCCCTCAGGACAATTTTGAAGACATGCATTACATGTTAAACAATCCCATAAAACCCCGCTTGTAATAATTTTATCTTCAAATCCCTCTAATATCATTTGAATAATTCTACTAGGTTCAAAAGTTTGAACTTTGCTAAGTTGACAAACACCACTACAACGAACACATTGATAACATCGATATAATAATTTTCTTATATCTGGTTCATAAATTTTTTCAATGTAATGTTTGTTTTCATCACTAGGTTCTTTTGATTCATCGACTTTCTTAATCTCAGTAATAATATTCACTTTAGTTGATTAACAGTAGTTTTAACAATTTGAACTTTTAATGAATAGATAAAAAATAGAAAGAATTTATTTTTTCTGATTAGGTTTTATAACTCTATTGTCAAACGAGTATTGGATTTTATTATCAGCTGATATGTTCCAATTCTTCTATTTTGTATTTAATTCTATACTTCCTTTAATTAAGCACTTAAATTTAAAATTATTTACATAGTGAAAAAGCTATGATAAGAATTTAATCAAATTAATGTTAATAAACAGAAAAAGTCTCTAATGCCTTTATAGTAATTATTTTAATTACAATCAATAAAATCGATAATAATCCCCAATAAAAACCAGGTAATATTTGTGTACTTGTATGAGATTCCCAAATATAATAATATTCTTCTCCTGTCCAGATGTATACTAGCTTAGGTATAATAAGGCAAACTAACAAACCTAAAGTCATCAATACTAAACTAAAATAATATAGGTTTGAACTATCAAAATTTCTATATAAAATAAATTGAGTAAATACACCCTGTAAAAAGAAAATAGATAAAACTATATTAACAGATATCCCAAGAATACTATTGTAAGGATAATTAAATATACCATAATTCCAGACTATTTTGAAAGGATCGGAATTTTCAAATTCCTGAAGATACCATATTACTTGAAAAATTCCAAATAAAATAGTTAGAATAGCGCTAAGAAGAATGAACGAATTGAAAATTAATTTAATTATTATAGATTTTTTTGAATGTTCCATTGTTTTTGATATTTAAGTCAAATAATAATATGATTATAAATTCAAAAGTATAATTTAAATGTAATTAAAACTCTATTATCAAATGTGAAAGTGTAAGGTTAGGTGCGTCAAATTCTTTTTAATATAATCTTATATTGCTAGCGTCTTAATCATAGCATTAATTTGTTCAAAATCATAGTGTTTTATAGAAATTGCCCCAACTGGACAATTTACAGCACATGTTCCACATCCTTTACACAGTCCTGAATTTACAGAAGATTTCTTTATCGGTAGACTCACTTCTTCAAATTCTTTCATAACTTGTATAAGTTCTATTGCATTATAAGAACATGCTTCTTCACATGTTCCACAACCAATGCATAAATCTGAATCTACTTCTGCTATTAATCCAGAAGTGATAATTTCCTTTGCACTTAAAAATCTACTTGCTCTCCCTGCAGCACCATTTGCTTGTGATATTGAATCTTGTATATTTTTAGGCCATTGAGCACATCCACATAAAAAAATCCCATCAGTGGCAAAATCTAATGGTCTTAATTTAACATGAGCCTCGAGAAAAAAACCATTTTTGTCTAGAGGAACCTTGAGCATCTTTGCTAGCTCATCTAAATTGTCAGCTGGAATCATAGGTGTCGATAATACTATTAAATCTGTTTCAAATTTGATATTATCTTGTAAATTGGTATCAAAAACTTTAATTTCGAACTTACTTGTTCCACTATTGCTCTCTTTAATTGTAGGGGGCGCATCTAAATCGTACCTCAAAAAAATAGCATCTTTTCTTCGTTCACGATAATAACTTTCGAATTCTTTCTTTGCCATCTGAAGATCTCTATAGAGAACTATTAATTTGAGGTCGTGCTTTAATTCTTTTAGGATGTTAATATTCTTTATAGCACTTTCACAACATATATTTGAACAATATGTTATCCCTTTCTCTTGTCTAGCGTTCACACATAATAGGGTAGTAATATGATTAAGTTTATCTAACCATGATTTATCTTCATCCTTTAATTTCTGTTCTAGTTGTAATTGTGTAATTACGTTGTGGTTCGTATATCTATATTCAAAAAATTCATTAGGTTTTAATTCTTGTCCTCCAGTGGCAACAATAATAGTACCAATTTTTAACTCATGAATCTTATTATCTGAATCAATAAGTGAAACATTATAATTACCAATATAGCCTTTAACATCTTTTAAGTTAGAATTTAAAAAGATATGAATGTTCTTATTCTGGTCAACTTTTTCTATGGTTTCGTTTAGTAAGATTGAAGCATCCTCTTGAGTAGGATAAAGCATATTTAAGAATCTTAAATTTCCACCTAAGTATTTTTCTTTTTCTATAAGATAAACATTAAATCCTTGATTAGCTATATTTAATGCAGCAGTCATCCCAGATATACCCCCTCCAATGACCAATGCAGTTTGAGTGATTTTCAATTTCATTTCTTCTTGTGGTTTTAATAATCTTGATTTAGCAACACCCATTCTTATTAAATCAATTGCTTTTTCCGTAGCAAGCTCCTTTTCTGTCATATGTACCCATGAACATTGATCACGGATATTCACCATTTCAAATAAATACTTATTTAAACCAGCTTCTTGACATGTCTCCTGAAATAAAGATTCATGTGTTCTTGGCGTACAAGAAGCTACAATAAATCTATTTAAATTATATTCCTTTATTACTTCTTTAATTCGTTCTTGAGAATCAGAACTACAAGAATATAAGTTATCTTCACAAAAAACTACATTAGGCAACCCTTTTATGTGTTCTATAACTTGAGGAATATCAATATATTTTCCGATATTAATACCACAATGACAGATAAGGACTCCAATTCTTGGTATGCCTGTTTCTTTAACTTCTTTTTCAGGTACCTCAATATCTCTTTCATTTATTTCTGTAAACTTAAAAGAATTTAGTAAAGTTGCTATCTGTGAAGCCACTCCACTAGCATCAGCCACTGTTTCTGGTATATCCATTGGACCTTGACAAAAACCAGCTAAAAAAATACCTTCTTTAGAGGATAAAGATTTAGTAAAATATGATTTCTCTTTAAAGAAATTATAATCATCCAATTCGATATCTAAAACTTTAGCTAATTCTTTAGTTCCAGCTGAAGGGACTAGAGGTGTAGCTAATACCACTAGATTTGCGTTAAAGTCCTTAAATTCACCAGTTTTTAAATCTTCATAATGAATTACTAAATCATTCATTTCTGGATCTTCTATTATTCTACTAATTTTAGTCTGGAAATATTTTACTCCATATTCTTCTTGAGCTCTTTGGGTAAACTCATAAAAATTTTTGCCATAAGCTCTAACATCATGCCTAAATACAAAACACTTTGAGTTTTCAGAATGTTCTTTCGTAATGATGGCTTCTTTGGCAGTATACATGCAACACACACTAGAACAATAGGGAATTCCCTCACGTATATCCCTTGAGCCCGCACATTGAATAAATGCAATTATTTCTGGCTCATTCTCATCGCTAGGTCGTAAAATATGTCCCCCAAAGGGTCCAGAAGCCGATAACATTCGTTCATATTCTAAAGCACTTACTACATTTTTATAATTATAGCCCCATCTTGAGGTTAACTCTTCTCCTAACACATCATATCCAGTTGCAACAACGATAGCACCAACGTTTAATTTGATTTCTTGAGGTTTTTGTTCATAATCTATTGCTTCTGCCTTACATACTTTCTCACACACCCCACATACTCCCTTAGTGAGTTTTAAGCACAATTCAGGGTCAATTAAATATATAGGAGGAACTGCTTGAGGAAAAGGAATGTAAACAGACTTTCTTTTACCTAGATTCATATCAAAGATGTTAGGAAATTCAATCTTAGGACAACTAACAGCACAGTCACCACATCCTTTACATTTAGTCTCATCAATATAACGAGGTTTCTTTAGGACTGAAACCACAAAATTTCCTGGCTTTCCTGAAACTTTTTGAACTTCATGATAAGTCATTAATTCAATGTTAGGATTTCTAAATACTTCTACCATTTTAGGGGCAAGAATACATAAACTACAATCGTTTGTAGGAAAGGTTTTATCAAGTTGAGCCATTCTTCCTCCAATTGAAGGTGTTTTTTCTACTAAATAAACTTTAAACCCTAATTCAGTTAAATCTAAAGAACTTTGTATCCCTGCTATTCCACCACCAATAACTAACACTGATCCTTCCATTATTTAACACTTTTAAATTTTTTTGATAAGGATTTGCTTTCCACATCTTTTTTTCCGTTGAATAAAAATAAAAGAAATATAATTATATAAATATTTTTATGAAAAATGATCGAGATCCAACATTTTCTGCTTTGGGGATGATCGAGTCCAAAAATCTATCACTTTGTTTTTTCATAATTAGTCATATTTTAAATCTTTTTTTGGTTTTTCTGGACATTTTGTTCGTTTATGTTAGTGATTTCTGGGTATGAGATCTAAATTAGTAACTTTTTTTGCGAGAGTGATGAATTTCAGTGAATTTGATTTTGTTTTTTGCCTTTTATCTGCATTATGTCTGTTGATAATAATTAGAAATGGAATAATGATCTATATCCAACATAATGTTCATCAAAACTAGTGAAACTGATCAAAAATCATGTATTCCATGTAAATAATGGAAAAGGCATTTACATTTCAGTTAAAGAATTAGATGTGAAATATTGTTAAATTTTGTAAATAAGAAGAAAGAAAGGATTAATTCTCTAATTAATAATAAATTTAAAGATATTGATCTGTTAAAAGGAAATTTTAAGTTAGTCTTAATAGACCTAATTCTTTAATTTGGTTTGTAAATTCTGATATAACTTCAGCAAATCTCTTCCCTTCAGAGGTACTTACCCATTCAAGTTTAAACCACTTTTCAAGATTATCCGGGTTTAACAAAATCATTGAAAAATAACCCCTAAAGGGAAAATTTGATATCTAATAATTATCTGATTTATTTCAAAGAAATTTTCATTGAAATCAGACTCTGAATTTACCTTTCTGGAAAAACACAAACAGTATGAATTAGTCTAGAAATGTAAAAATAAAAAGTATATATTCCGGCACCACCCATTCTGTTTCGGTCGTTTTATTTTTAAGATATCCATTCTTAATTATATATTCAAGATTATGAAGAGAATAGTCTTATTTTCAACACCCGATAATAACGACAATTTTCATGAAATTTTGAATTTGATATTCCCTTCTGATATCAAAGACAAGCGTCCACTTTTCATGCCTTCACAAGACATACCAAATACCCCGCATAAATTTCTTGATGATTGGAAGGGCTTTGCAAGGGGACACCACCTTAAAATTGACTTTATTGATAATTCTAAGATAGATGCAACGAGTGAAATAGAAAAACTCATGAAATCCAACATTTTAGTCATATCTGGGGGTGATCCTTTTCAATTATTAATCAATCTACGTAAATCGGGATTGGATAATGTAATTACACAATTCACAAAAAAGAAAGAATTCATCCTCGCAGGTTATAGTGCAGGAGCTTATATATTAACTCCAATATTAGACACCGCCAAAATTCTTAATGAGAATTATCCTGGTGGTAAGAAATGTAAGACTCAAGATAAACTTAAAGACTTCACGGGATTAGGTATTGTGGATTTTGAAATTATTGCACATTACTCTGAGACGCAACATAGAGAAATTTTCAAGAATTACATTGAAAATAATATAAGAAGTGTAAAAAATATTGCGGATGATGAGTTTTTAGTTATTGATTTTTGAAGTATGAAAGAAGTATTAATTCAAGACAGTTTAAATTATTCTACTTTTTCCTAATGCGTCTAATTATCATTATGGTTGCAATGGACTTTTCTTATAAAAGTTTGCTCAATTCTTTGTAGCTTATTGTTAAGTCAAATGGTCTTTTCTTTTACGGAGTTTTTCCCTAAATTTCCATTGAAATCAGACTCTGAATTTACCTTTCCATCCTAATTTTCATTAAAGATCATGGTAAAATTATTGAAGAAGGAACTCATAATAATTTGTTATCACAAGGTGGTGAATATGCCACTCTCTACAACACTTATTTTAAACATCAAGAAATAAAAATTTTTGAAGATCGTTTGGGTAAAGAACGAGTCGCATAGGATCGTATGAATTAAAAAATTAAAGATTTTTCCTCACTGGATGAATTAATAAGTGCCCCAACTTGGTAGGATTATTTTGATTATAGATGTAAACAGAATAAACAATTTTTAAAAGTTAAAGAATCATTCATTTGATGTATCCTTAAATCATTTAATAACATAAAATTTGTGATAAATTTAATGTCAGTAAAGGTTCTAAAAGATTATTATATCAAGAGAAAACCAAGATTGATGAAAGATTTCTCTAAAGACCTTGAACTTGCACGGGATAT
This sequence comes from uncultured archaeon, assembly GCA_964435435.1. GTDB lineage: Archaea > Asgardarchaeota > Lokiarchaeia > Sigyniarchaeales > SOKP01 > Loki-b32. Next base: position 32,275 of record CAYSZJ010000004.1, read on the forward strand.
ACTTAAAAGAAAGTTTGAGGACGCTAAGGTCGACGAATTGTTTGCCCAAATGAAATCAGAATATGAAAAGATAATTCCTGAAATACCTTATATCGGTAGAAATAAAAATTATTTTAATACTATCCTAGTTGGTTGTATGTCCAGTCTCTCAATATTCCGAATCCTCGAAAAGGAAGGATTTACGCTTCGAGATATCGGGGAATTTTATTATGAGCTCTGTGATATTAATAATACAATCTTTAAAAATGGTTTGGAAAAAAGTGGTAAAGATCCTGCTCACTATCCATTCGAATTAGCCTACGTTGAGTTTAGGAAAAAACTCTGTGAAACATTAAATCAAAAAAACTATCCAGATGATTGGGTTGGGGACTTTGTTGAAGGTGATGGGAAAACTTTTGAGTGGGGCTTTAATTTTTATGAGTGCGGAATTCATAAAGTCTTTAAGAGATTAGATGCTGAGAAGTATGTACCTTTTTTTTGTTTAGCTGACTTCTCTGCAGCAAACATTTTAGGATATGGATTCTCCCGCACCCAGACTCTAGGATTCGGAGCTCCAATGTGCGATCATAGGTATGTGAAAAACTATAATACTCCCAAAGGATGGCCCCCAGATGACCTACCAGAATATAACAAAAGAGCAATACCATAAAAAGACATACGGCTCGAACCGAATATACTTTAATAAAACAAGTATATAAAGATTAATCACGAAATTGTATATATTGATACTTTTAATTGTTTAATGGATAAAAAGAAATGACAGAGATAAATCAAATAATGAATAATATTAAGGAATCTTTTGAAAATATGCATAAAAATCCAAGGCAGTTAAAAAAAAGATCTATATAATTATTTTACTTTTATAGTTTCTTATCTCTTTTCTTCTTCTAGATTTTTAAAAAAAAAATTTTAAGTTGCTTGTAATGGTCCTAATTTTTTAATTTTATTAGTAAATTCAGTTATTACTTCAGCAAATCGTTTTCCTTCAGATGCACTTACCCATTCAAGTCTAAATCTTTTATCAAGATTAAACATTTTCAGAACTTCTTGAAAACGTTCAAATCTATCTCTCGCAAATTCATTTCCCTTTAAGTAGTGACAGTCACCAATATGACATCCTGTTACAATGACTCCATCAATGCCATCTTTAAATGCCTCTAAAATAAAAGCGGGGTCTACTCTACCAGAGCACATCACCCTCACTATCCTAATAGTAGAGGGATATTGAAATCGTGAGACCCCAGCTAAATCTGCACCAGCATAACTACACCAATTACAACAAAAACACAATATATTTGGGTGAAAATCCTTTTTGCTTACTTTATTTTTTGACTTAGACATATGTCAATACCTAATAATTTAACTTTGGACTAATAGGGCAGAAATCATAGCGTTGATTTGCTCAAAACCAAAATGTTTAATAACTATTGTTGAATTAGGGCATTGCGCACCGCATGTGCCACAACCTTTACAAAGCGCAGGATTTACATGAGATTTTTTAATAGTAAATGTGATATCTTCAAACACTCGTTCTTCCTCTATTAATTCGATAGCATTAAATTGGCAGACTTCGATACAGCTTCCACAGCCAATGCAATTTTCTTCTATTACAACAGCCACAAGCCCAGATGTTACAAGTTTTTCAGCGCTTAAAATTTTAACTGCTTGAGCAGCAGCTCCATTGGATTGTGCAATTGATTCTCGAAGATCTTTTGGTGAATGTGCACACCCACATAAATATATACCATCTGTTGCAAAATCAATTGGTCTCAATTTAACATGAGCTTCCAAAAAGAATTTGTCTTCATTAAGTGGAACTTTTAACATTTTTGCTAATTCTTCATTTTCTTTTATGGGTGCTACGAGACCGGTACTTAATACGATTAAATCAGGATTTATTTCAAGTTTTCCTAAATCTGGATTGTTTACTATTATTTTTAACTCTTTATTTTTAATTTTTAATTCTGGAGGTTTAGCTTCATCAAATCTAACGAAGATAACCTTTTTATCTCGTGCTAAGTTATAATATTTTTCTTTAAAACCATACGTTCTAATATCACGATATAGAATCACTATTTCTATATTTGGATTTATTTCTTTTGCTTTTAACGCATTTTTAATAGCTTCTGAACAGCAGATTCTGCTACAATATGGGTGGTCTTCATTTCTGGATCCAATGCATTGAATCATAACTATTGATTTCAATCCTTTTACTTTATCTGTAGTAAAAAGATCTTTTTCAAATTCAGTTTGGGTTATAATTCTTTGATCTTTCCCAAAATTATATTCCTTTGGTTGATATTCTTTTGCTCCTGTTGCTACAATTATTATTCCATGATCAAGATCAACACTTTTGTTATTATTTCCGTAGCTTACATTTGTGGAAAAATTTCCAATATATCCTGAAATTGAATTGATTTGAGCATTTTTAAATACTTGGATAAGTTGATTATCTTCAACACTTTTAATTAAATTTTTAAGATATTCCTGAATATCATCATTTTCAAGGGTTCGATAAATATTTTTAGCAAATCCACCTAGAGAATCTTCCTTTTCAATTAAGAATACTTCAAAACCTTGAGAAGCTAGATTTAATGCTGCTGACATTCCAGATACTCCCCCACCTATTATTAGACCTTTATTTATTACATTGATTTCTTGTTCCTGTAAGGGGATTAATTGTCTAGCCTTTGCTACTGACATTCTCAATAGATCTTTTGCTTTTGTTGTTGCATTTTCAGCTTCGTGCATATGAACCCATGAGCATTGATCTCGAATATTAACCATTTCAAAAAGGTATTTATTTAGACCAACTTCTCTTATGGTCGCTTGAAATAAAGGTTCATGAGTTCTTGGAGTGCAAGAGGCAACTATAACTCTATTAAGTTGATTTTGTCTTATTTTTTCTTTAATATTAGTTTGAGTGTCAGCAGAACAAGTATATAGATTATGTTCCGCATAAACTACATCGGGTAAAGTCTTAACATATTCCACAACTTCAGGAACATTAACTACACCCCCGATATTTATCCCACAAAGACATATAAATACACCTATTCGTGGTGGTTGATCGCTTACATCTAATTCTTCAGGAAGTTCTTTTTTCGAGATTAATTTATTTCTTGCTTCTGACAGGAGAACATTCACGCGTCCTGCAGCTGCACTTGCTTCGATAACAGTTTCTGGAATATCTTTAGGTGCTGCAAATGCTCCACAAACATAAATTCCAGGGTTTGAAGTCTCTACGGGAGTGAAAGTATCAGTTTTGCAAAAACCATATTCATTTAACTCGATATTTAATTTCTGTGCTAATTCTTTTGCTCTTTGATTAGGTTGCATTCCTACCGAAAGAACAATAAGGTTAAAAATTTCTTCAACAATTCTTCCATTTTCTGTCTCATAATAAACTTTCAAATCTTTAGAATCCGGGATCTCTTTAATAGAAGATATTCTACGTCTAATATATCTTACTCCATACTCTTTTCTTGCTCGTTCAATATATTTGTCAAAATTTTTACCGTATGCTCGGATATCCATCGTAAAAATGGTTGGTTCTACAATATCCATGTGTTCTTTAGCAATAACCGCTTCTTTTGTAGTATACATACAACAAACAGAAGAACAATAATCAATACCATGCTTTCTATCTCTTGAACCAATACATTGTAAAAATGCTATTTTTTTAGGAATAATTCCATCAGAAGGGCGAAGTATTAAACCTGCGTGTGGGCCACTAGCGCTTAATATCCGTTCAAATTCAGTACTAGTGATTACATTTAAATATTTACCATAACCAAGTTGAGTTAAAGGAGTTGGATCATACTCATCAAATCCAGTTGCCAGTATTACCGCTCCTACATTAAGCTGAACATTTTCATCTTGAAGTTCATAATTTATTGCTTCGGCTTTACATATTCCTTCACAAACTCCACAACCTACACATTTGTCTTTATTAATTGAAAAAACTAAAGGAACAGCCTGAGGAAATTTCACTGAGATTGCTGTTTTGTTTGAGAGCCCTTTATTAAAAGTGTCGATTGCTTCTATAGGGCATTTTTGAGCACATAATCCACAGCCTGTACATTTATTTTGATCCAAATAAAGTGTCTTTTGAGTTAAATCAACTATAAAATTTCCAGGTTCTCCTTCAATTTTTTCTATATTTGAGTTTATTAAAATATCGATATTTTCATGACGACCAGTTTGTACTAATTTCGGAGCAAGAATGCATATAGCACAATCATTAGTTGGAAAAGTTTTGTCTAATTGAGACATTACTCCTCCTATACTTGTTGTGGATTCAGCTAGATAAACCTTATATCCTGAATCTGCTAAATCTATGGATGATTGAATACCAGCAATTCCGCCACCAATGACTAAAACAGCACCGACTTTTTCCATTATTTCGCCTCCTTAATTGATATGAATGTGGGGATTTCTTCATATATTTTATCAAGATCAACTAATCCTCTTTGCCTTAAAGTGACAATATGATTTAGTACTTTATATGGCTCTACTTGAATTTCTTTAGATATTTCTGGTACTGATTTACCCTTATCTTTAATTTTTAGTAATATTTTATGACGGATAAATTCTTTATGTAAAGCATCATCAAGAATTTCTTCAAATTCTTCTTTTTGTATTTTCTCATTATAGACATTACCTTCTGTAGTAATTTGTCTTTCTCTGCTGACTAAGGTCCTAAGTCTAGAATCAGATAATACAGATTTAATCACATCAAAATCTTCAGATAATTGTTTTCTCAATTTCTTATTTTTTATTGGAGAGGGACCTAGATTGATTATATGTTCATTAAATTCATTTACAATCTTGGCAAACCTATTACCCTCGGAAGCCGAGACCCAGTCTAGGCGAAAACGCTCAGAATACCCAACATAGTCTAGTAATTTACTAAGCATGTTCATTTTCATCTCTGCTTCATAATTGCCGGTCATATAATGACAATCTCCTGGGTGACAACCTAAAACGAGCACCCCATCAATATTTTTTAAAAAAGCTTCAGCTACAAAAAGAGGATCAACTCTCCCACTGCACATTACTCTTATAATTCTAATATTAGGAGAATATTGAATTCTACTTACACCAGCAAGATCAGCTCCAGCATAAGAACACCAATTACATAAAAATCCTAAAATTTTTGGTTTAAATGCCAACTGTTTATTCTCCTCCATAGGCAATAATTTCTGATAGAATTTGTTCATTTGTAAAATGATAAACTGTTATTGCATTTTCTGGACAGCTTGCACCACATACACCACATCCTTTACAAAGTAACTTGTTTATAACCACTTTATCCTCTTCATTCTTTGATATAGCGTTATAGGGACAAAGTTTTATACAAACTTTACATCCTACGCATAACTCGTTGTTCACTTCCGCTACTAAACCTGAGCCAATAATATCTTTTGAACTTAAAAATCTGCTTGCCCTTCCAGCAGCTCCATTTGCTTGAGTGATTGATTCTTGAATATGTTTTGGCCAATGAGCACATCCACATAAGAAGACTCCGTCCGTAGCAAAATCTACTGGTCTCAGTTTAGCATGTGCTTCTAAGAAAAAACCATGCCTATCTAAAGGTACTTTAAGCATTTTTGCCAATTCTTCTGAATTATCCGTAGGAATCATAGGAGGCGATAAAATAATTAAATCTGTTTCAAATGTGATAATATCCTGCAAATTCGTGTCAAATATTTTTATCCCGTATTTTTCAGGTTTATTGCTTATTTTCGTGATTTCTGGTGGTTTATTTAAATCATATCTTAGAAGTATAGCATCTCCTCTTCGATCAAAAAGATATTCTTCAAATTCTTTTTTGGCCATTTGAAAATCTCTATAAAGAACAATCATTTCGAGATCAGGCTTTAATTGTTTTAAGATATTCAAATTTTTAATAGCAGTTGCACAACATATATTCGAACAGTATGTAATTCCTTCTTTTTCTCTCGCATTTATGCATAAAATTGTTGTAACACGCTTAGTACTATCAAACCAAGAGTGGTCTCTTTGATTCAATCGTTTTTCTAGTTCCAATTCTGTAATAACATTGTTATTTTTATCACCATATTGATCGAATCTTATAGGTTTTAATTCTTGACCTCCAGTAGCAACGATAATAACACCAACTTTCAGTTCACTAACTTCATTTTTGGAGTCAATAATAGAGACATCAAAATTGCCAATATATCCTTTTACATCTTTTACTCTAGACTCTAAGCAAACTTGAATTTTTTCATTTTTCTTAACATTTTCTTTTATCTCTTTTAAAAATTTTGAAGCATCTTCTTGAGTTGGATATAAAAGGTATAAATCATTCAAAATTCCTCCAAGAATCTTCTCTTTTTCTACAAGATAGACTGTATATCCTTGGTTAGCAATATTCAAGGCTGCAGTCATTCCAGATATACCGCCACCAATTATTAATGCCTTTGGTATAACTGATAATTTTTGTTCTTGTTGTGATCTCAATAATCTAGATTTCGCAACAGTCATTTCAATTAAATCTATAGCCTTCTCGGTAGCAAGCTCCTTTTCTGTCATATGAACCCAAGAACACTGATCACGAATATTTGCCATTTCAAAAAGGTACTTGTTTAATCCTGCTTCTTGGCAAGTTTCTTGAAATAAGGATTCATGCGTTCTTGGTGTGCAAGATGCCACAATAAATCTATTTAAATTATATTCATCAATTACTTCCTTAATTCTTGCTTGAGAATCACTAGAACAGGAATATAAATTATCTTCACAAAAAACGACATTAGGCAATGATTTTATATGTTCTACAACTTGAGGTATATCAATATATTTTCCGATATTAATTCCACAATGACAGATAAGTACGCCAATTCTAGGTTCTTCTGTTATATCGACTTCTTTTTCTGGTATATCAAATACTTTTTCTTTTACTTGGGTATATTTTGCGGAACTGAGTAAAGCTGCCACTTGTGAAGCGACTCCACTGGCATCAGCTACAGTTTCTGGTATGTCCATTGGACCTTGACAAAATCCAGCCAAGAAGACACCCTTTTTCGAAGATATTGATTTAGTAAAATGATTTTTTTCCTTAAAGAAATTATAATCATCTAAGTTAATATCTAAAATATTTGCTAATTCTTTGGTTCCGCTAGAAGAAACTAGAGGTGTAGCTAATACAACTAAATTTGCTCGAAAATTATTAAGTAATCCAGATTGTAAATCTTCATAATGAATAATCAAATCTTTTGTCTCAGGATCCTCTATGATTTTACTAATTTTAGTATGGAAATATTTTACTCCATATTCTTCTTGAGCTCTTTGAGTAAATTCATAGAAGTTTTTCCCATATGCCCTAATATCGTGTCTAAAAACAAAACATTTGGAATTTTCTGAGTGTTCTTTTGTGATAATTGCTTCTTTAGCAGCATACATGCAGCATACGCTTGAACAGTAAGGAACTCTTTGTTGCAGATCTCTTGAACCCGCACATTGAATAAAGGCAATATTATCTGGTTCTTGTTTATCACTTGGGCGTAGAACGTGTCCGCCAAATGGTCCAGATGCACATAAAATTCTCTCATATTCTAAACCATTTACCACGTTCTCATAATTATAACCCCATCTAGAGGTTAATTCCTCTCCAAACATATCAAATCCAGTTGCTACTACAATTGCTCCGACATTTAATTCGATTTCTTGATGTTTTTGTTCGAAATCTATTGCTTCCGCGCTACAAACTTTTTGACATACTCCGCATACATCTTTAGTCAATTTTAGACACATATTAGGATCAATTAAATAGATAGGAGGTACTGCTTGAGGAAATGGGATATACACAGATTTCCTTTTACCTAGATTCATATCAAAAATATTTGGGGCTTCGATCTTTGGACATTTAGTAGCACAATCACCACATCCTTTGCAAAGATCTTCATTTATATAACGAGGTTTTTTAAGGACGGTTACTTTAAAATCTCCTGGTTTTCCTTCAACTTTTTGGACTTCATGATAAGTCATTAGTTCAATATTGGGATTACGAAATACTTCAACCATTTTTGGCGCTAAAATGCATAAACTACAATCTAAAGTAGGAAAGGTTTTATCTAGTTGAGCCATTCTACCCCCAATTGAAGGTGTTTTTTCTACTAAGTAAACTTTAAAACCCAATTCAGTTAAATCTAAAGAAGTCTGTATCCCTGCTATTCCCCCTCCAATGACACACACAGATCCCTCCATTATTCTTTAACCTCTACTTTTTTATCAGGATCTATTACATTTATCATATCAACCAAAAATTCTGAGAAATCCATTATTTCTATTGAAGTGAAATCATCATAATCTTTTTTTAGGCAAGTTAAGTGTATACGGCATTTTGGACATGACGTTATCATTTTTGTTCCAACAGTTTTAGCTTCTGAAAGACGTTTATATCGTAAAGCTTTGGATCTCTCATTACAATTCATCCAAGAATTAACTCCACAACAATAGGAATTTTCTTTATTATGCTCCATTTCCTTAAATTCGTAACCTAATCTTTCTAAATGATGAAATATGTCTCGAACTTTTTCAATTATATTATTTTCTTTCGGTAAATATCTACTTAATCTACAAGGATCGTGATAAGTAAAAGGAATAATTTCGCTAGATTCATTTGGATTCTTAAATTCAATCTTACCTTGCTTCCAATTATCAAAAATGTATTCAATTATATGTTTAACTTCAAATTTATCATTAAAATCTTCAAATAAATTTGGATAGTCAATTTTAAATGTTCTATAACATTCAGCACAAGCAGTTATTATTGTAGAAATCCCTGCTTTTTCAAAATTATTTAAATTTTTCTTTGCTAATTCAATAAACACTTCGAATTTTCCTTGACCCCAATATAAATCATGACCACAGCATGTCTCCTCTTTAAGAACTACTATTGGTTCGTTCTCAATTTGGCAAATTATTTTCAGGCTGCTTTCTGCTATAGAATCTGAATTTTCAAATTCAAAATTAAAAAAGGGTAAACATCCAACATAAAATAAAATATTTCCTTTCTCTGAAATTTTACAATCTTTAGGAACCCAATCTAAAGGTCTTTCAATTTCAATATTATTTTGACTCATTATTTCTGACATCATAGGATAAATGCCTTTATGAGCAATAGAACGATCAACATTTTGAATGTCTTTCATCCTCATTTTATATCTAGCAATTCGTACAATATCAGCAAAATTTATATCTTTGGGACACATCTGAAGGCAACTATTGCACATTAAACAGTCCCATAATAACCCACTCTTAATTACATCATCTTCAAAACCTTCTAATATCATCTGAATAATTCTGCTAGGTGTAAATTTTTGAACTTTACTAATTTGACATACACCTGAGCAACGAGCACATTGATAACATTTTTTCAATAAGTTTCTTAGATCTGGCTCGTATATTTTTCTTAAAAAATAATCAGTATCATTAGTATTTTGTTTTATTTTCTTATTTCTTTCTGTTTCTGTTATGCAACTCACACCCTTATTTTAAACTATCCATAAATTTTTCTTTTCGTCTTATTTTTAACTGAGAAAATTTAGAAATTAACTCTTTCATATTGTTTTTAGTTATAGTATCATGTTCTAAGCATTTAATTGCTTTAGCGTCTAATACTTTATGAAGTAATTGTTTACCTTTTTCAGTGCGAGGAATTACAGTTGTATATCTATCTGGTGAGCTAAGACCCCCAAATGAAATATCTGAATAAACATTAGTAAAATCACTACAAGAATGACAAGCGGGACGGATGTAATTACCTAATTTTTCAAAGGAAATATGGATTATTTTTTCTTTCGAGCTTTTGTCTTCTAACTTTAAAATTAGATCCTCTTTAATATTTATCTTTTTAATATTTTCAAATTTTATCTTAAAATCTTTTTCAAATATCTCTATTTGAGATTTATCAAATAGAAAATTATGGTAGCAAAATAACCCTAAACAAATTTCAATATATTCTGAAGGGGTAACACCCAAATTTTGCATACATCTAATTGTATAAATTTGACAAGGCGTTCCTACTATTGCTAATTTTTTAAATTTAAAATGGTTAAATTTTGGAATTGAGCGCGTATAAGTGCAAAATCTTTGAATCTCGTCTAGTTGTGAAGTTATTTCCAGCTTTGTCCCGGAAGCTTTAAATAATTCATCCTTATTATCTGCGAACATAGATTCCCTAGAAAATGGAGCATCAAATTTTGATACTATTGCTCCATCAATTATTTTATTTTCTAATAAGTAATTTATTATTGTATTTACTATACCTCCATCAGTTCCAATTTTTAAAAATTCAGGATCATTAGTTTGGCAAGAATAAATATCTTCAAAATTACCAAGGGGCATGGAGGCAAAATTTGTAAATTGATAAGTTTTATTAAGATCTTCATCCAAAACATGAGTTTGAGGGCAAATATAATAACATATACCACATTCAAGGCATTCCTCCTTATTTATATATTCCGGAGGTGAAAAGGGCTCTTTAAAGCCGATTACATTTTCAAATGTTGCTGAACAGAAAGAAGTGCATCCCCCACATTCTTGACAAATACCTTTTTCATGGACTTCCTTAATTAAATCTTGAAATGTTTTTGAACTCATGATAATAATTTTATTTTTATTCTTTTTCCAGTTTAATTGGTTTGCAATTTTTTCTTTTAGTACCAGCAATCCTTTCTAATAAGGGTTGTCCTGGTTTAACATCTTTTAAACTTTTTGATTCTATTATCCCTGCTTTAATTGCCTCTTTATAGATTTTTTCACCTTTTTTATTTCGCGTAATTACTGTAGACCATCCACTAGGTGAGCCAATTGAACCAATGCTGATATCAGCATAATCACATGTTAGATCTTCGCAAAAATGACAGTTATGGCGTGCATATGATTTAACGTCGTTTAAGGGTACTCTTAAATCCTCCCCCGAATCTAAGTATATAATGAATTTACCCCCACTTATATCCATTTTTGTTACTTTATTAAAATCTTTATCAAATTGTTCTTTAATTAAGTTAAGTATGCCCTCATAGGGAAATGATTCCATGCAAAAAAGCCCAATTCTATATTTAATATTCTTGAAAAATGGTAAACCACTTGGAAATAAATATCCTTTCTCTAAAGCATTCATCATACAAGGAACACCTACAACCGCGATATTTTCATACTTTTTTGATTGATCTATTATGCTTAATGTTGAGGCGTTAGCGTATTTTGTGCCACCAGTCTTATATAAATCTTTAATATCTTCTACTATAATTGGCTCTGGTTTCCATAATTCCTTTGAATGTTTTACTGCTACAATTGCATTAACTAATTTATTTTTAAGTAAGTATTCAAGTAAAGAAGTGACAATCCCTCCATCTTGTCGTACTTTTTTAATCTCATCCTTAGTTGTTGTAGCAGAATAACTATTAATATAACCATTAATTTTTTCTGAAAATTTTAAAGATTTATCAAGTTTATTTATACTTTTACCTGCTTGTTCAATTGAAAATGATCTCGGGCAAACAGAATAACATAACCCGCATTTCATACAAGCATCATTATCGATCTCTAATGTATCTGCTGTGACTGTAATAGCATTTACAGGGCAAATTGATGAGCACCACCCACACTGACAACATACTTCAGAATCAAATACAATAGAAACGGGTTCAAAAAAATGTTCAATGAAACCACCAAGTATATCTTTAACTTGATATCTATAGAAACGTTCTTCTTCCTCGACTTCTTTTTCTTCTCCCTTTACTTTCTTGATAACAGTTTTAGTTTTTATTTCAACACGTTCTTCAACATATCCTTGTTCTTTAAGGTAAATAACATCACGAATTACGTTTTCTGGAGGAAATTCTTTTATAATTTTGGCAATTTCCTCTAAAAATAACGGTTTCTTACCTTTTAATCCTTCTAACACTAATTTACGCTCTGTTTCAGCATCGACCATAGCATCTAGAATTTCATAAAATTTCTCCTCAGAATATTTACCAATTTTCGAAATATCTTCTTTTGCTTCGAAAAACGCTCTAATTTGAAAGTTTTCGACTGCTTTATAGGTAGCATCCATTAAATTCTTTGGAGATATCCCATCAAAATTAATATCTTTTACAATTTGAACCATATTTCCATCCTTTTGGATTACATCTTTCTATAAAAAATTATATTTTTGATTGAATACTAATTTAAAACCCCTTCCTTCGCAAGGTGAGTCCTCTTATAACTAATATTTTTTTATAAGAATCATTCTACAGGGGTAGTTATAACTTGTTTTGTTTCAACTTTCGTCTCTTTGTTTATTAGGTTAAGTGGATTTAGCCCAGCTTTTCTTACCTTTTCTAAAGCATCTTCCACACTTCTTACAAATTTCTCACTTTCTGCGCCACTGAGCCAATACATATTGATTCTTTGATTTCCGAATCCTCTAGATTCTAAGATTCTATTTGCTAATTCAACGTGTCTTTCAGCTGTGAAATTACCATTTTTAAATTGACATTCATTAGGTCGTCAACCAACAATCATAACACCATCAGCTCCCGCGCGAATACTATATAAGATGTGCTTAATATCAATTCTACCAGTACATCTTACTTTGATAATTTTTATAGCAGGTGTATATTTCAATCGAGAAACTCCGGCTAAATCAGCTGCACTATATCCTCACTTTAAGCAAGCAAAAACAATTATACTATATGTATTTTCCATGTCTGTTTAACCACCTCCTAAAAGACCATCAATTTCAGCAAATAATTGATGATCTCGATAGTATCTTATATCAATAGCTTGTGTAGGACAGCATGTAGCACATATACCACATCCATCACAATTTATCTCATCAACAAACGCTCCGATATCTACCTCAATCCTTATGGCATTTTTTGGGCACTCCTGTTCACATCGTCTACACGAAATGCAAAATTCACTATCAACCTCGGCAGTTATCAGTTCAATATCAATTTCTCCAGGCGCTGTTAGTTCAGCTACTTTACTAGCTGCAGCTCTAGCTTGAGAAACGGAATAAGAAATATTTTTTGGTCCCTGCGCAAATCCAGCTATAAAAATGCCTTTTGACTTTGTTTCTTGTGGCATTAGCCCAAAGTGTGATTCTGTAAGAAACCCGTATGTGTTAGTATCAAGATTTAAAACTTGAGCAATTTGCTGTGTACCTTTTGAAGGAAGTGCTGCTGTGGATAGAACGACTAAATCAGCATCAATTTTTACAATCTTATCTGTGAGAGATGAATATACGCGAACTTTCACATTTTTTGTTTCAGGATCTTCAGAGATCTCACCAACTTTTCCACGAATCATTCTAATGCCTGCATCTTTAGCTCGTTCATAGTACTCTTCAAATCCTTTTTCAGGAGTTCTTATGTCAATATAACATATTGTAATATTTGCATCTGGAAATTCCTCTAAGAGTAATCTTCCATTTTTTAGAGCAAGCATACAACAAACACCACTACAATAAGTTCGTTCAGTTTCTCGGCTTCCTACACATTGTATAAATACAATTTCTTTAGGTTTCTTATTATCTGAAATTCGGTGCACATAGCCTTCAAGTGGCCCATTTGGGGCTAATATTCGTTCTAACTGAGGTTGAGTTATAACATTTTCAAACTCTCCATATCCATATTCACCAAAAGGTTCATAAATATCCCATCCAGTTGCTATAATAATCGTTCCAACATCAATATTAACTTCTTTTGATTCTTGACTAAAATCAATAGCATCTAATTCACAGGAATCTACACAGGAGAAACATTCAACACAAACATTTCTATCTATATCATATAAAAATGGTACTGCTTGACCAAATGGTATATCAATTGCTTTTCGTGCCCCTAAATGTTCATCGAAATAATTTGTCGTATAAACTGGACAGACTTCAGCACATGCTCCACATCCATTACATTCGTCTGTAGTAAATCGTGGTTTCCTTTCAATTATTACGTTGTAATTACCAACATACCCTTCTATATTCTTTACTTCGCTATAACTTAATAATTCAATATTTTCGTTTCTATTGACCTCTAACATTTTTGGACCGCAAATTCATATGGCACAGTCATCTGTAGGAAATGTTCTGTCCAATTGAGACATTCTCCCTCCTATCGTAGTTTTTTGATCAACTAAATATACCTTGATGCCTTGATTCGCAAGATCTAGAGCTGCATTCATCCCGCCAATCCCACCTCCTACTACCAATGTAGCTTTTGTAACAGGAACAGTCTTAATAGGAACTGGCTCTAATCGTTTAGCTCTTTCAATACCGCTTTTCACTAGGATTTTTGCTTTTTCTGTAGCCTCTTCTTTACTATCTGTGCACCAAGAGCAATGTTCTCTCACATTTTGGCTACAAGAGTCATTCTATATTAATACTCTTATATTTACCATTTGAAAATAATATGGATTTAAATCCGTTTTAGCAATTGTACCCCTATAAATAACCTCATGAGTACGAGGAGTTCAAGCAGAAGCTACAATTCTGTTTAAATTCTTCTCTTTTATATCTTCAATTATTTCGTTTTGAGCATTATCAGTTCAAAGAAATGGGTTCTTCTTTGATATTAATATCTCATCTCCAAATTCATTTTTCACGAAATCAGTTAGTTCATCACAATCTACTTTAGTTCTTATATTTACACCTCATTGACAAGCATAGTATCCAATCCGATGATTTTCAGTATTACTCATCTATTTTTACACATCCACCTCATTTTTTTATACAAGATTGTATATATTTTTGATATATCTCTGAATTTAATAATTCTTTTTTTAGATTTTATTCTTTTTTAACATTTTTAATTCTTTCTATTTATCAACATAACCGGTTTATAGATTAATGATAGTGGGGATATATCATTTTTACTCTCATTGGAAGTTTTAGGAAACATTATGATAGAAAATAAAAGATACTGATTAAAAAAGTGATCGATTTCCTACATTATTACTCAGTTTATTAATCTCAATTATCATATAGAGAGAGAAGGAAAATAAAATAATTCTTCTAAAAAGAAATAATAAGTATTAGGGTTAAAAATAATAATTTTTTATAAAAAATATAGTAATAAGATTATACAATTCAAAAATCTGAGCTCCTTTTTGGAAAATTAATTGAGTGAAGATATTTTCTGTAGTAATCCGATTTACTGAGAAGATATTTCCGAGCGATTGGTCTGAACATCATGGTAAAGAGTCGTGAAACGGTTACTTTTTTTCTAACTTTACTAGAATAGTCATCAAGTGTATGAAATAAAGAACCTGCTAATTTTTATTCAATCTCATCAAAAGAACTAAGAATAAAAAAAAAATGAAAATTTATTGTTTTTTGCTGTAATTAACCTTCAGGAAGTTCAATTCCAAAAGCGTCTAAACCCTCTTGAGCAGTAACCCAAACTTCAACGGATGATTCAACACCCTCGATTTCTGCGTAATAAGCCATTTCCTTATTTACACTTTTCAATGCTTCTTCAAGTTTTCCCTCTTTTACAAGTGTAACACTTAAAAGTCTTAGACCATCTTCATATACTCTTCCAGCCGATTGTACAAGAGTTTCTTGTATCGATTCATCATCAGGAAACAAATTCTTTTGCATAGCTTCAATTGCTTTTTTTACGAATATGGTCGCGAGGTGACTTGGGAACTTCATAAATATAACTATATGTGGCATAATTTTACCCTCTTATAATATATTTAATTTTATCCAATCAAATTGGATTCTATTTTGCATTATTTCTAATCTTTAAAAATTTTTACATTTTTATTAAAATAATTAGAGGTGAAAAGGAGTATGTTCATGAGCAGATCTTGTACACAATATCAAAAAAATAAAAAAATATGTTAGTTAAGATTTCGATACTTTTTTTTGAGAAAAATCGATGCTAATCCAATAAGCATTAACAAAAAGTACATTTGATAACCATGAATCGTGGATAGAGAAAAGTTAAAAAGAAAGAAAAGAACATGCCCTTAATGCGGTTCTTCAATAATTTTAGCTAATAATTATTATAGAGGGACATGTGTAAAATGTAGTTTAAAGATATTTAAAAGAAATTTTAATTTTTAATCTTAGATTCAGGATGGTGGCTATTTAGATATTCTTTGTAATAGTGAGATTTATTTAGTAGATATTTTTGCACGATTGATTTAAACATCATTGTAAAATATCGTGAAATTGCTACTTTTTTTCTCACAGCATTGAAATAATCATCAATCGTATGTCTTTGATATTGTAAATGAGTTTGACTTTTATCTGTTGTCATAAACCCACAATGAAATCCCTTTTTACTAAATGCTTCTTCAGGTAAAATGTTAGAACCAATACCAAAAATATCCATCATTTCATTAAGATATTCTCGATAAGAAATTCGACATCTCTCTCCACCTGCAATATGTAAGATTTCTCCCCAGATTTCATCCGTTTCGATTGCGTTAGCTAAAGCATACCCCACATCTTTAGTATTACTAATTTCAATACAAGTATCTAAGGGCATTTCAAACATAAGTGGATCCATTTGAAGCTTATTAATAGATACTATGTATGTTAAACGAAAAATAGCATACTTTAATCCTGAGTTTCTAATTATTTCCTCACACTCTATTTTTTGTTTTGCATACTCATCATCTGGATTGGGGTTAGGAGGATCTGTTGGTCTTATTAAAGGGTTTTCTAGCCTATCTCCATATATTGCTACTGACGAAGTAAAGATGATTTTCGGTTCTTGCGGTTGATTCTGCATTGCTTCAATTATATTTGAAGTCCCTCCAACATTAATTGATTCAGCAAATTTTGGTTTCTTATCAGCAAGCGGAGGTATAATTGCTGCTGTATGGATAATTACATCTCGTCCTGATACTGCTTTTTCTACTTCCTTATAGTTCCGTATATCTCCCCAGTACAGTTCTACTTGATTTTTATACTTTTTAGCAATTCTACGATTTCTCTTAGTTTTTATATCTAAAACTCTGATATCATGATTTCTTTTAAGTAATTCTTGTAATGTGCTCAACCCAACATTTCCAAAAGGACCTGTTAATAATACTTTCACTAATAATAACACCTAATCTTAAAATGATTAAGGATAAATACGTCTCAAAGATATGTAAGATTCTTATATATAATATATAAGGTTCTTATATATAAATTTTTTTATTAACTGCAAAAAAAGTCATAATAATAGATAAATGTGAAAGAATTACTTACTATTTTCGGCTTACTCTTAAATCTTCGATTTTTAGATTAATCTCATTCACTACATTATTCAATTTATCAATTATCCTTGATATTATGATTCTTCGTTTAGATAAAATTTTTAATTTTTCTTTGTCAGATTTATTCATTAAAACTTCTTCTAGAATATCAGGACCAAATAATTCTTCAAGTTCATTAGGAATAGTTGAATCGGTTATCCCTATTGTAGAAATTATCATTGAGAGTAGGGATTTTCGCATATTTTGTTGCCTTTCAATAATTGTCTTCAATGTTTCTCTTCCCTTGGGTGTGATACTGTACACTTTTCGTTCTCTTTTACCATCCATTTCAGTTGTATATTCAATTAATCCTTTCTCTGTTAATGAAGATAAGTGAGGGTATAATGCTGAGGCTGTTGGAGTCCAAACTCCGTAAGTACCTTTTTGAATTTCTTCTGTTAACTTATATCCATGAGAAGGTTCTTTTTCTAACGCTAATAATATTAATGTACTAATATGGCCTTTTTTCATAGATTGTTCAATTGCGTCGGCAATTTCATCTATTCTTTCTGCGGTTTTAGTATTTCCCGCCTTATCTTTACTATTCATTTTAAAAAATATCTTTTTTACTTAAGAACGTAGACCTGTTTAATATAGATATATCTAATAGTGTAATAATTATTAATTTTTAGAATTTGGTGTATCCAGAAAAGTAAATACCACGTCTTCTAAATTTCCAGTTTTGATTGATTTTTCTTACTCGTTGATGGATTATTCTTTTTTCTGACTCCCTTTTTCTTTGATTTTTTTGACCCTCCCCAACCTATTCCTGATAAATCGATGTCAGAGCCCCCAAACGCAATCCCGATTATAATAATAATCAATACTACAACTACGATGACTATGGCTATTATTAAAGATAATAACAATATCCCTTCTATTTTAAAAAAGATTGATAACCACGGGTCTTTTTCACTTTTCTGCACAGCTTTAGATCCATAAAACATAGTTGTCAGTGCTACAATTAATATATATGCTAAAGATACTGGAATTGTTAATAAAAAATTATGAATTTCAAATATAATAATAAATACAATTTCCAAGATTACGGTTCCTATTAAAAAAAGAATTATATGAGCCCATAGATATCCCTTAGCAAAATAATTTTCCTTCAAAATTGCTCCTATAAAGCAGACTATCAATATAGCTCCAAATGATAAACTGACAAACATATGAACTTGGGGTAAAAAGTCTGTTATCATTATTATTGGGAGACTAAGAATTCCTGCTATGAAACAAAACGAAAAGAAAAATATTAACCCTAATTGAATATTGTCAGCTCGAGATGTAAAATATAGGATCATAAACAATAGACATTCGAGAATTACCATAGAAATGTAAAAAGCTATAAATAGTCCTTCAAATTCAATTTCTATAAAAATCATACTAAATATTAGTTCGCTAATCAACCAAATCATTGAGCCTATTGCCATTGTTGGTAAAATCTTTTTTAAAAAGACTTCCCGTTGAGAAGAAGTAAGAACATATTTAATTTCTTTTTTAGATTTTAGGAGGGCTTCTTTTTCTGAATCCAGTTTTTGGGTAACATCTGTTATTATAGATTGACCACAATTAATACAATACTTAGAATCTTTTGCTAAAGGTTTTCCACAATTAACGCAGAATTTAGACATATAGAATTCATTAAAAAAAAATAATAGATTATATTAAATAATTCAACTGGCTTGATATTTAATTATTTGCTGATTCTTTCGGGATCAATTCTGGTTTTTGTAATACTATTAAAAAAAGCGGTATTATCCAGATGAGTATAGAGAAGAGTAATAACCATTCTAATAATGGAGTACTTTCTATTAGATTCACAATACAAGTAATAAATGGCCCAAATATTCCATATATTCCCAGAATTTTTGGAATTTTAGTATTATATAATACTATCAACCAACCCATAAAGAAAGCACCCAAAGTAAATCCCCCAAAAGCTAGATATGACATAAGGCCATGTGATCCTTGTCCCATAATAGATAAGAATTCATAATCACGATCCGCACTGAAGATCCCCACACCAATATAGCCAAGATTGCCAATAAGGCTAAATAAAAATGCAGAACTACTTAATCGAAATCTTAATCGAGAGTAATGGTGCTCACTTGATTTATTTCTCTTCGGTAAGGGAGCAATTAAGTTTTCCATATAAAATGTAAAGGGAAGAGTCATGGAGCCAGCAACTATACATGCAATATCATATAAAAATGGAGCTGGTGTGTGATAACTTCCACCTAGATCCGAAATCCAGTTGTCCCATATAGTATACCCGTCTGGATCAAGTAGTGCCGCTATAATAACCCCGATTATAAGCAATGATAGATACCCTATTATAACAATTAGACCACAATATTTCACAAAAGTATGATTAGTCACTATACTGTAAAACTTTGCTCGAACATTATTTATTGATTGGCGAATTGACATAATGAATTTCATAATTCATTTATTTTAAATATATCAGTTAAATCCACTTCTGACAATTTTTAAAAAAGATAACCATACAGGAATTTAATATCAAGAATATTATTTTTAATTAAAACTAGAGAATTTAAAATAAATTTTCTGATCATTTTTATTTTTTTATTGTGGGAATCACTAATTTTTACCAGGTTTGGTAGTTCAAAACAATAGTTATGTTAGATTTGGAAAGTTTTTTATAGTTAAGTGATCTATTTTGTTAATAATTTATCGAAGAAAATAATAGATTGAAAAAATAAGAAATTTTAATGTTAAAAACAAAAATTCATCCTCGAGAAATTTATCAGAGATGTGAAGAGCTTGGATTTAAGAATTCAATGCAAATGTTAACAGAGATCATAGAAGCAGAGAAAGAGAAGAGTAAACGGAAAGAAGCAATTAAATATTTAGCCTTGGTTAGCAATAATTCAACATCGTTAAAAGATGACTGCTTTAAGACTCTTGAGACTCTATTGGTCACGGAAGATAGTATTGAAATTAAATGTGAAGCAGCTAATGCTCTAGGTAGATTAGAATATGAAAAAGGATTAAAACCCTTGAAATGGATATTGGAACAAAAACCAGTCAATAGTCAAATCAAGCTATCTGTTTTAAAAGCTATACAGAAGATTAAGTTTGATGAGCCAGAAATTAAACTTTTTATTAATGAATTAGATTGCGAATTTAACTCGATCAAAGATTTTGTCACTATACAACTATTAAGTTTAAATCCAGATACTCTAATAAACCTGTTATTAAATACATTAAAAAGTAAAAAAATTTCAAATAATCATAAAATTGAACTAATTAAATTAATTGGAAATGAACTATCAAGTATTAATGTTTCTTTTGAAGATGTTAGCTATTTAAAAATAAAATATCCTGAAATTTTGAATAATTTAGTTCAATATAAAAGCATATTATTAGAAGTAATCACCCAAATTTTGAAAGAAGAAGATTCCGATTTAATGGATTCTGCTATAATAATTTTAAAAATTTTAGGAAAAGAAATCGAGAAAGATATAACTAAATTATTACTATTTGATGATTTCATTGTAAAGAAAAATGCTGTTATATTATGTGGAAAGTTAAAGTATGAGACGGCTGTTGATTTATTAATCACTAATTTGGATAATATATATAATGAAGTAAGCATAGCAGCTATTGAATCTCTGGGAGAGATTGGAGATTTAACAGCAGTTCCAGAGCTTTTAGATGTTTTAGATATTGAAGATATAAGTTACCAGTATCTAGATTTAGATATGAAACTCTATATATTAGATGCGATAAAAAAGATTTATATTAATAATAGAGATGCGTCTTATGATTATTTATATTCTCATTTAAGAAAAGATAACAATACAATAAGAGAAAGTGTTGCTTTTATTTTAGGTGAAATCGGAAATGAAGAATTTGTTAAACCTTTAGTTGATTTACTACAAATACGGAATCTAGATGTAAAAAAGAACTCAATAATTGCTTTAGGTAAAATTGGAACCTTAGAAGCTTCAGATCATTTGCTCAAAATATTGGATGATGATGAGACTTACTGGCTTATAAAAAAAGTAGCTGTAGATGCAATTTATAATATATTTCAAAACAATTGGTATAAGGTGAAAGACGATCATGGAAAAACAAAAAGATTGATCAATAAAAACATGGCATTTTTAAATGATCATTTGGGATCCAAGGAGGAAGAACACTTTAAAGTAAAATTAAGCCTGATTAAACTATTAGAAACTTATGGTGAAAAGCCAGCTTTAAATGTATTAATGAAAAGGGTAAATGATTTCCACAGAACAATAAGAATACATGCCTCTAATGCGATAAAAAAAATAGAAGAAAGGTTAGAATTAGAATATTAAATTTTTAAAAATTAAATTAATAAATTTCTTCAGTTTTTCCATCAACAATTATATTATTAGTAGAATATAAATGGATTAGAACCATTGTGTAGCATCTACTTCTAGAACTAAATCGTTTAATGTGGCAGCACCAACTATTTTCACACCTGGAATTAAATCCACTTTTTCCCAACCTAACATTCTTTTTGATGCTTCACAAACTAAAATTTCTATACCTTCTTCTAGAGTTTTATCAATCATCTCTTTTACTGTTGGAAAATCTCCTAATTTTATTCTTTCTGATTCTCCTGGTTTTAATATTCTTAAACCTTGACCTAAATAGTAAACTGTTGCTTTAATATTCATGGCCTTGGCAGTTTGAGCCAAAACTAAAGGAGAATATTGACGTTCTGGTTCATCACTGGTTTGAATATATAATATATTTTTTTGGTTATCATTCATTAATCATCAACTCCTATTTTTTATGAATTGGAAAATAGATTTTTACAATATTTTAAATATTAATTTCGAAAATACTTAGGCGTTTATCTTTTACATCTTTTGATTTTGAGATAAATTTGTTTTCTTGAAGATTTCTTAATGCATATGCAACTGTGCGTTTAGGAAGAAGAGATTTCTTTAAAATCTCTTTTTGAGTTAAAGGCCCTCTTTGTTTTAATAAATATAAAATAAATTTGTTTGATGGTGATAACGAAAATAATTTACTCTTTTCTTCATAAGTCGAAACAAAATATTTATCAGCTATGATCAAATAATCACCCATTTTAAAATAATTAAAAGAATAATATAATTCTTTATTTTATAAAAAATTATTAATTCTTTTATATTTTATTTTATTTGGGTAAATTTAAACAACGTATTAGCTCTTAGTGTAATTTTAAAACTATTTCTAAAAAAAAGTTTAAATTTTAAACTATCGAAAAATTATTGATCTTATCGGATTTAAAAAACAGCTTGGTTAAAAATTACCACACCCTTCACATTTTCCTTCTAAAAAAGCTTCACAATCTTTGCATACATTACCACAATTGCATTCTTGGCTTTTGTTACTAAAAAGATTGAGAGGGTTATATTTTGGAAAATTAAAATGTGAAACAAATAGAATATCTGAATGCAATATCCCTTCTTTGTTTGTTGGACCACAAAAATTTATATATCTATGGAGGACATCTACATTTTGCCCTATTATTCCCATTATGACGTTATATTGACCTGTAATTTGTGCCAATAAAAAGACTCTAGGGCATTTGGAATAAGCATTCATTATGTTTTTTGTATCTTCATAGCTCTTCATTTCTAAAAGAATTATCATAGCCTTATAGTTAAGATTTTCAATATTAATATTACCCTGAATTTTTAAAATATCTAAATTCTGTAATTTATCAATTCGTTTTTTAATTCCAGTATGACTCATAATCTCTTTATCTGATTTAAATACATTTTTACTGATTGTAGTTAAACTCTGACGACCATCCTTATATAATTCTCTTATAATTTGTTTGTCAATATTATCTAATTGCATATTAATATCTATAAAATTTTAAATATAAAAAAGAAATTATTAGGAACTATTAATCTAAAAAATACATTATTAAACTCATAAGAGATATTCTTAATAATAAAAAAATGCCAAAAATACATCTATCTTTTTAAATACAGTAATCTTATCAATGGTGGAAAAGGATAAAATAATTGAATTTGGATTAAACAACCCTTAATAAATCCAAGGTTCTTTTAAACTTTGGAACTTTTCATAAAAATTTGAATTATTTTTTCCTTCTCTTCACTTCTTAATATTAGAGCTTGTTTATTTAATTATTTAACCCTATAATGTTCAGATTCAGGGTGAACTTGATTTATAAATTTAAAGTTAAATATTTCCTTTATTTTTAAAATTCTTTTAATATAATTAAGTGAAAAAAGGATTTTTACGAATTCTATTGTTGAATTAACATATCCCTCTGAAAGAGAAATGCAATATTTTGGAGAAATTTTAAGAACTGATTCCACATAACTTTTGCTTATAATTTTAATATTTTTTGAAATTATCTTTGCTGCTTGAATCGGTGAATTTCTTAGGAGTAATGATGCTTTTTTATGGTGGATTAAAAATTTTAAAATTACTTCAGGATGATATTCAATTAAATTCTTACGAATAAAAATACCATAACTAGGATTATATGGCCATAAAAAATAAGGTGGAATAATTATTTGAGAATCGAAAATAGTTGATGTAAAAACAGCTAAGGAAGGGGTCCCTACACCAGCTTCAAGAGTATTTTTTTCAATATCAATTGATATAAATTCTGCTTGTTTATAATTTTTTACTTTGATTTTATTTAACAAATCATATTTTTCTAAATAATGATTAAGAATAACGTCATGGATAGAACCTTTACTTGGAACACCAATTGCTTTTCCTTTGTATTGGGCGAGAGTTTCATACATATTTCCATTCAAATGAGAAATATTTTTGTATCTTTTTTTCCCAATCATAACAGTTCCTTCAATATGTCCACCAGCTACACATTTAATAGGGACTCCATTGTCAATACCGATAATTGCTGGAGGTAATCCCATATATCCAATATCTAACTCCTCGTTCTTAAAAGCTTGGACCATTTCTGGTCCTGTACCAAATAAAATCCAATTAATTTCTTTCTTTAGATCGTTTTTTATATCTTTATTCCTCATCAAAATAAAATTAGTATGGTAAGCAGTTGAGAGATGACCAATAGTTAACATTTTCTTTCTTATCAATATCACTTAAGTTTTTTATTTATCTGCAAAAATTACACTAATATTTTTATTTTATAATTAGAATAATTTATTGCTTAGATTTATTCAATAATAATAAAATTTTTGTATGATAAAGATTAAAATCAAATTTTTGTCTTTATTGGCAGAATTTGTAGGAACTAATGAAACAACTCTTTCGGTTGATGAAAATTCTTTTATTAAAGATGTATTTAATAAATTAATAATAGATTTTGGTAAAAAATTTGAAAATATCATTTTAACTCCTCAGAAGACTTTGAGTAAGTACATAATTCTAGGGTTGAATGGAAAAGATATTCGTTCCTTAAATTTTTTAAACATATTACTCCAAGATGGGGATGAAATTAGTTTTCTTCCTGCAATTGCTGGAGGATAAAATAATTTATGTCTTTTTTAATAAATGTGAAAAAATTGCACCTATTTTTTTATTTATTAT
The DNA here is from genome assembly GCA_964435435.1 of uncultured archaeon. Classification (GTDB taxonomy): domain Archaea; phylum Asgardarchaeota; class Lokiarchaeia; order Sigyniarchaeales; family SOKP01; genus Loki-b32. The sequence goes on from CAYSZJ010000004.1 coordinate 57,088, forward strand.
TATAATTTAATTTCTAAAGAATTATAAATAAATCAAGAAAATATAAGAATTCTCATGTATTATCAGGGGATCAAGCAGATCCTCATAAAATACAAGGCATTGGAGCAGGATTTATTCCTGAAATATTAAATACTAAAATTTATGATGAAATAATTCAAGTAACACATAAGGATGTTGTAAAAACTTCAAGAAAATTAGCAAAATTAGAGGGTATATTTGGTGGGATATCTGTAGGAGCAGTAGCTTGGGCAGGCATTTATAAAGTTTCAAAAGATTTCAATGAGGAAGATAATATTGTTATAATTTTACCAGATACAGGTGAAAGATATTTATCGACAGATTTATTTGAAATTTAATCATTAAAGAGCTGATAAATTTAGAAAAATTTTATAATTTTAAATTAAAGGGGACTAAAAGTGATATATTCTGAAAAGGTATTAGAGCATTTTAGAAATCCAAGGAATATGGGTGAAATGAAAGATGCTGATTCAATTGGACAAGTTGGTAATCCTGTATGTGGAGATCTTATGTTTATTTATATAAAAGTAAAAAACAAAAATGGTAAAGAGATAATAAAAGATATATCTTTTCAAACTTTTGGATGTGCTGCTGCGATCGCGACATCTTCAATGATTACAGAATTAGCTATAGGAAAAACTTTAAATGAAGCTATGAAAATAACTAGACAAGATGTAGTTGATTCCTTAGATGGATTACCTCCAATAAAAATGCATTGCTCTAATCTTGCTGCGGAAGGTTTACATGAAGCAATTAGAAACTATAAATCAAAAATGAAGAACAAAATAAATTAAAACAATTTAAATCAACTAAAAATTAATAAGACACTTGAAAATTCTTGATTGAGTAAATTAAAAATAAATATAGCATATATCAAATTATAGTTTAACTATTTTCTTTTAATTATCATAAGTTAGAACATTTTACTTGAAATTTAATTAATTGTTTTAATTATTGGGAAGATTAAATTATAACTATTATAAATTAAATCTAAAGATATAGAATTTTAATACACCAACTTTGTTATTATGAGAATTGTTAATATTTTAGAATTTTTTTGATACTAATTTATATTATTTCTAATGTTTTCTGATGGAAAACTTATTGAATATTATAATAAAGAATTTTTTGAGAAAATTTATGATTATTATAGAAGATTTTGAGAGGTAAAATAAAGAATTGATTACAAGTATCATCATTGCATTTAGAGAAACTTTAGAAATAGCTTTAATTGTAGGAATTATATTTAGTTATTTAAAAAAAACTAAGAGAGAGAATTATATTACAATTGTATTGTCATCTATCGTTGTTGCTATACTAATAAGTATTATAGGTGCAATATTATTCTTTTATCTTGCTGGAGGCTTTACTGGAGTAGCAGAGCAAATTTTTGAGGGTATAGCCATGCTAATAGGTGCAGTCTTATTAACAACTATGATTTACTGGATGATGAACCAACAAAACATTGCAGAATCGTTAGAACACAAATTAGAAATAGAACTTACTGAAAAACATAAATTGGGAATATTTCTATTAGTGTTTTTCTCGATATTGAGAGAAGGAATTGAACTAGTTTTATTCCTTGGTGCAGCGAGTTTTATCTCTCAAGGAAATAACTTAGTAGGTGCAATTATAGGAATAATTTTAGCATTAATTTTAGGTTATTTAATATTCATAGGTTCGAAGAAAATAAGTATTAAGAAATTTTTTACTGTCACCAATGTTTTATTAATTTTTTTTGCGGCAGGTTTGGTTGCCTATGGTGTTCATGAATTACAAGAAGCAGGAATTATACCTATAATTATAGAACATATTTGGGATATAAACCCTCCCCTAAATGCTGATGGTTCCTATCCATTACTTCATGAAAATGGGCATATAGGAAGCATTTTAAAAGGGCTTTTTGGCTATAATGGAAATCCCTCCTTAATTGAGATTCTTAGTTATGCTTTTTACCTCGGATTTTCTATAATAATGTGGTATTATATTAATAAAAAAAATATAACTGAAATAAGTTAATCTATTTATAGCTTTTTAAATATGATTAATAGATGCAAATAATCTTCTTAGGTACAAATGGATGGTATTCTAGTTTTAACAATACTACTTGTACTTTAATAGATTCTAAAAATTTTTACATTTTATTTGATACAAGAGACGGATTATTCAAATTAGATAATTTTATCGAAAAAAAATTAAATTTTCTTTAATTTTAATAACCAATTAAGATTCCCTTCGTCGTCAAATTCTTCAATATTAAGAAGCTCAGCTATTTCCTGTCGCTTACAATTCTCAGGAATATTTTTTACAGCGGGACGGAAATCTAGTAAAACTTCTAAAATTTCTCCTTTATAAAGTTTCTCAAGGGCTAATTTTGTATATACAAAGGTCATAGGGCACACTTTTCCTCTAATATCAATTTTATTAACATTTTTTCCTTCAGGAAATTTAAAATTATTTATTGACATGCATTATCACTTCCATAATTCACAACTTCAACTATATCTCTAGTATTATCACCACATACAATACAATCTGGATTTCTAAATATATCCACAAAATTAAAGCTATTTCTAAGAAGATCAATATATAAAATTTTGTTTGTGATTAATTCTCCAATATTTAGAATATATTTAAGAGCTTCATTGGCTTCCAAAGATCCTAAAATCCCCGGAATAAATCCGATTATTCCTGCCTCAGAACAGGACATCCCAATATTTTCTCCCGCTAAATCTCCAAATATACATCTATAACAGGCAGTTATTTCTTCTGGAATTATAGTAATTATTTGCCCATGAAATCGCAAAACACCAGCAATAGTAAATGGTATACCTAAACTGATACAAGTGTCATTTATTAACATCTTGGTTGGGAAGTTATCAGAACCATCTATCACAAAATCGGAATCTTTTAGTATATCTTTAGCATTTCTCGCAATAAGCTTCTCATTGATTAATTCAATATTACAATCTGGATTTAAGAGTTTAAGCTTCTGAAAAGCACTATAAGTTTTCTGTCTATGAAGATCATTTGTAAAATGGAGTATTTGTCTATGTAAGTTTGAAACCTCAACCCTATCAAAATCAATTATTTTCAAATTGCCAATACCCGCTGCAACTAAGTAATATGCTGCTGGAGATCCAAGAGCTCCTAAGCCAATCAATGTTATTTTCGAATTGAGCAATTTTTCTTGACCAATCCCTCCAATTTCCTTTAATACAATTTGTCTTGAATATCTTTCAATTTGGTCTTCAGATAAAGTCATTTTTATCATTTGATGAATAAGATCAGAGATAAATATAATTTTAAAATATTTAAAGAAAGATGCAAAAATTGCAATAATATAATTTAAAAAACTATACAAAAAGAACTTTTTATGATTCTTTCCTCTGAGATTTAGATAATTATTTGAGATCTTTTTATAATATATTAATCAAATTTTATAATTTAATTATTGAAAATTATACTAGAAGAAGCATTTAAATTGAAAAATTAAAGTTGTTTTTAATTTTGATTTTTTCTATTATTTTTTGACTTAATTTTCAAAAAATCCTTACTTTTTTATCCTAATTAATAATGTTTTTTTTACAAAAGCCATTTTATTTTAATGATTTCACAATCTATTAATTAAAAAAAAAAAGAGAGTACTATACATTATTATGGCAGAAAATAATACAGACCACACCGAAACTCCATATGAATACTCGTTTGAATATATTCAAAAGAAACTTGAAGGAAAGAAAGATTCTTTTGGTATGTTGATGAAGGAAATCGTGCGTACTGGAATCTGTACTGAATGTGGTACATGCGCCGCTGTATGTCCCGTGTTAGAATGGGATGATCTAACAGCACAGCCAAAATTAATAGGAAAATGCACAGGTTGTGGTATCTGTTATAATCAATGTCCTCGCACTATAACAGATCCTTATCAGTTAATGGGAGATTTTAAAACGGGTTATGTGGCTAATACAAATATTCCAGAAGTAATTGGAGGTCAAGATGGGGGAACGGTGACAAGTATTCTTTGTTATTTATTTGATGAGCATTTGATCGATGCAGCAGTTGTAACGATGAAAGATCCTAATAAACCATGGCATCCTATTGCTCAAATCATTACAAATAAGGATGACGCTATTAAATCTTCTGGTTCTATTTATAGCCATTCACAGACAGTTGAGGCTCTAATGGATGCTGTACGCCAAGATTTTAGATCAATCGCATTTGTTGGTACACCATGTAATATAGATGCTGTATCAAAAATGTTTGACAGCCCAACTGGTATGCTGAAATATTTTATGAGATGCCATGTTTTAAAGATTGGGCTATTCTGTATGGATAGTTTTGCTCCAGAAGCTCTTTATCCATTTTTTGAAAAGGGTGGCATAGATTTATCAAAAGTGCAGAAAATGGACATTAATAAGGGTAAGTTCCACCTATATTATGATCCGCAAGGAGACCCAATAAAATCATATACAATCAGGCAGTTAGATAAGTTTAAATCTTCAAGTTGTAATTTTTGCACCGATTTGGCCGCTGAAAATGCAGATATTTCTGTTGGTTCAGTAGGTAGTGGAGCAAATAAAAACACCGTATTTGCTAGAACTGGTATTGGTACTGAAATTATGGAAGATGCTGCTGAGAAAGGCTATATTAAAATAGAACCCTTTAATGCTATTAATCTAAACGCTGTGTTATTTTTAGCAAAACTTAAGAAAGTCTCACAGTATACTATACAGAAGCGTAAAGTATTTATAGTAAGAGATACTGGTGAGGTGGAAGCGCCACGGATAGAAACTAAACCAGAGGTAGAACAAATTGCTGTTAAACCAGCACTTGGTGCTAGAAAATTTATCAGCGCCAAGAAGGAATTGGATGAGGAAGACAAGCTTTTAAACTTATCTTTAACGAATACAATTGGATATGTTTTAGAAGACATGAAAATAAGAGTTGTTACAATAGAAGAACTTTTCGAGAAAAGACCATGGATAACAACAATTAAGGAGTTATTTCCATTTGAAACTATTGAAATAGGTTATCCTTTAGACATTAAAGAAGGAGAACCTATTATGGCCAATATCTTAGTTGAAGCATCAACAGACGCATTTGGTAAGGTATTTTCTAGAACGTTTAAATTAGCACCAAAAGAATGAAAAATTAAATAAAATTTTATTAAAAAAGCTTAATGAATTAAATTATAATAAAAACTTAAAAAAAAGGAAAATCAAAAATGAAAATTAGTTTAGTTGGACTAAGTGGATGTGGTAAGACAAGCGTTTATTCAGTTGCTTTTGCCGCAAAATCTCCGGAAGACACTAAAGGATTAGCACCAACAATACTATATGAAACAAGAAGACATCCATTCTTGGGATTGCAAGTTGGGATTTTTGATTTTGGGGGTCAAGAGCAGTTTAGAAAAGAATACATGGAAAAACCTGAGATTTTCAGAGGCACAGATATTCTCATTCCCATAGTTGACTTACATGATCCGCAAAATTTTGAACAAGCAAAACAATATTTCATAGATTTATTAGATCTTTACCGAAAGAACAATGAAAAACCTATGGTCTTCTTGTTCCTTCATAAATATGATACAGAATGAATGGATAGTTAATTATCTATTCCTGGAAGATTACCAGAAGGAACTTTTAGATACCAATGTTAAGAACGCAAAAGAAATCTTTTTGGATTTATTTAAAGACTATGATTTCGACTTTATGCTTACAAGTATTTATGATCAGGATAAATTAGCCAAAGTGTTCAGGGATATTCTAATATCCTCCTATGCTGATTTAAAGGCTCATGTTGAAAAAGCAGAAAAACAACTTGATGAAATCAAAGCAAAAGTTATTATTGCTGATATTTCTGGTAATGTAATCGTTCATAATGTTCAAGGAGTTAGTAGCGGATTAACATTACGAGGAGATTTAAGAGATTTCATTAATGCGTGTAATACTGTCCGAGAAAACATCTTTATGGCAGATTCTGCCAAATTCGGCGGGAGTGACGGTGATGGGAAGGAAATTGAGCTTCATATTTTCAAGTATATTATATCTGTGCTTGTAATGAAGTCTGGAGGAGACCTTGATAGAGAGTCTCAAGACAAGTTAAATATGTTATTAAATGACATGAAACTTTTTGCTGATTTAATAATATCAGCTCATACTGAATAAATATTTTTATTCATATCTTTTTTTCATTTTAAGATTTTAGAAATTTACTAGAATACAATTATTTTATTTATAAATTATTTTTCAGCTTGATTTTATGAATTATTAACACCTGAAGAGTCATTCAAATCTCTTATATACTTATCAAATTTTGATGTTTTATAGGCAGTAATAATTGTCTTTGTATCTTCATTAATTGTATAGAAAATTCTTAGAAGATAATTTTCAAATTTCTTTTGAGCAATATTATTTCTGTATTTATCTCTAGTTACCTCATCAGGTGAATTTTTAGTAGTAATAATTTTAGTTTTATCAATTTTGCGAAGCTTTAATTGTTGTAAAGCGTGTTTAGTGAATTCTATGACCATTGAGCAATCACGGGTATTATTTCATCAGCATTCATTTGAATAATTTCATTAAGATTAATTTTACGCTGTGAATAGTTTAGAATCTCGATACCAATAATATTATCGTGATCTCCATAATCAATTACAATTCCTTCGTTAATCTCTTCAGAGTCTTTTACTTTCTCATGAGAGAATTGCAAATATAACACGTCGGCAACTTTATCGAAGGAAATTTGCATAATAAATTAATAAAAAACATACTTAATAAGTATTTTATTTGATTGGATAAGAAATATTTACTTATTGGGATGATAATATGATTTTCTTAATCCCTTTCTTTATCCCAGATTTTAAAAAAGAATAAGAAAAAGGATAGTGGATATATTAAATTAAATTATTTACTCTTTCTACAAATTCTATAATTTTATTCTCTTGCCTAAGTTCAGCAGTTCCCTTAATAATATTAGTTTATACCGTGTAAAATTAAAGATTAAAACATACTATTTTTTACTATTTCTCTATTTTTTTCTGTTATAATACTAGTTTATTTTTTAATAGACACATATATTTATAAAAAAGGACATTTAATTCTTTCTAATTTAAATCTATGATAAATTTAACATGTATTTATTACTAAAAAAAT